>CAYYIP010000007.1:0-114750 GCA_964472015.1 uncultured Hyphomicrobiales bacterium | reverse complement strand
CATTAGGCGGAACAATAACAAAATATTCGGTCCCTAATTGTGCCTCTAATAATTTACTTTCCAATCTTGACTTAATATCGGGAGTTATTATACTTTGTTCTGCCTTATAATTACCCCCATATAAATTTGTTGCTAATAATATTATTAACAATATTAAATGCAAATATATACGAATAAAAACTCTCATAACGTTACCTTTTATATGTTTTTTATATATTTCTTAATTATTTTTATATTAATTTTTATATATTTTTGTTACAATGTTGTCAAAAATATATTAACAATATATTATTAATTTACTACACAAACAACATAAAAAATATTTTTTATAAATAAATTTACAATTGTAACATAATATTTATATCAAAAATAATAATAATATATATATATACAAAATATTTTTTATTTTTTTTTAAAATAAAAAAACCTATACCAAATAATATCGATATAGGAAAGGTTAATTATAATTAAATAATAAATGCTTATTTATCTTATTTTTATTTCAAATATTTTATTCCAATTTTTCCCTGTAATATAAAAAGTATTTTTAATAGAATTATATGCAATTCCATTAGCAACATCTGGCATCTTACTTTCTTCTTTTATAATATTATGTAACTCTGTAATATCTAACTGAGCAATCACTTTTCCAGTATTAATATCTATTATAACAATAATATCACTTCCCCAAATATTTGCAAAAAGTTTATTACCTATAAGTTCAAGTTCATTTATGTTTGTTAATTGTTTATTTTTATAAGTAACTAATTTACTTGAAACAACAGAAAAATTATTAGTATCAATAAATCTTAAATAAGATGAACCATCACTTAAAATAAGCATAGAATCATTATTTGTTAATCCCCAACATTCACCATAATACTTAACTTCTTTTAACTTTTTAAATGTATTAACATCATATTGTAAAAATAATTGATTATGCCAAGTTACTTGATATATCTTATTATTAACTATTGTAATACCCTCGCCAAATAAATTACTATCTAAATTTATATGTTTCAATATTTTACCAGTTTCTACATCTATTTTATACAACTTAGACATCCCTTCTAATCCAGTACTTTCATATAAATAACCATTATAAAAAATTAAACCTTGTGTAAATGCAGTTTCGTTATGAGGTATTATATTTATTACTTCAAAAGATAATTCTTTTACTGTATCTGATTGTTTTTCTATTATTATCTTGTCTACATTTTCATTTGTATTTTTGCTTTTATTTTTATTTCCAGAACATGAATAGAAAAAAAATAAAAATATAATTAATTTTATAAGAATATTTTTCATTAACGATAAAAAATTAGTAGTATGTTTATATTATAATTATAATTATAATTATAATTATCATTTATTTTAATAAAAATAAAATATTATTTTTTAATTTCTTTTAGCATATTGCATTATTTTGTAAATTATATTTTTTATAGGAATAAAAATTATATATATCATCATAATCGGAAATATTGCATACCCCGTTGAAATAATAGATAAAATTATAGCAATAATAACTAATATGAAAAAAATAGGACGTTTTTTAAATGATTGTTTACTTGGTCGTGGTAAATTATCATATTTAATAGTAGAAGTCATTGCTATTGATACAGTTAAAACAACGATAAATGCTAATATATAAATATAAGTATTTGATAATATATTTGTATTAACATAGAAAATTACAAAAGAAACTATTGTTAATGCACCTGCGGGAATAGGCATTCCTTTAAAATATAATTTATCCTCAAAACTTACAAGTTGTACATTAAATCTTGCTAATCTAAGAACACCTGCTAATACTGGTAAGGATGCTAAAAGAATTCCTACATCTCCAAATTGATATAATAAAGCTTTATATAACATAAAAGAAGGAGCAACTCCAAAAGAAATGGCATCACATAAAGAATCTAATTCAGCACCAATTTCACTTGTAGCATGTAAAATACGAGCAACAATTCCATCCATCAAGTCAAATACTGCAGCAAAAAATATATATAAAGCAGCAAATTGAAAATTATTTTCAGCAAGATATATAATAGCAGTAAACCCAGAAAATACATTTCCCAAGGTTAATAAATTTGGAATAACAGAACGAGTAACTCGTATTTTTTTCATTATATTACTTTCCTAGAAACTTTAATTTCCCAATAATTGTTTCACCCGCAACAACTTTATCTCCAATTTTTACATATAATTCAGTGTTTGTATCAACTGCAATATCCATTCTAGAACCAAATTTCATCATTCCAAAACGTTCACCAACTTTAATTGTATCTTGTTCTTTTATTTCACAAACAAGTCTACGAGCAACTACTCCAACTATTTGTTTAAAAAATACCTTACCAAATTCTGTTTTAACACCTATATGAGATTGTTCATTTAATTCACTAGATTTTGGATGATTTGCAATAATATAATCACCTTTATTATAACGATAAAATTCAACAAAACCTGATACAGGACATCTATTGACATGTACATTCAAGGGCGATAAAAAAATACTAATTCGCTTTGATCTATTATGTAAATAGTGTTTTTCTTCTTCCTCTACTATTTCCAATATTGTACCATCAGCAGGCGATACTATTAAAGAAGCATCGTTCAATGCTTCAATAGGTACTTTTCGTTCAGGATCTCTAAAAAACCATAATGTAAAAAGTATTAATAAACCACCTGCTATAAAAGTAGAAACTGCAATAAACTTATTATTAAAAAAATAAACACCAACACCTATTAAAATAACACCAATTGTTAACATGACAATAATATTGTCTTTTGCATAACTTGATAACATAACATTATATTAAAATATTTTTATATTAAATAAAAAATAATAAGTAAAAATAACTCCTAAATTATAAAAATAAAAAGGAGTTATTTTATATAAGTTTTTTATAATAAAACAAAAGTAAAAAGTTTTAATTTCCTAAAGCTCTTAAATTATCTTTAGCAGTTTTATTATCTTTATTAACTTTTAATACTTCACGATAAGCTGCTTTTGCTTGTTCTATTTTTTGTTGTCCTTGATAAGCAATAGCAAGAAATAAATTTCCATATTCATTATTTTCGGGAAAAACATTAACCCATTCTTTTGCAATTTTTTCAAGTTCATTATATTTTTTACTATCTAGTCTTATAGAAGCTTTTTTTTGAAAAGAAGCATTTAATTCATGTTTATATTTTTCTTTATCTTCTTGTGCTTCTACAATAACTTTATTAAATTGTTCCTCACTTGCCTTAATATTTTTCATAGCATAATATATATCACCCAAATATATATTAGACCAATAAAATTTAGAATTAAGTTTCAGAGATTCTTCAAGTGCCTCTATCGCTTTTGTTGTATCGTTTAATGTAAAATATCCAGTCCCAATAGTATAATAACAAAAAGCATCGTTTTCATCAGAACATACATTAGTATTTAATTTTAGTTGTAATATATCAATCATCTCTTGATATTTTTGTTGTGGCTTCAAAATTTGATTAGCAACAAGATACATAAAATTACAACTCTCCTCAGGGGCGATTTTAAATAATTCCTTAAATATAATAACTGCATTATCAGTATCTTTTGAAAACAAATTAGATATTGCATAAATTTTCAAATCTTCAATTGGTAACATATATTTACCAACTGCACCATCTAATGTCTTCAGGGATTCACCATATTTATTTATTCCATTAAAAATTTTTACAGTTTCATTATATCTTTTATCTTTATAGTAACAAGAAGCAAGTAACAATTCTGCTCTTAATTTAATAGAATCTGTAATATCAATATGATTAGCATTTATGATTTTATCTAAATGCGCATAAGCCGAATCACAAATACCGGCAGTAGCAAGTAATTCTGCAAGTCTCCAACGTTCCTTATAATTATTAGGGCGTAATATTAAAAATTTATTATAAGATTGAGCGGCTTCTAAATTTTGATTAGCATTAAAATGTATTTGAGCTTTTAATTTCCAAGCTGATGCATCTTTATCATTTGCTTGCAATGCTTTATTACATTCTTCTAGTGAACGATTAAGATATTCATTCATCAATTCAACGTCCTTACCTGCGTCAGCAGTTACTGCAAGTTTCCAATATACTTCTGCTAATAATTTTCTTATTTCAATATTTTGTGGTGCAAGATTAATAGCTTCTTCATAATTAGAACGTGCTAATTCCCATATTTTCTGTTCAAAATATAACTTTCCTAACATAACAAAAACTTCTGGATTTTTGTTATTTATAGAACGAGCATTAGTTATTTGTATTTCTGCCTCATTTATTTTACCTGCTGCAAGATAAGCATTTGCAAGTTCTAGAATTAATGCTTCATTTTTTTTGTCATCCTCTAAAGCTTTTTCTAACTCAATAATAGCATCATTATGCCTATTTAATTTAATAAGAGTACGACCTAAACTAATCCAAACTTTTCTATCTTTAGATCTTAAATCTTTTGCAATAGAATAAGTATTAAAAGCATCATTATATTGCTCTAACTCAAAATAAACATCACCAACAAGCATTAGTAAATTATAATCTTTTCGATTTTCATTAATTACCTGTTCTGCTAGCTCTCCTGCTTTCTCATAATCATGTTCTTTAACAAAAGTTCTAAATTTAGCTGCATTATTTTGAGCAATTGCAATATTAACAACAAAAAAAGTTAAAAATGCTATAAAACATAGCTTCTTTGAATTAAGTTTCATTTTTAGAAATACCTAATATATAATTTAAAATAATAAAAATCTTTTAAAAGTATTTTTATTTAATAATATAAATAAAATACCTTATGACTATTTAATAAAATTCTAAAATACAAAATTTTTTATATTTTATTTTATTTTTTATTTATTTTGTTACATTTTTAATTAATTTTTTAATTTATTATTATTCATTTATAATGAAAATTTCCTTTTTATAAACATTATAGCATCAGGAATAACTCTAAATAATTGAATAAATTTTATATCAAAATGTTTTTTTGAATATCTAAATAATAATATAGATAAAACTAAAAGAAAAATTATAAATGGTACTGGAATTAAATTTATATAAGAATTAAAGTATACTCCAATAACAATAAAAGACAACCCCCAGAATATAATACTTATTAATACATATTTTGCTATAACTTCTGATTTCCCAATAGCATTTATTGGAGTATTTAGTAATGTAATAGGTAATAAAATAGAAGCTAACATTAAAAAATTAAAAATAGGAATTGAATCTGAGAACTTATTTGGCAAAAATGAACTAAAATAATCACTAATACCTATAAAACAAAGAATAGTTAAAATAATAAATCCAACAAACATAACAGAAATAGATTTTGACAACAAAGAGTTTAAAGATTTAATATCTTTTTTAACTATAAATTTAACACTAGGTGCATAAATTAAAGAAGAAACAGTATTTATTGCTTCATCTACAAAACGAAATATATTTTTTGCCGGTGCATACAATCCAACTATTGATGTTCCAAAAAAATATTGAACAATAAATACATCACAATATTTAGGTAATGGTAAAATAATTCCGGTTATTGTATATTTAAAAGAAAATTTAATAACATCTAAATATTTTGTTTTCCCTTTTAAGCTAAATTTCCAATACGACAATGTTAACAAAATGGCAACAAGAGTTCCAGCAGCTGCTCCAATATAAGTTATATATATAATACTCTTATATGATAAAAAAATATCATATATTATACAATAAATAATTATTCCAGACATAGTACCAAAATATACTAAGTTTGTTAAAAATAATCTAAATATTTTTAATTCACGATACATAATACGATTACAAAAATATCTAGGAATAGAAAACATAGCTAATATAGGTAATGCTTTGGATAACTCAATAATTTTAGGCTCACCAAGTGTATCTGCTAAAGGATAACTAAAAATCAATATTAAACTAACAAAAACAGAAACAACAATTATATGATTAAAAATTGCTATTAAATTAATACGAGGTTTTTCTTCTTCAAAAGCAGAAAATTGTAAAATTGATTGTAAAGCAAAAGAATCAGATATATTAAGTATCAAATTATGTAAAGAATTAAAAAGTGTAAATATTCCAAATTCAATATCATTAGTAACTCTTAAAATAGCAATTGTAGCAATTCCATATAAAACATATGTTGATTTATCTGCTATAGACCATGATATTTTATTTAAATGTTCAGTTAAACGCATTTCTTACAATAATAAATTTTAAAAAATAAAACTTTGAACAATAAAATAAATGCCAATAATAAAAATAAAAATACCATATAATCTTTTAATCTTATTAGAACTTATTTTTATTGCAATATGAGCACTTATAGCACTTCCTATTTCTATACCTATAGCAATAAATATAGCAGTAAATATACTAATAAATCCTGAATTATAATACTTAATAACACCTGGTAAACCAGATGGCAAAAACAAAGCTGCAAGTGAAATAGCAATGGCATATTTTGTAGGTATTTTTAATATACTTATTAAAATAGCGGTTATTATAACACCACCACCTATTCCAAACATACCAGCAAAGATACCTGAAAATATACCAATAAATAAAAAAATATATAATTTTTTTTTATTTATATTTAATAATTCTAATTCTGTTTCATAATTTATAAAATTTTGTATTTTTTGTTTATTTTGTTTATATATTAATTCTAGAGGCTTTACAAAATTAAATCCAACCCATAATAGAAATAAGCCATATAATTGCTTTAATAAAACAGAATTAATATTCAATGCAATTGTAGCTCCTATTGCACTCCCAATAAATATACCTAATGAAATAAATGCAGATACTTTAATATTAAGTAATCCTGCTTTTTTATATTGAAAAAGTGCTAAGCTACCTACTGGTAACAATAAGGCTGCAAGCGAAGTACCTGTAGCTTCTTGTGTTGTAAAATTAAAAATTAAAATAAGTGTAGGAACAATAATAATACCCCCACCTATTCCAAACATACCAGCAAAGATACCGGCAAAAATACCAAGTATTATAAAAAACATATAAATACTAACAATTAATATCTATATTAAAAATTTACCTTCATCCATTATTAATTTACCATCAAAATAAAAAGATGGATTTTTTATAATACAATCAATATGAATTGGAACATTTATATTACCACCCATAGATTGATTATTACCAAAAGCAATATGAACTGTACCAAGCACTTTCTCATCTTCTAAAATATATCCTTTTATTTCTGCTTTTGGATTAGTCCCAATACCAAATTCAGCAACTGCATGAGCATAATGACCTACCTTTGATAACATATCTTCTAATTTTTTTGCCTTATCATCACCACTTATTTTATTAGCAAAACCATCGACAATATCTATAACTATAGGTTCATCTAATAGCCCAATACCTGCAACGGAACCATCACATACCAAACGACCACTAGTTACACCTTCAACAGGAGCAAAATAAACTTCGCCAGAAGGAACATTGCCAGAATCACCTATATTTTTCAAAACTCCTGTACTAGAAATTATTCTACGTCCATTAGCTTTAAATGTAGCATCTGTACCTGCCTTAGAAACTAATTTAATTTCTTTTGTATGCTTTAATAAATGTTGCAATTTTTCATTCAATGAAATTATATCATTTGGATTAGCCGAAAAACATCTTTCCATTATACCAACATTAATACCTGGCATAGTACCAACTCTAACCCCTTGTTTTGATGCTAATATACGTGCTTTTGTATGTGTTAAAGATTTTGATGTAGCACACATAACCACATCAACAGTACGCATTAATTCAGCAATTTGTTCTGGTGGTTCTTGTCCATTAACTTCACGCTCACGCATTTCCATATAAAATGCTTCATTAGATAAATTTAATCCCGCTTCATACAAAGCACGACCAACTTCATTTGTCAACGCATCAGTAATAACAAGCAAAGTTTCATCTTCTGTTATACACATATAGTCTTTTAAAGCTAATAAAGCAGCTTTTTCTAATTTTTTAGAAGACATATTTTTACCTTTATGTTAATTTATATTAATAATAAATTTAGATTTTAAATTTTTTAATCGACTATTTCGAAATGATATATAATGATATATTTTGTAAGTCTTTAAGTTATAAACCAAAAAATTTCGCATTTTTGTATAAATATAACAATATAATGAATTACAAATTTACACAAATATAATTTTATAACAAATTTATATCTAAAATTATTTATATTATTTTTATAAATTATAATTTCTAAATCTTTTTATATTTATAAAATAATTATTTAACATATAATAATAAAAAAAATAATATTTTTGTGTATATTTATAAATAATTACAAGATAATATTAATATGATTTATGTATGAAAATATATCTGAAATTTATAAGAAAACATTTAATTTTATTTATAATAATATAGATGAAGATATAACTAAATTAATTCTTAATAAAAATAAAATAATAAATAAGCTTAATTTCAATTATAGTAATATAAGTTCAGACGAAGAATTTAATTTTGCAATAGAACAAATATTCGTACGTAAAAAATTTATAAATAAATTTCCTTTGTTATGTAAAAATTTTAATTTTATATTTCCTCCTAGATTAAATTGCGAACAATCTTCATCTGAACAAACAGCAAAATATAAATCGAATATTATAAAAGATTATAAAACTTCAATAGATTTAACTGGCGGAATGGGAATAGATAGTATGTTTTTTGCAAATAAAGCAACAAACCATTTATATTATGAAATTAATCCAACTTTATGTAATATTTTTAAAGAGAATATAAAAAATCTAAATTATAATAATATATTCATAACTAATAGCAATAGTGAAATATTTTTGCAAAAAAACAAATCAAATTATTTTGATTTAATTTATATTGACCCTGATAGAAGAAAAAATGATCAAAGACATTTTTTATTAAATGAATTAAGACCAAATATTTTAAATATAAAAAATAATTTATTAAATATAGGAACACATATATTAATTAAACTTTCTCCTATGTTTGATATATCAAAATTAGAAAATACATTAACTAATATATCAGAAATACATGTAATATCTGTTGAGAATGAATGTAAGGAATTATTAGTTTTACTAAACCAAATAAAAAATAATAACATAAAATATTATGCAATAAATTTACCTAAAAATTATAATATCTTACAACAAGATGCTGTTTATTCTTCTATAATATTTACTAAAAATGATATTAAAGAAAAAATAATAAATTATGATTTAGTTCAAAAATATTTATACGAACCAAACGCATCTTTAATGAAACTTGCTTGTTGGAATTTAATCTGTAGAAAATATAATTTAGCAAAACTTCATATAAATTCTCATTTATTTACATCTAATAATTTAATTAATAATTTCCCTGGCCGAAAATTTGAGGTAATTGGTATTGAAAGTTTAGATTCAAAAAAAATATTTCCTTACTTAGATAAAACAAAAAAAATTAATTTGTCAATACGTAATTTCCCTATACAAATAGAAGCAATTCACAAAAAACTAGGGACAAAAGATGGAGGATATATATATATATTTTTGCTACTACGACAATTAATAATAAATTGAAATTAATTATAACAAAAAAAATATAAAAACTGAAAAATAAATGAAAAATAATAAAAATACTTACTTAATGTTGATCCCATGGATATTGGTATTTGTCATATTTTGGTTATATCCTATTTTATATACAGGATTCCTAAGTTTAACAGAATATCACACATTAACAAACTCTTTAGATTTTATAGGCTTAGAAAACTATAAAAAAATGTTTAAAGATGATATATTTTTTACAGCATTACGTAATACATTGTTTTTTACATTAGGAACTGTTCCTTTTACTCTTTCAATAGCTTTAATATTAGCAAATTTATTAAATAATAAATTAATTAAGTTTAGAAATTTTTTTAGGTCGTCATATTTTTTACCATCAATAACCTCTTTAGTTGTAATATCTTTAATATTTACAAACTTATATACAAGTGAAGGATATATAAATATAATTTTAAAAAGTTTGGGGTTGCCATATTCTAAATTAGGTTGGCTAAACGATACTAATACCTCATTGTTATCAATAATGATAATGGATATTTGGAGTGCTTGCGGCTATTATATGGTTATATTTTTAGCAGCTATGCAAACAATACCTGAAAATTTGTATGATGTTGCTAAACTTATAGGTGCCAAACCTTTTTATACATTAAGACGAATAACAATTCCATTGATAAGACCCACTATTGCTTTTGTATTAATCATAAATATGATAAAATCATTTCAAGTATTTATAGAAATATACATAATGACAAAAGGTGGTCCATTAAATTCCACAACTACTCTTGTTTATTTAATATTTACAAATGCTTTTGAAAAAACAAATACATTAGGTTATGCATCTGCTATAGCATATTTTTTATTTTTCATTTTATTAATAATATCATTATTCCAATTAAAACTAATGAAAAATAAATATTAAATTATATATAATAAACTATTATTACTATTACTAAAAATAATTTTCAATATTACTTAGCTTTATTATATTACTTTATTATATTATAATATGTTAAGTTATATTAAACACATAAACTTAAAAATAATAAATAACTATTATATTTAAAAATGTTATTTTTATATTTAATAAAATATTAGTATATTAGTAGTTATTTTTTGTTAATTTATAGATAAAAAAATTAAAAATTAATCAATATGTTCATACAATTACCTGAAAAATTAAATTATCCAGAGATAGAAAAGAAAATTTTAGACTTCTGGGAAAAAAATAATATATTTGAAAAAACATTAGAGTTAAGACAAAATGCAAATAATTATAGTTTTTATGAAGGCCCACCTACTGTAAATGGTCGTCCCGGAATTCATCATATGCTATCAAGAACTATCAAAGATACTATTTGTCGTTATAAAACCATGCAAGGATATTATGTACGTCGTCAAGCTGGTTGGGATACGCATGGCTTACCTATTGAAATTGCAATGGAAAAAGAGCTAGGTTTTAAAGATAAAAAAGAAATAGAAGTTTATGGAATAGATAAATTCAATGAAAAATGTCGTGATTTTGTTTTTAAAAATATAAAAATGGAAAATGGATGGCGTGCCCTTACAGAACGTATGGGCTATTGGGTCGATTTGAACTCTGCGTATATTACTTGTAAATTAAATTATATAGAATCTGTTTGGTGGGCCTTAAAACAATATTTTGATAAGGGCTTGATTTATAGAGGTTTTAAAGTAATTCCTCAATCACCAACAATTGAAACACCTTTAAGCACTCATGAACTTTCACTTGGCTATAAAGAAGTAAAAGACCCCAATTGTTACCTTAAATTAACAATAGTAAATTCAAAATTAAAAAACTTAATAGGTGCTAACTTACTTGTATGGACTACTACGCCTTGGACACTCTTTGCAAATGTTGCATTAGCTGTTGGTATTGATTATGATTATGTACTTGTAAAAAATCAAATAAAAACTAAAAATAGTGAATTAGAACATTTACTTGTACTAGCAGAATCTAGATTATCAGTTCTTGAAGGTAAGTATGAAATATTATCTAAATTTAAAGGAAAGGATTTGTTAGGAACTGAATATAACCAAATATTACCATACTGTAAAATAGATAAAGATAAATATCCACATGCTTTAAGAATTCTAGAAGGAGATTTTGTTACAACAAGTGATGGAAGTGGTATAGTACATTTAGCACCAGCTTTTGGTGAAGATGATTATAAAATGTATTTAAAATATAAAATTCCTTTTTTACAACCAGTTACACCAAACGGTCACTTAACAGACGATGTAGGAGAATTTTCAGGTCGTGCAATAAAAACCTTTACTTATAGTGATAGAATAGAAGAAGGAGTTGATAAAGATGTTATAATTTGGTTGAAATATAACGATAAAATTTATCGTTCAACAAATGATTATTTACATAATTATCCTCATTGTTGGCGTACTGGAAATCCTATAATGTATTATGCAAGAGAATCTTGGTTTATCAAATCTACTGCATATAAAGATAAGATGTCAGAACTAAATACAAAAATTAATTGGCAGCCAAAGGAAATTGGCGAAGGTCGTTTTGGAAATTGGTTAGAAGAAGTAAAAGATTGGTCTTTATCAAGAGATAGATATTGGGGTACTCCTCTCCCTATTTGGGTAAATGAACAAAATAAAGAAGATATATTCGCTATTGGTTCAATAGAAGAATTAGAACAAGGAATTTATGAATTCCCAGACGGAAAACTTTTACCTGTTAAAGAATGCGGTATTGAATTAGATTTACATAGACCTTTCGTTGATAGAGTTATATTTATAAAAGAAGGAAAAATATATAGACGTACAAAAGAAGTTATAGATGTTTGGTTTGATTCAGGTGCCATGTTTTTTGCTCAATTTCATTATCCTTTTGAAAATAAAGAATTATTTGAAAACCAATTCCCAGGTGATTTTATAGCAGAAGGAATTGATCAAACTCGTGGTTGGTTTTATACTTTACATAATATTGCAACAGCATTATTTGAAAAACCTGCATACTTAAATATAATAGTGAATGAATTAATCCTTGACAAAAATGGAATTAAAATGTCAAAAAGACTAGGAAATACTGTTGATCCATTTGATGTTATGGATAAATATGGTGCAGATGCTGTTCGTTGGTATTTATTATCAAGCAATCCGCCTTGGCGTACAACTTTATTTAATGAAGATGATATTGCGAAAACAGTTATTTCTGATTTTTTCCGTTCGCTAACAAATACATATGCTTTTTTTGCCTTATATGCAAATATTGATAACTTTACAGGAAAAGAAGCAATAATAGAATATTCAAAACGACCAGAAATAGACAGGTGGATAATATCAAAACTAAATACATTAATAAGTAATTTCACTATACAAATGGATGAATATGACTTAACAAAAGCAGTACGACTTATTCAAAAATTTGTAATAAACGAATTATCAAACTGGTATATAAGACGAAATAGAAGACGTTTCTGGAAAGGTGAAAAAGATGATGATAAAATAGCTGCTTATCAAACATTAAAAGAAGTATTAATTAAAATATCTATCTTAATGGCTCCAATAGCACCATTTTTATCAGAAGATATATATCAACATTTACGTAATGAAAATGATAAAATATCTATTCATATGCTTGATATACCTTTAGTAAATAAAAACTTAATTGATATTGAATTAGAACATAGAATGGAAACTGCTCAAATAATTGTATCATTAGCAAGATTTTTACGTGAAAAATCAAAAATACGTGTAAGACAGCCATTAAGACGTATTTTAATCCCAGTATTAAATCCTGCTCAACGTAGAGATATACAAGCAGTATCTAATATTATTCTTGAAGAAATAAATATTAAGGATATAGAATTTGTAACAGATAAAACATCAAACATTATATCGAAACAGGCAAAAGGAAATTTCAAAATATTAGGTAGAAAATTTGGTAAACAAACTCAAATGGTAGCTAATGCAATAAAAGAACTAAATAGTGAACAAATTAGAATTATTGAAACAAAAAAAGAATTAAAAATAACTTTACAAAATAATTCTTCTGTTACTATTAATATTGACGATATTGAAATTTATAGTAACGATATAGAAGGTTGGCTTGTAACAAGTGAAAATGGAATTACTGTTGCTTTAGATACTACATTAGACACTGATTTAATACAAGAAGGTATTGCACGAGAATTGGTAAGTAAAATACAAAATATAAGAAAAGAAATGGAATTCGAAGTAACAGACAGAATTAATATTATAATTAATTCAAATGATAACATAAAAAAAGCAATACAAGAAAAGCAAAATTATATAATGACAGAAACACTTGCTAATTATATTAAATTCTCGAACACAATTGAAGATACTAATGAAATATATTTGCTAGACAATAAAGTTTTAATTAATATTTCAAAAATATAAAACAAAAAATGATAAAAAAACTAAATATTTATTTTTCAAAGTTTCTAAAAAATATAAATATATTAATTATGTTTATATTGTGTTTTCTATTTATAGAAATTCTTGTTCCAAATTATTCTATAGCAGACATGCTTCAAGTTGGTGAAGAACTAGAATATGATGTCACTTACTTATCTATAAAATTAGGAACAATAAAAATAATAACACTTGAAAATGATATTTATAAAGGGGAAAAAACATATCGTTCAAAAATTTTTATAGAATCAAATTCTAATATTCCATTTTTATCATTAAAAGCAATTTTTAATTCTTGGATGGATACAACGTTTACCACAGGTATTTATTTTGAAGGTAATTCAAAATTAGGTTCAGACGAATGGGGATTTCAAAGAATAACATTTAATAATCCAAAACAAAATTTTTTAAAAAACGAAAAATATTATAATAAAGAAAAAATAAATGATACTATTCTTAGTGCAAATAGTAAAATATTAGATGGGGCAACATTATTTTTTCTAGCAAGAAATTACGTACAATTAAATAAAAGATTAAAAATCCCAACTATAATGGATTTATCTATTGGTAACACTTATCTTAATTTTACAGGTGAAGTAAAAAAGATAAGTATTGATGCAATAAAATATCCTATAAAAACATATTATTTTGATGGAAAAGCTGACTGGGTTGGTATTTATGGTCTTGGTGATAAATTTGAAGGATGGTTTAGCTGTGATGATGCTCGTATTCCTATAAAAGCAAATATGAAAGTATATATAGGAAATATTATTATAGAACTAAAAAAATGGAAACGTAATGATTGGATACCGCCAAAATATTAAATCAATTATTATATATGATAATATAAATATTTATTTTTAATTTTCACTTATATTTTGTATATTTGTACTTCATATTTATATTAATATTTAACTTATATTAAGTAAATCATTATAAATAAACAACAAATAATAAAATAAATTTATATAATTTTCTATTTATAATAAAAAAATAAACATTATGAAAATGAAAAAAATTTCTACATTATTAATAGTAGCATTGTTTTTAACTTCTTCAATTGCTACATTTGCTATGAAACATGAAAGTACTATTTCTGTTGGCGCAGGTATTGGATTAACATACGGTGTAAATGAATCAATTCCTGCTGAAAGAAGTATAGGACCTCTCTTCAGTATATACGGAATATGGAATAATCTTATAGCAGAAGAATTAAGTCCTGAAATATCTTTAGAATATTTTAAAAATGGTACAAGTGAAATAGGTGGATTTTCACAATATAATTCTAGTTATTTTACTGGCGATGCCCGTTTACGTTATGATTTTTTAAAAAATACAAAATTTAAACCATATGTATTTGGCGGTATTGGTGTAACATATTTTAAATGCAATGATATGCCGTTTAATGCCAATTTAGCTAATAAACCAGAAGGTGAAATAGTTACCCCGGTTGAAAGTGGTATGACAGTATCTTTCCCGGTTGGTGTTGGATTAAAATATGAATTAAGTCCTATTACAACTATCGATTTACATTATGGAGTAAGATTTAGTTTAACAGATGATCTTAACCCTGTACACGATGAAATTTTTGATGGGAACCATTTTGTAAAATTAGGTGTACATTTTAATGTCGCAAAATTTGAAAAAGATAGTGATGGAGATGGACTTTCTGATAAAGAAGAAACTAGTTTAGGAACAGATCCTTTTAATCCTGATACTGATGGAGATGGGCTTTATGATGGGGATGAAGTAAAAAAATACAAAACTGATCCATTAAATCCTGATACTGATTATGGTGGAATAAAAGATGGAGTAGAAATTCATTATGAAACAGATCCGTTAGATCCAGATGATGATATACTAAACATAAGTATAGGAGAAAAATTAATTCTTAGAAATATTGAATTTGTAACTGGTAAATCAGAAATAACAAATAGATCAGAACGTATATTAAATAATGTTTTGAGTGCTATGAATAAAAAACCAGAAACTACATTTCAAGTCGTTGGTCATACAGATGATATTGGCGGTGAAGAATTAAATATGAAACTTTCACAAGAAAGAGCAGAATCTGTTAAAAATTGGTTAATACAACATGGTATAGATGGAAGTAGACTCGAACCTATTGGAAAAGGTATGAATGAACCATTAGTACCAAATACTAATGATGAAAATAGACAACGCAATCGTAGAGTTGAATTCTATAGAACAAAATAATTAATAAAAAAACTATATATTAGTGTATGTTAAAAAACTCCTTATATTTATAAGGAGTTTTTTTATTCCATAATTTAAATTTTAATTAAAAATTATTCTCTTTTATATTAACATACAATAAAAATAATATATTTCTATATTATAATCTTTACTATTATAATAAAAAATATAAATTAATTTTGTTTATCAAATAAAATATACTTAATTTTGTGTTATTTATATAATAGTATATATACACTATATTTTATTATTAAAATTAAATTATATATAGTTATGACATTTAAAATAACAAAAAATCAATTTACTCGCTTCAATGATATAAATTGGAATGATTTAAAATTTGGAACTTATTTCTCCGACCATATGTTTATTGCAAAATATAAAGATGGAAAATGGGATAATGGCGAAATAATTCCTTATGGTCCTATTGAAATAGAACCATCATTGTGTACTTTACATTATGCACAAGCTTGTTTCGAAGGATTAAAAGCATTTCGTAATATTAATGGAGGTGCAAATTTATTCCGCCCAGAAAAGAATGCTGCTCGTTTAAATCATTCTGGCGAAAGATTATGTATTCCTAATATTGATGTGAATTTCCAAGTTGAAGCAATGGAAGAACTTGTCAAACTTGATAATAAATTTATTCCTAAAAAACGAGGACAATCTCTTTATTTACGTCCATTTGTTTTTGGTTCTTCTAATTTCTTAGGCGTACATGCATCAAGTGAATATCTGTATATAATAATTACTTCACCTGTTGCATCTTATTATGCAAGTGGCCTTGCACCAGTAAAAATATTAATTACAGATGAATATGTACGTGCAGTACGTGGCGGTTTGGGAAATACAAAAGCTGCAGCTAATTATGCTGCATCCTTATACGGCGGAACTAAGGCAAAAGAATTAGGTTTTTCACAAGTACTATGGCTTGATGGTGTATCATTAAATTTTGTTGATGAAGTTGGTGCAATGAATATTATGTTTGTAATTAATAATGAAATTATTACGCCATCATTAGAACAAGGTACTATTCTTCCTGGTATTACAAGAATGTCTGTTCTTGAATTAGCAAAAGAACTTGGAATGAAAGCTACAGAACGCAAAATTTCTGTAAAAGAAATTATAGATGCTCATGAAAGTGGACATCTACAAGAATGTTTTGGAACTGGAACTGCTGCTATAATTTCTCCAGTAGGACAATTAACTTACAAAGGCAAGAATATGATAATTAATGACAATAAGATAGGCCCTGTAGCTCAAAAATTATATGATACTATTACAGGTATACAATATGGTGAAATAGAAGATAAAAAAGGTTGGATTAGACACTTAAATATTTAATATCTTATTTTTTTTATTTATACATTAAATTAAAAAATAAAATACTGTTTTATTATACCCGAAAGTTTTCTTTCGGGTATAATAATTTTAATAAATTAGGTATATTTATTCCATAAATATTCAAAGATAAAAAATACTTTTTCAGAAAAAAATGAAAATAATAAATACAATTTCAGAAATGAAAAAAATTTCGTCTAACTTAATCAAGTTAGGAAAAACTATAGCACTTGTTCCAACAATGGGCGCTTTACATAATGGACATTTAAGTTTATTTGACAAAGCAAAAAATAAAGCAGATATTTTAATTGCTTCTATATTTGTAAATCCAACACAATTTGCACCATCAGAGGATTTTGATAAATATCCAAGAAATTTAGAAGAAGATGCAAAATTAGCACTTCAACATAATGTAGATTTTATTTTTGCACCATCTGAAAAAGAAATGTACCCTGATAATTATTCAACTTTTATAAATTTAAAAAATATAACAGAAGTATTAGAAGGAGAAAAACGTCCAACTCATTTCAACGGCGTTGCTATTGTAATAACAAAATTATTTAATATCATAACACCAAATTATGCTTTTTTTGGACAAAAAGACTATCAACAAACATTAGTTATAAAACAATTAGTAAAAGATCTTAATCTCTCCGTTGAAATATTTATAGAACCAACAATTAGATTAGAAAACGGCTTAGCAATGAGTTCACGTAATAAATATTTAACCAAAAATGAACAAAATAAGGCTGCTATTATTTATAAATCAATGTTAGTAGCTAAAAAAGCTGTTGAAAATGGTATTAAAAATAAAACAGAAATAGTAAATAGAATAAAAAATATTTTAATAAAAGAAAAAAATTTAAGAATAGACTATATTTGCGTAGCATTAGCTGATAATTTAAAAGAAGTAGATAATTTTCAGTCTAATGATAAAATAGTTATTTTAATTGCTGTTTTTATAGGTAAAACAAGATTAATAGATAATATGTTATTAACAATTATTTAATATTAACGTATATATCTTATATTACTATCAACATAATAACATAAAATAATAAAATGGAATTTAAAGATTATTATAAAATTCTTGGTGTAAATAAAACTGCAAGTGATGATGATATAAAAAAGGCATATAGAAAATTAGCAAGACAATATCATCCTGATAAAAATAAAGAACCAGGTGCTGAAACAAAATTTAAAGATATCTCAGAAGCATATAATGTCTTAGGAGATAAAGAAAAACGTAACAAATATGATATGTTAGGAAATTCTTATTCTAATTTTAGAACTCAAGGCGGTAATCCAAATGATTTTAAATGGAATAATTGGTTTAATAATATGTCTTCTAAAAATTCTTATAAAAAAACAACTAATACTGTTAATGATTTTTTTAATTCTAATAATGGTGGAAGTTTATCTGATTTTTTTGAAAAAATATTTGGAAATTCTTACAGAAAAACAAAAACTACACAACGTGTAACAAAAGGTAAAAATTTTGAAACTGAAGTACAAATATCATTACAAGAAGCCTTTTATGGTACGACCAGAATTATAAATACAAATATGGAACGTATGGAAATAAAATTTAAACCGGGAATTGCTGACGGACAAGTACAAAAAATACCGGGGAAAGGATATCCAAGTAATAATGGTGGAAAAAATGGGGATATGTTAATTACCATAAAAATCGAAAAAAATAACTTATATGAAAGACTTAATGATGATCTATATTTGAAAGTAGATATTGATTTATTTACAGCAATACTTGGCGATAAAATAACTGTGAAAACTTTTTATGGTATGTTTAATATTAATGTACCACCTGGAACTCAAAATAATAAAACACTAAAACTTACAGGACAAGGAATGCCTAAATATAATTCAAAAGAACGTGGAAACCTTTACATAATTTTAAATATATTAATACCTAAAAATTTAACTCCAAAAGAAATTGATTTATATAAACAATTAAAAGCATTAAAATATAACTAAACTCTAATTATGATAAGAAAATTAACTTATGATGAAATAATAGCAGAACGCAAAACAATAGAAGAATTTAAACAAACAAATAAACATCCTATTACAGTAATATTACATAATATTAGAAGTTTATACAATGTAGGTTCTTTTTTTAGAACTTGTGATTCTGCTTTCATAAGCGAACTTATTTTAACAGGTTATACTCCTAAACCGCCAAGACCAGAAATTGAAAAGACGGCTCTCGGAGCTACACAAACTGTATATTGGAAGTACTCTACAAATATTTTAGAAGAAATAGAAAATCAAAAAGAAAAAGGTAAAAAAGTATTTGCTGTCGAAATAACAAATAAAAAAAGATATTATGATTCATTACTACCAGAAGAATTTCCTATTTGTTTAATATTTGGAAACGAATTAACAGGATTAGAAGATAAAATAATAACAAAATGTAATGATTCGTTAGAAATCCCTATGTATGGAGTAAAACATTCATTAAATGTATCAGTTTCTGGTGGAATCGTAATATATGAAGCAGTAAAAGCTTTTTATAAATATTTAAATAAATAAGCTGTTATATTATAGATAATTTTAAATCATAATTAATTAAATTAAAAATACTATTAATATTTTTTAATATTCAATATTATAAAAAAATAAAAGTATAAATAAAAAAGAGTAAACAAAATGTTACTCTTTTTTATATAAATCTATTTTTATTTTTCAAGTATATTATCAATTATTCCATATTCTTTAGCTTCTTTTGCACTCATATAATAATCTCTATCAGCATCTTTTTTTATAGTATTAATTGTTTTCCCTGTATGTTTAGATATTATTTTATATAAATTATCTCTTGTACTTAATATATTTTTTGTATAAATTTCAATATCTGCAGATTGACCTTGCGTACCACCAGATGGTTGATGCATAAGTATTTGCGAATTAGGTAATGCATACCTTTTACCTTTTTCACCTGCACACAGAAGCACTTGTGCCATTGAAGCAGCCATTCCAACACAAATAGTCTGTACATCAGGTTTAATATATTGCATAGTATCATAAATAGCTAAACCTGCAGTAACAATCCCACCAGGTGAATTTATATATAGACTTATATCTTTTTTACTATCCTCGCTTGCCAAAAATAATAATTGGGCAATAGTAAGACTTGCTACATTATCATCAATAGCACTACCTATAAAAATTATTCTATCCTTTAATAATCTAGAATAAATATCAAAAGATCTTTCTCCACGAGCAGTCTGCTCTATGACCATTGGAACTAAATAACTCATATAATAAATTTTAACTTATAAAATTAGAATAAACAATAAAATTTTATTTATAAAAAATATGTTCCAAAAATAGTAAAAAAATCAATATTATTCAAAGTTTTAAGAAAAATATATATATTTATAATAAAATAATTTAACAAATTACTTTTTTCTTATTTTTTTTTCGTAAATTTAACTTTTATTTTTGAGTCAATTAAAAAAAAATAAATTTTTATATATAATTATTTAATTTTAGATATTTAATGGAAAAGCAAACTACAATATCAAAACCAGTATCTATATCAGGTATAGGTTTACATACGGGGAATTTAACAACAATAACATTTAAACCAGCTCCGCCAAATACACATTATATTTTTATAAGAACAGATTTAGAAAAACGTATTGAAATCCCAGCATTGACAGAGTACGTAGTTGATATTTCTAGAGGTACGACTTTGGGTATTGATGATACTAAAGTTCATACTGTAGAACATGTTTTAGCAGCTTTAGTGGGACTTCAAATAGATAATTGTATAATAGAATTAAATAATAACGAACCACCTGTTACAGATGGTAGTTCGCAAGCTTTTGTAGAAGCATTACTTAGTGTTGGAATAGAAGAACAAGATGCTGAACGTAAGTATTTTGAATTAAACGAACAAGTGTATTTCAAAAATGAGGAAAAACAAGTAGACATTGTAGGTCTACCTTTAAATACATATAGAATTACCGTTATGGTAGACTATTTTAATGATGTATTAGGAAGTCAACATTCAGGATTATTTGATTTAAAAAAAGAATTTGTTTCAGAATTTGCTTCAGCACGTACATTTTGTTTTCTATCTGAAGTAGAAATGTTAAGCAAAGCTGGTTTAATCAAAGGTGGAAGTTGTAATTGTGCAGTAGTTATTATAGATAAAAAAATAGATAATGATCTAAAAGATAGATTACATAACATATTTAATATTAAAGTAAATAATGATGTAGAAACTGGTATACTTAACGGCGGTAAATTACGTTTTAAAAATGAACCTGCACGTCATAAATTATTAGACATGATTGGAGATTTAGCCCTAGTAGGAGCCCCGTTAAAAATGCAAGTTTTAGCAGCACGTCCTGGTCACGCTAGTAATTTCGAATTTGCTAAACTTGTTAGAAAACAATACTTAAAAAAGTTACAAGAAGAAAAGAGAAATCCTTTAAAAGAAAAACCAGTTCTTAACATAGATCAAATTTTAGATATTATACCTCATAGATATCCTTTTTTACTTGTAGATAAAATAATTCATTGTGATACAAAAGAAAAGAAAATTATAGGGATAAAAAATGTTACTATAAACGAACCTTTTTTTCAAGGCCACTTTCCAAACAAACCTATAATGCCAGGAGTACTATTATGTGAAGCTATGGGCCAAGTGGGCGGATTATATTTATGGAATTCATTAGAAAATGTTCATGAAAAATTAATGTATTTTACAGGAATGAAAAATGTAAAATTTAAACGACCAGTTGTACCAGGTGACCAATTAATAATTGAAATAAATGTTATATCTATGAAGTTTGGGATGATTTTATATAAAGGAACTATATTTGTTAATGGAAATGTTGTTGCAGAAGCAGAATTTTCTGCAGCACTGGTAGACAAATAAATTTATAATAGAATTAAAAAATTAAAATTAATATTAAATATTAAATAAATAAGTAAAAATTATGGAATGTAATATACATAAAACTGCAATTATTTCAAAAAGTGCAAACTTAGGAAGTAATGTTATAATTGGTCCCTATACAATAATAGAAGATAACGTTATAATTGGAAATAATACAGAAATTAGTTCACATTGTGTAATCGGGAAAAATGCAATTATTGGAGAAAATAATAAAATATATCCTTCTACTATCATAGGAACTGATCCACAGGATAAAAAGTTCACCGGAGAAAAGACTAATGTTATAATTGGAAATAATAATATTATTCGTGAATTTGTAACAATAAATAATGGTACTATTGCTAGTGGTAAAACTTATTTAGGTGATAATAATATGATACTTGCATATTCACATATAGCTCATGATTGTATTATTGGGAATAATATTATTATGTCAAATGTAACACAATTTGGTGGTCATGTAGAAGTAGAAGATTGGGTAGTTTTCGGAGCTTTTTCTAAAATACATCAATTTTGCAAAATAGGTTGTCATGTTATGACAGCAGCGGATGTTACTATTACAAAGGATGTATCACCTTACGTTATATTAAACAGAATACCTACATTTCATGGATTAAATATGATTGGACTTAATAGACGTGGATTTAAAAAACAAACTATAGATGATATAAATGAATTTTATAAATATGTAATGTTAAGTGGTTTTAATACTTCTGATGGAATAAAAAAATATATAGAAAATAAAGGTGAAGACAATATTATTCCAGAAGTAAAACATTGTATTGAGTTTATAATAAATTCAGAAAGAGGTATAATAAGAAACTAAATTTGTAATTTATATACATTACAAAAGAATATAAAAAAATTTTTATATAAAGATTTTTTTTTATATTTTTGTGTTGTAAATATTTAGATATTTTAATTTAATAAAAAATTATTATTTGAAATTTTTACTTTTTTATAAATAAATAAGAAATGAATATTATGTTAAACAAAGTCGAACCCAAATTATTATTTGGTATTGTATTGGTTATATTATGTATATTTGCACGTTTTATACCAGTAGCACCTAATTTTACTCCTATTTTAGCGATAGCTTTATTTAGTGGTGCAATATTTTCTAATAAACGTATTGCTTTATTAATTCCTATTATCGCAATGTTTATTAGTGATTTAGTAATAGGATTACATTCAACAATGTTCGCAGTTTATTTAAGTTGTACTATCATTGCTATTTTAGGTATAAAAATGAAAAAGATTAATTTAAAAAATGTATTAATTAATTCTTTAGCAGGTGCAATTATATTCTTTATTATTACAAATTTTGCTGTATGGGTTGCAGGCTGGTATGGTTATACATTTGAAGGACTTATAAATTGTTACATTGCAGCTATTCCATTTTTTAGATACACATTAGTAAGTATTATTGCTTATGGAATAATTCTTTTTGGTACTTATTATTTTGCAGAAAAATATATCCTTTCTCCAAGTATATCCAAGCAATAATAAAAAATAAGTCAAAAACTAAAAACAAGCATTTATATAACTACTTCATAAATCCAAGAAATATTTTATTTTTATTTCTTGGATTTTAATTTTATAATAATATTATTTAATATTTTATTTAATATATTTTTTATATATAAAAATAAAAAAGACGACTTAATATATAAGTCGTCTAATTAATAGATTTAATGAAATAAAAAAATATTAATCTTTTAGTTCTATATATACTTAAGTACTTATATTTATTTTCCAATACCAAAAAAAGCTTTAAATACATGCATCGCTATTTCTGGATTTTCTTGCATACGCCTAGTTGAATAACCATACCAATCTTCTCCAAAAGGAACATAAATAGTTACATTATGGCCAGATTTTAATAATTTATTACGTCGTTCTTCCCGTACCCCTAATAACATTTCAAAATGATATTGTTCTTTGTTTAATTCTAATTCTTTAATACGTGTTTCTGCATATTTGAGTAAACTTTCATCATGAGTTGCAATAGCAGGATATACACCATTAGGTATATTTTCTAAAAGAATATCTAATAATTTTTTATAATTATTTCTAATCTCTTCTTTATCTTTAAAAGATATTTCTGGACTTTCATTATATATGCCTTTGCAAAGTCTAATATTTGGGTTCAAACTAATCAAAGATTTAATATCGTTTTCTGTACGTTTCAAATAAGCTTGCAAAACGATACCACAATTATCATAACCTTCAATAAGTAAACGTCTATACAATTCTATAGTACTAGTAGTAAAAGGTGAATTTTCCATGTCAATACGACATCTCAACCCTAATTCTTTTGCTCTACTAACAAGCATTTTGACGTTTTCATAACCAAACTCTGTATCTATACCTAAACCACAAGATGTAGGTTTTATAGATAAATAAGTAGGTAAATTTTCTCTTTTAATAGTTTCAATAACATTTAAAGATGCATCTCGTTCCTTAATAGCACGTTCTTTTTCAGAAACAAATTCTCCAAGTACGTCTATTGTTGTTCTACCATTTAGTGTTGCAAATTTTCTAGTAACGGCAATAGCATCATCGAGCGTTAATCCTGCAATATACTTTTTCCCTACAAACCAAACAATTTTTTTTGGCATCAAAGGAATTGCTTTAACGATAAGTTTATTAAACATAATTTTGGTTATTTATTATTTATTTTTGTTATATTATTTTTATAACTTAAATTAATTGGTAAATTTAATTAATTATAATAATTTTATATAAAATTAATATTTAAAATTAATAATATTTTTTGTAAAAACCATAACAAAAACTATTATTTTTTTTTATTTTATATTTTTAGTTATATGTTAATAATTTTACTTTATTTTTTATAAAAAATATGTTATATTTGTAATCCTTTAATTTTATATAAAAGAAATAAAAAGTATAAAAAATAAATAAAAATAAATTTTAATTTATTAAATAGGAGACTATTAAAATGAAAAGAACTTTTCAGCCAAGCAAAAGAAAACGTGTAAATAAACATGGTTTTCGTGAAAGAATGTCATCAAAAAGCGGTAGAAGGGTTTTAGCTAATCGTCGTGCAAAAGGTAGATATAAACTTACAGTTAGCGATGAATAATATCTTTTTATAAGTAATAGTGTTTATTATATGGTACACTTACGAACAATAAAAAGGTCAAATTATTTTAAAACAATATATGAATCAGGTAAAAAATTTAGATATAATTATGTTGGTACTGTTATTATTTTCAAAAATAATACAAATATATCATATAATAATACTTTAAATTATGCTGTAGTTATAGGGAAAAAAATCGTTTCACAAGCAGTAACACGTAATAGAATTAAAAGATTATTACGAGAAACTCTTAGACAATTATCTAAAAAATATAAAGACAAAATAATTTATATTGATAAAATAATTTTATCTTATAATATGGCACCTAAACATTTAAAACTTATAAAATTACAAGAAATTATGCCTGCCGTTGAAATTATTTTAAAGCAGGCTTTTTTTTATTATGAAAACAAATATCTTAAAAACAATATTACATATTCCGAAAACAATAGCGATTATTCTGATCAAAGTATATAAACATTTTATATCGCCTTTATTTCCAAATAGTTGCCGTTTTAATCCAACTTGTTCTCAATATACTTTAGAAGCAATAGAACGCTATGGATTTATAATTGGAACTCTACTTGGAGTGTATCGTATTTTAAGATGTAATCCATTTTCAAAGGGCGGATTTGATACAGTCCCTGATATAAATTTTATTAACAAAATAAAAAAATAACTTTAATATAATACTATTATTTAATAAATTATTATAATTAATATTTAAAATATTGTTAAAATAATTATTATGATTTTTTATTTATATTTTATTATATTTGTAGTTTAGTATATTATATTTAAATTAAATAATTATGGATGATACACCAAATAAACCAACATCATTTGTAAAATATGAAGAATATTCAACACATTATACAGAAAAAACTTTTTGGGCAAAAATAGTTAAGCATTACAAGACTATAGGAAAAAAAATGCTTGAAATTATTTTAGAGTTGTATTATGCATATCGAGATGAAAATACTCCAAAATGGGCAAAAAGAATTATAATTGGCTCGCTTGGATATCTTATTTTTCCATTAGATTTAGTTCCTGATTTTATTTTACACATTGGATATACAGATGATATTACTACTCTACTTTTAGCATTATCTGCTGTAGCACTATATATAAAACCAGAACATAAACGTAAGGCTACTGATAAAGTATCTTTATTTTTTGATAAATTTGATAAAAAAATAAAACAATAGATAAAAAATTATAAATAAAAATAGGAAACAAATAAAAATGCCAAATCCAACCAGACGGTCGTCTAAAACAAGAAGAGATAAAAGACGTACACATTATAAAGCAGTTGCAATGAATACTGCCTCATGTCCTAATTGTGGTGCTACTAAATTAACTCATGTTGCATGTCCAGAGTGTGGATATTATAATGGTAGGAAAGTTATACCTTCTGTCTAATCACAATAAAAGAGTAAAGATAATACTTGAATTATTATCTTTACTCTTTTATTTATAATATTTTAATTATAAAAATAAGAATTATAGAATTATTTAATTATACAGTTTACTTTTTTTAATGGAAAACATAAATAAAAATAAAATTCATATAGCCGTTGATTGTATGGGCGGCGATTTTGCACCTATAAATGAATTAGAAGGGATAAAATTATTTTTTGATTCTAATATAAAAGAAAATTTAGAAATAATAGTTGTTGGGAAAGAAGAAGAAATAAAAAAACATATGGATAATATAAAACTAAATAATAAAAATATTTCTATAATCCCTGCAGACGAAGTCATAACAATGTATGATGATCCCGTTGAATCTATAAAAACAAAGAAAAATTCATCAATGATAAAATCAATAGAATTATTAAAAAATAATGAGGTAGATGGTTTTATATCAGCGGGAAATACGGGAGCTATTTTAACAACTTCTACAATAATATTAGGACGATTAAAAGGTGTAAGTCGTCCTTCAATAGGAACATTTATTCCCACAATAAAAGAAAATCCAACATTATTAATGGATGCAGGTGCAACTTTAGATTTACAACCACGTTTTTTATATGAATATGCTTTAATGGGAAGTATATATTATAAAGAAATATTAGGAATTAACAATCCTTCAATAGGATTGTTAAATATAGGTGAAGAATCAAATAAAGGGATGGAACAATTAATAGAAGCTCATAAGTTACTATCAAATAATAAAAAAATAAATTTTTATGGTAATATAGAAGGGCGAGATATATTACACGGGATAACAAACTTGGTCATTTGTGATGGTTTTACAGGAAATGTAATATTAAAATTAGCAGAGAGTATTTTCTCTGTTATAAAATATGAAATGAAACAATTTGCAAAAACAAATGTATTTAATAAATTGAAAATAGGAATTACTGCACCAGTATTAAAACAAATTTTCAATGGTTTTAATTATGAAATTTATGGAGGTGTACCTCTTCTTGGTGTAAAAGGTGTTGTAATAATAGGACATGGTAGTTCCTCGCCATTAGCAATAAAAAATATGATAGTAGCAGCATTGAATACAATAAAAACTAATATTTGTAACAAAATAGAAGTTGCAGTAAATGAGGCTTAATACATTATTTTTATATTTTGTTAACAAAACTAATTAATAAAAATATGGCAAATATTATTGAGAATAGTATTATAAATGCAACTATATCTTCTGTTGCTCATTATGTACCACCAACTGTTATAGACAACGATTATTTTGCAAGTTATTTAGATACTACTAATGAATGGATAGTAAATCGTACAGGCATTACTGAAAGACATTTTGCCTTAGATGGTGCAACAAGTGATTTAATTCTTCCTGCTGCAAAAAGATGTCTTGAAAAACGCCGTCTACGTCCAAGAGATATCGATTGTATAATTGTATGTACTGTAACTCCTGATTATCAATTCCCAAATACTGCTGCAATAGTACAAAGTAAACTAGGATGTAGAAATGCTTGGGGATTTGATATTTCTGCTGCATGCTCCGGTTTTGTATTCGGTTTATCTACTGCTGCTTCTTTTATAAAATCAGGTTTAGCAAAGAAAATACTTCTATGCGGTGCTGATAAAATGACTTCAGTATTAAATCTAAATGATAGATCGCAAGCAATAATATTTGGAGATGGTGCAGGAGTTTGTATAATAGAAAAATCGGATAATCCTGAACTCGGAATAATAGATCAAGTATTATATATAGATGGAAAAGGTGAAAAACATTTAAAGAAAAAAGCAGGTGGCAGTTATCTTCCTAGCTGGCATACAAATGTAAAACCTGAAGACCACTATATTTATCAAGAAGGACAACCTGTATTTAAAAATGCAGTAACAGAAATGACAAATGCAACTTTTGATTTAATGCGTAAACAAAAAATGAATAAAAAAGATATAACATGGTTTATTCCACATCAAGCTAATTTACGCATCATTAAAAGTGTTGGCGAGAAACTTGATATACCACAAGAAAAGATAGTAATAACCATAACAAAATATGGAAATACGACTGCTGCAACTATTCCGACAGCAATGTCTTTTTTATCTGAAGAAAGAAAATTAAGAAAAGGTGATAATGTTATAATTTCATCTTTTGGTGCAGGCTTTACATGGGGTTCTAGTCTTATAAAATGGAATGATTATACAGAATTATAAGTATATAATTAATAATTAAATAATTTTTCACTATTTAAAATATACTTTATATTATTATGCTCCATAGTGTAATTGGCAACACGTCTGACTCTGGATCAGAAAAGTTTAGGTTCGAACCCTAATGGAGCAACAAAAAACTCTCTTAATTTTTTAAGAGAGTTTTTATTTTTTATAACTTTTATTTTTTACTACGTTCTTCTAAAATATTTAAAACTATTTTCATTTTACTTATAGAATTATCTCTTATCACTTCAACTTCTTTAATCTTATTATTAACAAATTCTTTATCCTTTATACCTTCTAAATTAATTAAAACATTTTTGTAAGCACCCCAAATACCCATTTCCATAGCTCTACATCCTACTTCAACATCAGATTTAGATGCTATATTTCCATATCTTGCAACTTCAATCATAGAATCCCATACATTATTAGCATATTTCATTGTTTTTAATGGAATTTCAATAGCTTTCTTTAATCCTTCTTGCATTGCTTTTGTACGAATAACTTTTTCTTCATCAGTGGTTTTAGGCATTCTTAAGGCTTCCATATAATCATTAAAAGCATTAGTATCGGCATCTACCATAGGAATGAGGTTTTGTACTGCTTCATATAAAAATGGAATTGGCTTACGAATTTCTCTATCTACATTTTCAAATTTACGTATTCCATAAGTAAGTTGGCCAACCATACAACCAAGCGCAACTCCCATAGCAGCAATAGCTGCTGAAGCCGAACCACCACCGGGGGCTGAAGTTCTGTTGGCTATTTCTTCAATAAAATTTCTTAAAGTCAAATTTGCTAAAGGCTCATTCTGGTCTTTATCATCTATAATATATTCTATTATTCGCTTATTAGGGTCAAAAATTGATATTGAATTTAATCCTAGTCTCTCAACAACTAATCTTATTTTTTGTCTTTCATCAACAATCATAATATTTTCTTTTTTTATATAGTAATCTGCAGCCATTAAGATAGCTTCTAAAGGAATCAATCCAACAAGTTCAGACCCAGCTATAGCAACATTTAATAATTTTGCTTCATTTTTAACTTCTTCAAAAGCAATATGTACAGGCGTTACTTTATAATTAGTTAAATTCATAGAAACTTGCGACATATTATATTCATCAACATACCATCCAATACCTTTAACTTCTTTCAATTTGCCTGGCTGGTCTTCTCCCCGCCCTGCTTCTCTTAAATTAAGAGCTATTCTATGAGATTGTTGTGCCGTCCCTAAAATATTTATATTATAAGCTATAAGAAAAAATCTTGCACCTGTTACAGTTGCACCCCATTCGGGAATAAATTCAGCTGGTCCAAAATCTGGCTTCCATTCAGGTTGTACTATACGTTTAGGAAGTTCTTCATATTCTCCACTACGAATATCAGGTAAATGTTTTCTATAACCAATATTTGAAGCTTCTTCATATAAATAGAAAGGAATATTTAACTCTTCGGAAGCACGTCTTGCAAATTCTTTAGAACATTCAACACATTCTTCCATAGTAACATTTGCAACTGGCACAAAAGGACAAACATCTAAAGCTCCCATACGTGGATGTTCGCCTTTATGGCTACGCATATCAATTAATTTACGTGCTACTCTAGTAGCATTTAATGCACCTTCAACAATACTATAATTATCACCAACAAATGTATAAACAGTACGATTAGTAGATTTACCTGGATCAACGTCAAGTAATGTTACTCCTTTAGTATTCTTTATTGCATCTGCAATGGCATTAATTATTTTTTCATCGCGACCTTCTGAAAAATTAGGAACGCATTCTATTATCTTTTTCATATAGCAAAAATATTAATTGTTTATATATCATTATATTAGTTAATAAATTCTTTTAATATAAATTCAGCAATTTCATATGATTTATATTTAGAAGAAATATAATTCATATTTGGAATTTTATTAAACCATGTTAATTGTCTTTTAGCATAACGTCTTGTATTCTTCTGGATATCTATAATAGTTTCATCAAGATTTAGATTACCATCTAAAAATTTTATAATTTCAGCATATCCTACAGTATTTAAAGAATTTAAAGTTTTATCATATCCTAAATTAAGTATATTAGTTACTTCCTCAATTAATCCCATATCAATCATTTTAATAACTCTATCATTAATACGATTATATAAAATATCACGTGGATGTAATATACAAAAATAATAAGGTAATATATTTCTATATATTTGATTAGTTTTATGTGCTTCTGAAAAAGCTACTCCTGTAACTCTATAATACTCTAAAGCTCGTAAAATACGTCTTGGATTTTTATCATTATATAAAATATATGATTTATTATCAACAAGTTTCAATTCATTATATAATTCATCAATACCTTTTGTTTCTAGTTCTATACTTAATTCTTTACGTATTTTTTTATATATTTCTTCTGGGATACTAGTATCATCAAAAAAACCTTCACATAATGCTTTTATATATAATCCTGCTCCTCCAACAATAACAGGGATCTTATTATTTTCATATATTTTATTGACAATTTCATAAGCATCAGATCCAAATTTTCCTGCATTATATTCTTCATTAGGAAAAAGAAAATCAACAAAATGATGTTTTACTGCTTCTAATTCATTTTTAGTGGGTTTGGCTGTCCCAATATCTAGTAATTTATAAATTTGTCTTGAATCAGCAGAAATAATTTCAATATCAATTAATTTTGATAACTCAATACTTACTTCTGTTTTACCTGATGCAGTTGGCCCACAAATAACAATAACCTTTTTATTGTCCGTTTGCAATTAACATATCCTATTTATAATTATAAATTTTTTTTTCATTTTACAATAAAACATCTAAGAAAGAACTTTTTTTTAGACTTTCTCGTAAATTATCTTCTTTTATTGTATCATATATTTCATTTGCAAAAGCTTCTAATAATATTTTTTTTGCTAAATTACTGTTAATACCACGACTTTGTAAATAAAATATAATATCTTCATTAGGATTACCAATAGCAGCACCATGAGTACAAATTACATCATCTGAATATATCTCTAATTGAGGATCACATACAATATCAGCATTATCACTTAAAGTAATAATTCTACTATTTTGATGTGCATTAATTTTTTTTACATCACTTTCTATTTTTATCTTCCCCGTAAAAATAAATTTAGACTGAGCATCAGTAACAGCTTTTACCATTTGATTACATTTAGAATTATCAGCTTGATGTTCTACTAATGTTCTATAATTTACAACATTATCATCTGTTACAAAAGAAAAAGAATTTATATTAAGTTCTGAATTTTCACCTAATCTAAAATTAGCACGTTTCCTTGAAAAATTAGGATTAGTATCTATTGACGAAACATTACAAATAGCATTTTTTCCAATATTATGCTCATAGCTACTAAGAGTAACAAATTTTTTTTCATTTTGTTTTTGTTTAGAAATTATAGTGTCAGATAAATTATAATAATTTAATTTTGAGTTATTTAATAAATTAATCTCATTAACTTGAATAAAAACAGATTTATTATTTGAAAGAGAAATTTTATGCTCTATAATTGTTGCTTCTGAATTTTCATCAAGTAAACATAAGATTCTTTGATTAAATAAATAATCCTTGTCATTATCAGTAATAATAGAAAAAATATAAATCGGTTCTTTTATTGCTACATTTTTAGGAATATATATATATAATCCATCAATAGCAAGAAACACATTTAAAACCGTTAATGGATTTTCATATTGTTCTGCATCAAGTAAAAAATATTTTTCTATATCAAGATATTCTTCTTTAACTTTTTTATCTAAACTTTTAGCAACAATATCTTTTGAAATAATATTAGTATATTTATTTGATAAATAACCATTTAATAAAACTATAATATTTACATTATTTTTATTAACATTATCAGGAAGATATTTATTAATATCTATATTTACATCATCACTATAATCTTCAAAAAATAAATCATAATTAAAATTTTTAAAAATATCTTTCGGTATTTTCTCAAAATCTAGATGTCCTTTATCAGGCGAATCCATTTTTTTAAACAACTTAAAATACTCATCTTTTAAGTATGAGTTCTTAATTATTTTATTTCTATTTTCCTCTACCGATTTAATTATTTTATTTTTAAAATCTTCTGTCATTATTATAATAAATTTAAAGTTAAATTAAAAATTACGTATATGTATTTATTATTAATTTAATTACACTATATATAACGAAATAGTTTTTATTTGATTTTACATTTATCCTAAATTATTTTTCTACCATTCATGATAAATTGTAGTATCGTCTTCATTCCAATTTTTACTATGTAAAAAATCATCAATAGCTTTTGCAGCAGTACGTCCTGCTCCCATAGCAAGAATAACTGTTGCACCTCCTGTTACTATGTCGCCACCAGCAAACACGCCTGGTTTATTTGTTTTCATTGTTTCATTATCAACTAATATATTCCCCCATTTATTAACATTCAAATCAGGTGTTGTTTGATTAATAATTGGATTAGAACCATTACCAATAGCAACAATTGCAGTATCAATTTCTATATCTTCAACCATATTTGGAATTGGAATTGGCTTACGACGTCCAGAGTGGTCAGGTTCACCTAATTCCATTCTTTGAATAGTTACTGATTTTAACCATCCATTCTCATCACCATCAAATTTAATTGGTGAAACAAGATATAAAAAATCAATACCTTCTTCGATTGCATGCTTTATCTCTTCTTCACGTGCAGGCATTTCTGCATTAGTACGACGATAAAAAATCATAGCCTGAGATGCTCCAAGACGTTTTGCAGTACGAACAGAATCTATAGCAGTATTTCCACCACCAAAAACAGCAACTCTCTTATTTTCTAATGATAACATAGGTGTATCATACTCTGGGAATCTATATGCCTTCATTAAATTTATTCGAGTAAGAAATTCGTTTGATGAATATACTCCATTTAAGTATTCGCCGGGAATATCCAAAAAATAAGGTAACCCAGCACCAACCCCAATAAATACAGCATTAAATCTTTCCAATAACTCATCAACAGTTTCCGTTAATCCAATTATATAATCTTTTATGAATACAACTCCTGCTTTCTCTAATGCAGCTACTTCTTCTTTAACAATATCTTTAGGTAAACGAAATTCTGGTATTCCATACATTAAAACACCACCTACTTCATGTAGTGCTTCAAAAACTGTAACACTATGTCCCATTTGTACTAAGTCACCTGCACAACTTAATCCAGCAGGTCCACCACCAACAACTGCAACTTTTAATCCTGTTTTATTTTTTGTAATTAATGAAGTATTTCCTATATTATTACGTTCCCAATCAGCAACAAATCTCTCTAAATTTCCAATAGCAACCGGTGCGCCTTTTCTACCTAAAACACATAATTTTTCACATTGTTCTTCTTGTGGACAAACTCTACCGCAAACCGCTGGTAAAATATTATCAATTTTTAATATCTTAGCAGCACTTTCAAAATTACCCTCAAAAACTGCAGCTATAAACTCAGGAATCTTAACTGAAACTGGACATCCTTCCACACAAAGAGGTTTACTACATTGTAAACATCTATCTGCTTCTATTTTTGCCATCTCTATTGTATAACCAAGATTTACTTCTTGAAAATTCTTTATCCTTTCTGAAATCGGCTGTTTTGGCATTTTGACTCTATCTGCAATCAATTTACTCATTATTTATTTTCTCCATTTTTTATTTGCTATTTTTTAATAACATTTCTGCTTGTTTTTCTAAATTACATTTAGCTAAATGTTCCTTATCAACATATATATTATTACGTTTTTTTAAAACATCAAAATTAACCTCATGTGCATCAAATTCAGGCCCATCAACACAAACAAACACATTTTTATCTCCAACAACAGCTCTACAACCGCCACACATTCCTGTCCCATCTAACATTATAGAATTCAAGCTTACAACTGTTTTTATACCATAAGGTTTTGTTAAATCAGCTACTGCGGCCATCATAGGAACTGGTCCTATTGCTAAAACAAAATCTATATGACCTTCCATAATTAAGTCCCTTAATTTTTCAGTAACTAATCCTTTAAAACCATCTGAACCATCATCCGTTGTAATATGCACTTCATCAGCAAACTCAGAAATCTCTTCACGTAAAATAATATAATCAGAATTACGTGCACCAATAATAACAGATACATAATTACCTGCTGCTTTCAATGCCATAGCAGTTGGATATGCAATAGCAGTACCAACTCCACCACCAACAACAACACATTTTCCATAATTTTCTATATGAGTTGGTTTCCCTAATGGACCAACAACATCCAAAATAGTATCGCCAGCTTCTAATTGCAACATTTTGTTAGTTGTCTTTCCAACACCCTGAACAACAATTGTTATTGTACCTTGGGAAATATTAGAATTAGCTATCGTTATAGGTATACGTTCACCGTTAGAGTCAAGTCTAATAATAACAAATTGTCCTGCTAAACGTTTTTTTGCAATAAGTGGTGCTTCTATTATAAATTTTTTTACATACTTACTAAGAAATTTAGCTTCAACTATTTTGTTCATCGTTACCCCTTTTTTTCTAAATGCCTTTTATAAAATTTAAATTTTATAAAAATACTAATAAAAAATATTTACAAATATACGATTTTTTTTAATTTAATGTTAATACTTAAATTATAATAATTATAATTTTTAATTATTAATTTATTTTATATTAAATATTTATAACGTATATATGTAACTATAAATTAATATATTTTGAAAAAATTATATTTTTTTGTATTTTTAAATATTATGCATAATATTTTTTTTGAAATAAAAAAAACTTGTAAAGATACAAAAGCACGCATAGGAACTTTACATACATCACACGGTGATATTCCAACTCCTATTTTTATGCCAGTAGGTACTCAAGGCACTGTAAAAGCTTTAACACAAAGAGATTTAACAGAACTTGATGCAAAAATCATATTAGGAAATACCTATCATCTTTATTTACGACCAGGTAATGATGCGATAAAATTTTATGGAGGTCTACATAAATTTATGAACTGGACACGCCCTATTTTAACAGATAGTGGTGGCTTTCAAGTATTTTCTTTACAAGAATTACGAAAAATATCAGAAGAAGGTGTAAAATTTAAATCCCACATTGATGGTACTTCACATTTTTTTACTCCCGAATCTATTGTAGATATACAAAGAATAATCGGTTCTGACATAATGATGGTCTTAGATGAATGTATTCCATATCCTTCATCCTATGAATATGTTAAAGAATCTTCTAATCTATCATTAAGATGGGCTAAAAGGGGACGACAACATTTTCTAAATACAATCCCATTATGGAATTCTGAACAATTTCAATTTGCTATTGGACAAGGTGGTATGTTTAAAGATTTACGTATTGACTATACTAAAAATATGGTAGATATTGATTTTGATGGATATTCATTAGGTGGATTATCAGTAGGTGAACCTATAGAAATAATGTATGATATTATTGATATATGTACAGACTTCATTCCAAAAAATAAACCAAGATATCTTATGGGTGTAGGGACACCAGAAAACCTGTTAGAAGGAATAAGTCGTGGTATAGATATGTTTGATTGTGTAATGCCAACACGAAATGCTAGAAACGGACAAATATTTACAACTAGGGGAAAATTTAATATTAGGAATTCACAATTTAAATTATGTGATACTCCTATTGATAGTGAAGTAGGGTTCTATACAAGTAAGATATATTCTTTAGGATATTTAAGACATTTAATAATGGCTGATGAAATATTAGGATTACAATTAGCTTCTATGCAAAACATAGCTTTTTATTTGTGGTTAATGAAAACAGCACGAGAAAAAATTGCTAATAATGAATTTTATAAATGGAAAAAAGAATTTTTAAACAACTGGAATAATAAATAAAATTAAAATATAAATTATAATAAATTTTATATAAAAATTTTAATCTAAATTAATCGTATATTTGTATTTAAAAAAGTATTAATTATTTTAATTATGATAAATAAAAATACAATTAAAAAAATTACAAAAGTATTCTTAGTTATATATATAATATTTTCAAGTGGAATTGTATTATTTTCATATGAATGTAATGAAAACAAGCATATCCATTTTGGAATTATGAAAAAAGCGACTTGTAATAATACTTGTAATTGTAATTGTAATCATAAACACCATAATAAAACAACTTCTTTAAAAGATAATATAGAACAACAACATTTTAAAGAAAAAGTACATAATTATAATAATATAGAAACAATAAACTCTTTTTCTGGTATGAATAAAATTAAAGTATTAAAAAACAACACTGATTTTATTAAAATATCAAATAACATATTAAAAAACTTGTTACTTAATATAGAAGGAATAAGTATAATTAAACTTTTTAATTTTATAATTAATCTAAATAATATAGAAATTATAGAATATAAAAATTATAGTCCCCCATTATTGATATTTTTATATCATACAATTAAATATATTCATAATTATAGTATAATCCCATTAAATTTGCAACTTAATTAATTTATTATAAAATCTTATATTTTTATATATTATAACTATATAATAGATTTTAATTATATACTTATAGTTAAGTTACATTAATCATATTTCGTTTTAAATCATATATAAACCAAATAAAAATATTCTTTATTTAAAATTAAATAAGTAATTATATATAATTATGAAAAAAACATTATTAATAATATTATTTTTAATAATATTAACAGAAAATATATATTCCGATATAAAAGGTAAAATTTTAGGTATAGACGAAAATTATAATCCAACACCATTAAAGAATGCAAGAATAATTTCTATACCTTCTAAAACAGGTATTCTTTCAGATAAAAATGGAAATTTTAATATTAAAAATCAAACTATTGATACAATAATAATAGTTTCTTATATTGGCTATAAACCAGATACAATAAATATATCAACAATATCTCCAGAACAAGAATTAACAATACAGTTAAAAAGTAATTTAGAACTTGAAACAATTAATATTACAGGTGATAAAACATCCACCGTACTTACTTTTTCTGATGGAGTAAGAACTGAAGGTATATCATCTAAAGGATTATTAAAATGTGCATGTTGTAATTTGTCAGAAAGTTTTGCAGCAAGCCCTTCTGTTGATGTACAATTTAGTGATGCAATAACAGGAGCTAAACGTATTCAACTTTTAGGATTACAAAGTATATACTCCCAAATATTATCGGAAAATATCCCAATTATGAGAGGTATAGCAGCAAGTTTTGGATTTAGTTTATTTCCAGGACAATGGCTTGAATCAATTTCTATAGCAAAAGGTTCTTCGGTCGCAAAAAATGGATTTGAAAGTATTGCTGGATTAATAAATATTGATTATAAAAATCCATTAGATGAAAATCCGACGTTTCTAAATTTTTATATTAGTGATATGGGAAATTTAGAATTTAACGCAGACCATACAATCAAAATAAATAATGAAATAGCAACAATGTTATTTGTACATTCAAATGGTTTATTCATAGAACACGATAATAATAAAGATACATTTTTAGATAAGCCTATTGGAAATCAAATAAATTTAATGAATAAATGGAATATAAGCAAAGAACATTGGACTAATGTTACAACAATACATTTTTTAACAGATACAAGAAAAGGTGGACAAAAAGGATATTTTACAGATAATAATACTAGTTTATATGGAATGAAACTCATTAATAATAGATATAATATATCTACAAAAAATGGTTTTATATTCGAAGATCATAAAACTTCTATTGGAACTATATTATCATTTACTCATCATAATGAAAAAGCTTTTTTTGGAAAAAGAAATTACCAAGGAGAACAAAATTCATTTTATGCTAATATTATGTACCAAACCATATTATTTGAAGATTCTGATAATATTACAACAGGCATTAGTTTACAATATGATAATTATTTAGAAAGACTAGATTCTTTACAAATGAATAAGGTAGAAAATATACCAGGAGTCTTTATTGAATATACTTTTAACCAAATAAATAACTTATCAGTTATCGCAGGAATAAGATTAGACTTACCAAATAATTATAAACGATTTATATCACCTAAACTACATATTAAATATAATTTAAATGACAATATAATTTGGTCTGCATCAGTTGGTAAAGGACTAAGAGTGGCACGTCCAATAGCAGAAAATATAAACTATTTATCAAGTAGCAGAGAATTTATTATAGATAAAGATATTAAGCCAGAAGAAGCTTGGAATTATGGAACTAATATTTTATTTTCTTTCAAATTATTTGATATACCTATAGATATTAATACGGAATATTTTCATACTGAATTTATAAACCAATTAGTAATTGATTTAGACAAAGATTCTAAAAAAGTTTATTTTTATAATTTAAATGGAAATTCTTATTCAAACAGTTATCAAATAGACATAACTATAGAACCAATACAAAGATTTATTATAACTGCAGCATATCGTATAAATGATGTTAAAATTACAACAAATAAAATATTACAAGACAAAGCACTATTAAGTAAACATAAATCATACATAAATTTTCAGTACAACACTAATATGGACGAGTGGGCATTTGATTTAACATTAAATTACAATGGGAAAGGCAGAATACCATCAACAATAAATAATCCTCAAGAATATAGAGTTAGTACAAATTTTAATTCATATTTAACAATTAATTCTCAAATAACAAAATCATTTAATGATTTTGATATATACGTTGGATGTGAAAATATAACAGGATTTACACAAAAAAATCCAATAATAGCATTTGATAAACCATTCAGCGAGTACTTTGATGCTTCACTAATTTGGGGACCAATAACAAAACAACATATATATGTTGGTTTTAGATATAAATTCTCATAATTAATAAATAATAAGTTCGCTATATTAAACGTTATATTAAAATTATTATAAAATAATTATTTTTTAATAAAATATTCGTATTTTTGTAACAAAGAAAAATTAATAATATTAAATATAAAGATTATAAGGTATCCATAAATATAAATATTATTTCTTTTTATTTTACAAAGCATAAAAATACAGGAAGAGAATATATGGCAATAACAGTAGCAGAAATAGATGCTAATTGTATAAGATATAATTTAAAAAGAATAAAAACTATAACTAATAATAAAGCCAAAATTCTTGCAATGGTAAAAGCAAATGGATATGGTCATTCAATGTTAGATGTTGCAAAAATTTTTCGTAAAGAAAATGTTGAATATCTAGGAGTTGCAGTAGTAAAAGAAGCAAAAGAATTAAGACAAAGTGGCGATATAGGTAAAATATTAGTTATGGTATCTCCGGAACCTGATGATGCTGATTTTTTTATAGATAACGATGTAGAAACAGCCTTCTCTTCATTTAAAATATTAAAGGTTTTTGCCAAACGTGCGGCAGAACGAAATACAACAATAACAGGACATTTATATATAGATACAGGTATGCACCGAGATGGCATCCATTATCAAAGAGCTTTAGAATTTATGGAATTTGTTAAGCAAAATCCTCAAATAAAAATAGTAGGTTTAATGTCCCATTTAGCGACTGCTGATATGCCAGAGTTAGATTTTGCGCAAAAACAAATAGAAATATTTGAGCAAACTAGAAAACTATTAGCAGAAAATAATTTTACATTTCAATATTATCATTTAGCAAATAGTTCTGCTATATTAAATTATCCAATATCTCATTATAATTTAGTAAGACCAGGTATATCTTTATATGGACATATGCCAACATTTGAAATGGCAGAAAAAATGCAACTAAAACCAGCATTAAAATGGAAATCAAAAGTAATGCTAATAAAAGAAGTAAAAAAAGGAGGAACTGTTGGATATGGAATGACATATATTGCACAAAAAGATACAAAAGTAGCAGTAGTTCCTGTTGGTTATGCAGATGGATTGCCACGTAGTCTTTCTAATAATTTTCAATGTTTAATTAACGGAAAAAGATATAATAATGTTGGATCGGTATGTATGGATGAATTTATGGTAGATGTAGGTAATGATTATAGCGTTAATTTATGTGATGAAGTTGTAATTTTAGGTAAACAAAAAAATAATGAAATACTTCCATATGAATTAGCAAATAAGATAAATTCAATACCATATGAATTGACAAGTTGTATTTCTGGTAGAGTAAAAAAAATTATAATCAATGAATAATTGTTATTTCTAAATAATAACATAAAAAATTATTAACAAAATATATTTTATTAAAAATAGTTTTGAAATGAATAAAAAAAATAGTAATTTTGTAATTTGTGTTTAGAATAAATATATATTAGATATAAAGGGGAAAAAATGTTAGCATTAGTAGAAATTGCTGGTCAACAGTTTGAAGTCGAAAAAAATACAGTTTTAAACGTTCCACGTTTAAAAGGCGAACCAGGCAATGAAGTAAAATTTGAAAATATATTACTTGCTGACAATGATGGAAATATAAAAATAGGAACTCCATTCTTATCAGGTAGTATATCAGCAAAAATACTCGAACATGGTAGAGATGAAAAAATTTTAATTTTTCATAAAAAACGTCGTAAAGGTTATCGAAAATTAAATGGATACCGTTCACAATTTACACGTATAGAGGTTACAGATATAAATATATAAATATATAATTTATATTATTGTAATGAAATTTTAATAATTTTTAAATACATAAGGTAAAAATAATGGCTCATAAAAAAGGTGGTGGTTCTAGTAAGAACGGACGTGATTCCAATTCCCAACGACGTGGAGTAAAAAAATTTGGCGGTGAAAATGTACTTGCTGGTAATATAATAGTAAGACAATGTGGCACTAAATTTCATCCAGGTAAAAATGTTGGTTTAGGAAATGATTATACAATATTTTCTTTAATAGATGGAATTGTAAAATTTGAATCTAAAGATAAATTCCGTAAAAAAGTATCTGTTTATCCTGCTAATTAAGATTCAAAATTATTATTTGTTATAAAATAAATTAACAGAAATTCAATAAAATATTAGATATTTTAGATTTCTGTTAATTTTTATTTTAAAATATAATTTCACATATTTCAAATTATATAGAAAAGTATATAGAATTCAGATTTCTTAAAAATAAACACTTCACAATAATTCATAGATAGTATTTATAAAAATTAATTTTTATTATTATCATCACTACTACTTATGAAATACAGCATATCCACTTTCTTTATAATTTTTAGAAGATGAAAATACAATTTGGTTTCATAAACTCTTCCTACTCCTAGTTCAAGTTCTAAATGGAACTTAGTCAAAGAAAGAAGAAAATTATTTCATTTATTATTCTATAATGGAATTAAATAATTTCTTTTTTGTATTTGTTAAGATTCCAATTTATATCTTACACGCCAAATACCATTATCAAAGTTATGAGATAAAATTTTGAAATGTCCTATTTCAGAAGTATTTTTAACATGCGCTCCTATACAAGCACAAGTATCATAATCTCCTATTTTTACAATTCTTATTGTTTCATCAGTACCATCTGGCAACTTACTTAAATCAGCTATTTCTTTAGCAACTTCAATAGATACAGTTTCAATTATTACTGGTAAGTTTTTTGAAATAATTTCATTTACTTTATTTTCTATATCTATTATTTGTTGGTCATTTGGCATAACATCTAATACATAATCACACTTCGATTTTTTCCTTTCTATATGAGTATTTTTTGAACGTGGACATTTAAACATTCTAACCATCGTTTGATTTAATATATGTTCAGCAGTATGCATTGGTTCATAATAATCTTTTTTAGGTTGAAACTCTTTTTCTTGCATATATACAACTTAATTTTTACTTGATAAAAAACTTTATATCTCATAAAGATATAAAGTTAAAATATTTATAAATAATTTATTTATTCTAATTAATAAATAAAAAAACGCTCTCTCATATTACAAGAGAGCGTTTTATAATTAGTTTTCTGTATTAATAATTATTAAATTAAATAAATTATTAATATTAATTATTATTAATTTAATTATTTAACTATATTAAGTGTTTTTGTTACTACTACACCATCTACATTAAATAATACAGAATATACACCGCTTGTAAGATTTGCAACATTTATAGAAATATTGTGTTCGCCTGCATTCATACTACCATTAAACACAACACTTACTTCTTTTCCTGTTATATCTAATATAGATATACGCAAATCACTTACATCTTGTGCTAAGTTATAATTTAATTTTGTAACATAATTTGCAGGATTAGGAGTAAATTCGTTTATCCTTAGACCGTTTGCATTTTCAATAGTAACTTCTCTTATTCCTGAATAAGAATAAGTACCATCAATATCAGTTACTTTCAATCTATAAGCATAACTTTCACCGTATATAACATTTCTATCAGTATAGTTATAATCTAATGTAGTATTGCTATTGCCAGCTGCTTTAATTGTTGTTATATTATTGAATATACCATATCCTGCACCATTATTTAATACATTAGCTCTTTCTATTTCAAAACAATTAGTATTAATTTCAGAAGCAGTACGCCAATCCAACATAACTTTTCTACCTATATTATTAGCATTAAAGCTTACTAATTCAACTGGCACAACTAAATCATCACCAATATCATCTAGCACCCCAGCAACAAAAGCAGTTGCATTTCCTAAATGTCTCCAATCAAATGCACCATAGATATTATTATTATTTAATTTTTTATTAGAAATTAAACTCATTTTATTTTCAATATCTTTATCTGCATCTATATCATTAGGATTGTAATAATAATATCCAACATAATTTTGTCCTAATATAGTATCTATCTTAGCAAATATACCTGGCTCTGGTCCATTATCAGGAACATATTTTGTAGGTTTTATATCTAATACAATATTATGAGCTTGATAAAATCCCTTGATTTTGTAAGCAGGAGGATCAGCTAATACAAATTCATCACCAAGGAAACCATCACCCTTAGATTTTGAACGTAAAATATCAAAATTCAATTCTGTATTAAATGCATTTACACCTGCTAAATTTTCTCTAGAAATTTCTTGTGAAGCTATTACTATATTTTTCTTATAGTTATAAACACCTGCATTTTCAAAATCTATTAAAGATTGTTTTTCCCAATAAGTTAATTCTTTATCATCACCATCTGCCCAGAATAAATTATTATATACAGGTTCATATAATCCTTTTCCTTTATTATAACGTTGTACTGTATAATCAATAGAACGTTGTTCCCATCCATTTCTATCCATAATATCAATATGTCTTGCTTTCTGTTCAGTAGTTGCAACAAAATATTTCAAATTATTGAAAGCAGCTAAAAGTGTATCATAATTTAATTTACCAGCAATAATATCTGCATTTAAATTAGGTAAATTATTTTCTGATAAATCAGCTGTTGTATTTTCAGCCGAAATAATCAAATACAATTTATCTATTGAATTAGAAGGCACATAAAATCTTACATATTTACTCATAGCATCGTTTGGACGATATTCATCAGTTACGTGATTAGGATCAGCAGTAACTTTTATGTAATATAAAGGCGTTACATTTGTACGCATTGTCATAAACCATTCTTTATCAGGCATTTCACCATTGAAAGGTTCGGGCTCAAATCTTAAGTTACTTTCTTCCATTGACGAGAAAAATACAACTTCACGTTCTTCACCTGGTGCAAGCGTTATCCTAACTGTTGTATCCTTAACCGGAACTGTATAATTAGGATTTTTATAAATTTCACATCTTATAGGATGATTAGGAACAACAACATAACCATTATTTCTTATAAGTGCTTTTACATCTACTGCAGAACCACCTACCATTACATATTCAGCATCTGCAAAACGTCCTCTATAATCACAATAAGCAGCAGGTGCAGTAATCATTTTAACTTCCATATCAGTTAAATATACTTCGCTATCAAATTCAAAAGCTCCTATATCAGGATTTTGATCTAAATTAATTCTTGAAGCACCTGTTAAGTCTTTTTGTATATAAGTAATTAATTCAGCTCTGTTATTTAGTTGAGAATTTCTTGTAATATGTTTCTTTTCTTTCATACGCCATACATTATAAAGTTTTATTCCATTTAATAAAACATCTTGTTCTTGCATATCGCGTTTAAAATCAAAACCAGATATTGAATTAACATCTTCACCTGTCCAACCTATCCATTGTGTTAATTTCATATATTCATTAGGATAACCACCATCTTCTAAGAAACGACCTACTTCATCCATTTCATATAATCTAACATAACTTGAATTAAAATCTAATCCCAGAGGAGTTACGTAATAAGCATTATGATTTAATCTTGAACGTAATTTCTTTGGATTTAATCCTTGTAATGCAACAGCAGAATTTTCTCTCAAAGAATTAGCAACACCTTCAATACTAATAGCATTATTTAATATTTCAAAGTAATCAACATCTTGAACTAAGATACCAATCATTCTACCATTATTATTTAAATCGTATTCTCCTTCTGATATACTAATTGTATTATTATTTATTAAAGAATTAGTTACCTTAAAACTTTCTTCAAAAGGATATAAAGCATATACTTCTAAATTACCATTATTATAAATAGGACCTTCATAATCAAGTTCTATATCATCTACTACTTTTCTTGTTGTACTTACAGCAATACCAACTTTACAGTTAGAAGCATTTTTTGTTGTTGTTAATTTATTAATTACATTATTATATACTTTAAATACATCATTATCTTCTGATGGGAATGAATAACCTATACTATTATAACCTATATTTAATTTATGTTGTTCAATTTTTATACCATAAGAAAATAAATTAGATTGTATATTACTTATTTCATTTTCGCTAACTGTTACATTAATATTATGATATCCGAAGCAATTATCATAACGATAATTACCACCAAGTTTAATACCATATATTTCTTCATTTAGTTTTTTTAATCCACCTATTGAATCTATACGGTTACCACTAATAACAGCTCCATCTTCAAAACCTAAGAATATACCTGCTTTTGCAATTTTTGTAATATAGTTATTAGTAAACTTATTATTACGGTTATATATAATTTCAACATTCCCACTGTTTAATTGATATATAGGTCCCATACCAATAGATACTATACCATAACCAAATCCTTCTATTATATTTCCATCTATTGTTATATTAGAAGTAGCAACTGTATCAACTTTATAATCAGCTATACCTATTAAATTATTTTTATATGGTTTATTTCTTATTAGTATACCTGTACTATAAGTTAATGTATCATAAAAATCAAATTTATTAACAAAAATATCATTATCAAATTCAAATCCTAAAGCTTCATTTGTATATTGTACTGTTGGTAATTCACTACTATTATAATTATTACCAGTTATACGACAATTTGTTATTGTAATATTTTTTGATCCCTCACCCATATAAATAGGAGCGCTAAATTTTATATTATCAGGTTGATACATAACAAATTTTATATTTTTTCTTGGACCGCCATCAAAAGTAATATAACCTTCTGAGGTAGCAAATTCACGTCTTAGATCTAAATCTGTAATAATGTTAACTGCTGGTACCTTATAATCACCTGTTTCTAATGCTTGACCAAATCTAATACCATAACCATCTGTTGATTCTAACACCATTCTTATTGGAGTAAAAGATAGCATTCTAAGTTGACTTGGCCTAAATGTAATGGTAGCATTAGGGCCAACACCTACTATTTTTGAACGGAATTCTGGTAATGCAGAATTATGTCCTAATACATATTCTTCATCTAATAATTCAAATACAACATTGCCACCTACACCTCTTAAATACAACATTTCAACAGCTTCATTAAATGTTTTATATGTACCTGCTGCTCCTATTGTATAAGTACCTTTAAGACCATCGCCAACTACAAAAACAAATGTTTCAACTTTTGGTAAACCGTGTAAATCTAATGTTAACGTTACTTCATATTTACCAATTTCTTCAGGCATAAAGATTTCTGGGAATTTTATTTTTGATGGAGTATTGAAAGTAATATTTTGTAACATTACCACCCCAGTGTAAACCACTTTACCATTATGCTTTATTTCTATATTTGCCATAGAACCACTTAAATCTTCAGTTCCTAGATTTGTTATTTCTATAGTCGGATAGAATGGATATCTGTATGTATTACTACCAGGCACTGCCATAGTTTTATTTATAGCAACATCTATAGGCTGAGCTATTTCAAAATATCTAGTACTATTAGCACGTGGGAACACATTATTAGCTAAATCTTCATCTTGTGACGGTACCAAAGGTGTAACTGTACATACTATTTTATATAAACCAACTCCTAATGTACTAGAATTTATTTGAGTTGCAGTTGTATAAATACGTGATTCTGTTTTTAATAATGGATTATTTCTTAAAGAAAATGCATTAGTAAATTCAGTTACTAATGTATTACTTGAATTATAAATATCTACATCTACTTTAAAAGAATCTATTTGAACACCACCACCATTATATACTTCAAATTCTACAGGGAATTGTGCTCCATATGAATATCTATATTTATCTGCTGATATAGTATCAGTAGATAACCAGCCTCTTGGAACTATAATATCTTTCAAAATAAGATCATAAGTTCTAATTATATAAAACTGTGTTGTTGGAATCTCTACTTTTGGATTTACTTTGTCATCAAATTCCACTACTATTGTATAAGTACCCGGAGGTGCATTTGTTAAATCCAAATTACCACTTATACCAGCGAATGGACCCACAGCATTAGAAAAATAATATCTTTGATTTACACCAAAAACATTTACTTCAAATTCTGACAACCCTGAATTTGATAAAGCAGTATATACTGCTTCACCTCTATCATTAAGAATTTTATATTTTACTAATGGATTTGGTGCTATTGGTACTGGCCATTCTTTTGTAATAACTACCGAAGGTCTCTCCTCTACTGGCACTGCAACTCCACTTGTTAGTAGTGTTCCTGGAGCCGGATAACTTCTTATATACGTTGCACATTTATTATCTACAAAAAATGATGAAGTCCTTGTTTCTACTGTTTCTGTATTATCAAATGTTACTCTAACAGTATACCATCCACCCGGAGCGCCTGTTAAGTTAAAAGTACCATCAGAATTAGCTCTTGAACCAGTTGCTGATGTAATATTATAACGTTGTGTACCTACTACATCAATAGCAATATTATTCGTTGTATAAACAATATCACCATCTGCATTAAATATCTCATATTTCATTATTGGCTTAGGTATCGACGCATTGCTTCTTTTTACAGTTACACCCGGTCGTTGTGAAGGATCCATTACTGTATTACCAATAAAAGTACTACCATTAGTAGGATAAACTGCAACCAACGTTGGTAACAAATCCAATTCATAATCTATACATTTTCCATTTGAAAATAAATATCCAATTGTAGCATTAGTAACATAAGTATTTGTTGAATTACCTTTATAGAATGTTAACCCTGAAGCTTGAGGTTGTATGTTAATATATCTCTCCATTCTACCACCAATTAAACAACAAACATTAGAATTATTTTGAGTATAAGGATTACAAGTCCCCCAATGCATTCTCATTTTCCCTGCATCTGCACCACCATTCTCATATAAAATTAGTTGAAAATTAGAGAGATTACTAGAATAAGATATTGGAGAAAAACCTTGCCATTGAACAACAAATCTGCGATTAGGGGCTGACCCTAAAGTAGCATATCTTAAACTGGTTCTAACATAATTATCACCTGTTAAAAAGTGTATAGTTTTAACAAACCCAGTTGTTGGAGTACTTGAATATGTTAATGGATTATTACTAGAAATAGAACCAGATTCATAACTATCATAAAAATAATAACCTGGAAACCCAACCCATCCATTAGGCGAAACAGCTAAAAGAAAGTTTGCTGGATAAACTGTTGTATCCCATTTAAATGCAAATGGAACATATATTCTACTATATCCATCATCTGCTGTACCATACAATTGTGTATATGAAGTAAGCTCTGTATAAGTTTCATTACTTACAGTTATTTGATAATTAGGGTCCATTATACCATTGTCATTTTGCGCTAATAATGGCTTCCCTAAAAAACCAAATATTACTAAACATACAAAATACAATAGTTTAAAGAACTTTGGTGTTTTTAATTGAGTATTCATAAAAAACCTATAATTTATTTTATTTAAAAATTTTAATTTACTTTTCAATAACTTAACATTTTATATTAAACTTAAAATTATATATAATAATTTACTTTTTTTATTTTTTTATTTAAATAAAAAACTCCATACTATAATAGAGTATTTGCTACTACAAAATAAAAAATAAAAAATAATAAATTATAAATATATAAATTTAAATTGCAAAATATACATTTTTTTTGATATTACAAAATAAATTTTTGTAAAAAGAATGTAAAAATAAGTAATATTTATAATTTGATATACTATAATAAAAAATATGTGTATCTTTTGTTACTATTTTAATATTATATTTTGATAACATACATACTTAGATTATATTTTTTTATGATATAAAGATATAATTAACAAAACTTAATTTAATTTATCATAAATATTGCATTACAAATTAATATAATTCAAGTTATTATTATTTCTATACAAGTTATTATTACTATCAAAAAATTTGCCAAAAAAATAAAACAATGAATAATTTTACAGTATTACTATAATTTTAATATACCTTAATACAATTTAAATATAATAAACGCAATATAATAAAGACAACAAAAAACCAACTTTTGTTAATTTTTATTTATTATTACTTTATTCATATATAATTATTAAATTTGTAGTCAAAAATTTACTTTATTAATAACTTATTTAACTACATACTGACATTTCTAATAACAATAATATAATTAATTAATACTATAATAAATCATAATAAAAAATCATATAAATATGAGTTTATAACAACATTATTTTAATTTAAAATAATGAAAAATAATAATAAAAAAAATTAATAATAAAATATAATACTTCAAAAGAACATATTTATATTTTGATATATATATATTTATATACTATATTATTTTATATACTTATTATATTTATATTATTGAGAAATTAAAGTGATTTACCTTTTAGATATGAAAATAAAAAGAGTATTGGAAGCATTTTTTAATATTTTTGTGATCCTAAGGGGATTTGAACCCCTACTGCCAGCGTGAAAGGCTGGTGACCTAACCGTTAGTCTATAGGACCATTTTCAAGTTTATATTATATTAATATAAATAATTAATAAACACAAATTTACGACCTTTTTTCATTAATTCCAAATTTTTATAAAAAAAAAATAAAAATTATAAAAAAATTATATCTTCATTATAGATGCTGCTTTCAATAGTTGTTCTTGATTTATAGCAACAATACCCGGTTTTTCACAAACATATCCCGAAGCAAAATTTGCTAATATAGCTGCTTCTTTACAAGTTGCACCTGATATTAACATTGTTGCAAAAGTAGCAATAGCAGTATCACCGGCCCCTGAAACATCAGCAATTTTTTTTGCAACAGTAGGTATCTTAGTAATATCACCATTTTTTTCAAAAAGTACCATTCCCGCCGAACCTAAAGTAATTAATATATATTCAGCTTTCAGTTTTTCTAATAATTTATTCCCCGCATACTTTATATCTTCATAAGAATTTAATTGAATTCCTAACCCCTGCATTGTTTCCTTTTTATTAGGTTTAAATAAAGTAACATTTTTATACTTATTAAAATTATCAAACTTAGGATCAACAAAAACTGGTATATTATTTTTATTAGCAAAATTAGTAATATTTTTAATTAGTGTATCACTAATAGTCCCTTTATCATAATCTTCAAAAATAATTCCTGCTAGGCCTTCAATACTTTTTACTTTATTCAAAATAAAGTTTTCACCTTCTTTTGATATTATACATCTAACTTCTCTATCCAGTCTAACTATTTGTTGATTATTACCAATAACACGAGTTTTTACAGTCGTAACTCTCTCGTTCTCTACAAAAAGTCCATCAGCAAGTATACCACATTTATTACATTGATTAATAAAAATTTCAGCAGGCTCATCGTTCCCAAGTAATCCACATAAAATAGGTGTTATTTTTAATGAACACAAGTTTTTTGCAACATTAGCAGCGCCACCGAGATGAAAAGTTTCACTTTCAATATCAACAACTGGAACGGGAGCTTCTGGCGATACTCTAGAAACATTCCCCCAAAAGTATCTATCTAACATAACATCGCCCACAACTGCTACTTTTTGACCTTTTATGTTACTAAATATATTATTTACCCTATTTAAATTCATATTCATCATAATATAGTATTTATTATATTTTTATTTTTAAAATCTTCTAATTTAAAATTTTAATATTTTAATTAATTCTTATAATTTAATGTTTATAGTTATAAACTTTAATATTATACAATAACTTTTGCAGCTAAACCACCTTGTGATGTTTCTTTATATAAACTTGGAAGATCTTTCCCGGTTTGCTTCATAACTTCTACAACTTTATCAAAATGTACTCTATGTATACCATCAGAAAGCATAGAATACATATTACAATTAAAAGCACGTGCAGCTGCAAAAGAACATCTCTCAATACAAGGGATTTGTACAAGTCCACAAACTGGATCACAAGTTAATCCCAGATGATGTTCTAATCCCATTTCTGCTGCATATTCTATTTGAGCAATACTCCCTCCAAATAGTTGGTTAGCTGCAGCTGATGCCATTGCACAAGCGCTACCTATTTCACCTTGACATCCTACTACTGCACCTGAAATAGAAGCATTTTTCTTTATAATATTCCCAAATAATCCCGCAGTTGCTAAGGCTCGTAATATACTTTTATCAGAAAAATTATGTTTTTCATAAATATAATATAAAACTGCAGGTAGTACACCTGCGGAGCCACAAGTTGGTGCTGTAACCACTATTCCACCACAAGCATTTTCTTCTGCTGTTGCAAGAGCATATGCAAATAATAAAGCACGACTTTTTAATGATTCTTTATATCCACCTCCTTTTATATAATATGAATTTGCTTTACGTTGTAATCCTAAACCACCAGGAATAACTCCTTCTGCTTCAAGTCCATTTATTATAGTACGACACATTGTTTTCCAAACTTCGTTCAAATAATCAAATATATCACTTTCCTCTGTTTCAAGTACATATTCCCAAAAACTTTTACCTGTTTTATTACTCCATTCCATTATATCACTCAGTTTATACATAGTATAAATATACTTTTTATCTGGCAATAATTCATCACTCATTATTTCGCCTCCTCCAATACTATAAACTATCCAATTTGATTTGACTATTCCCATAGCATCAATAGCCTCAAATTTCATTCCATTTGTATGGGCAGGTAATACTTCGTTTGGCTTCCAAATAAATTCACATTTTTTAGGTCCTAATGTAGATTTTATAGCAATATCTGTTAAATGTCCTTTCCCTGTTGCTGCTAAGCTACCATAAAGAGTTATCCTAAAAGAATTAGCAGTAGGATTTTTTGATTTAAAAATTTCAGCTGCTTTAGTCGGACCCATAGTATGACTACTAGAAGGCCCATATCCAATTTTATATATATTTTTTATTGATTCCATTAAATTTAAAATTTATATAAATAATTAAACTATATAACTATATAAAAAATTATTATAAATATAAAAACCTCTAAAATAAAAATAAAAAATCGTTTAGTTTAAATATCTTATTTTTAGTTTTTTGTTACTTGTATTATAGAAAAATATAAAATATTGTAAATTTTATAAACTACAATAATACAAAAAATATATATAAAAAAAAATAAAATATACATAACTTACAGTATTTGTTTATATATTTTTATTTATATCTTTTTGTTTATATCATTTTTTTTGTGTATTTTTATTTGATTTGTTTTAATAATTTTATAAAATATTATTAATTTTATAAATACTATTAATATAAATAACTAAGTCAAATAAATAAATTAATATAAAATACAAATAAGAGGATAAATATGAATTTACAAGCAATTCAAAAAGAATTACAAAAAATAGGAATAGATGGTTGGTTATTTTATGATTTTCATAATAGAGATGCAATAGCAGCAAGAATATTAAATATGAATACATCACGTTTTGCGTCTCGCAGATGGTTTTATTATATTCCAGCTAAAGGTGAACCTGAGAAATTAGTTCATAGTATAGAATCATGGCGTTGCGACCATTTACCGGGCAAAAAAAATATTTACTTGCCTTGGCAACAGCAGCATAATCTTTTGAAAAACATCCTAAATGGTGCAAAAAAAATAGCTATGCAATACTCCCCTAATAATGCAATACCATATGTATCTATTGTAGATGGAGGTACAATAGATTTAATTCGTAGTTTTGGAGTTGAAATAGTTTCAAGTGCTAATTTAGTTAGTATGTTTGAATCTCATCTTACTATGGAAGATTATAACAGTCATTGCGAAGCAGGTAAAAGTATGCAATTCATAAAAGATTCTGCTTTCAAAGAAATTGCAAGACGAATGAAAGCAAATGATCCACCAACCGAGTATGAAATTTATGAATTTATGTTAGAATTATACAAGCAACATAATATGGTATGTGAAGATGGACCTATTGTAGCAGTAAATGAACATGCCGCTGACCCTCATTTTGAGCCTACAAAAGAAAATGCTACAAAAATGAAAAATGGCGATTTAGTACTTATAGACTTATGGGCTAAAAAAAATAAGCCTGGGGCAATATATTATGATATTACTTGGATGGGATACATAGGTGAAAATGTACCAAAAGAAATAGAAGATATATTCCAAATAGCACGTGCTGGACGTAATGCTGCATTAGAACTTGTAAAAGAACGTTATGCAAAAAAACAGCCGGTTTATGGATGGGAAGTAGATGACGCATGCCGTAATGTACTAACAAATGCAGGTTATGGAGAATATTTTATTCATAGAACAGGACATAATATAGGTGAAGAAGTACACGGGAATGGATGTCATATAGATAATCTAGAAACAAAAGACGAAAGAATTATTATTCCAGGTACTTGTTTTTCTATAGAACCGGGGATATATATGCCTGAAAGAAAATTAGGATATAGAACTGAAATAAACATATTCGTAACTGATGAAGGAAATGTTGAAGTTTCTGGAGAACAACAAGAAAAAGTTATTCCAATATTAAATCTATAAATATAATAACTTACATAACATATATTTTTATGTAACTTAAATAAAACAAAAAAGAGTAATCATAATTAATTTGATTACTCTTTTTTTTATCAAATTCATACTTTATCTGACTTTGAAAGTCGCAAGTGATATAATAGCAACAATAATTGCAATTATATAATATCTAATAACAATTTTAGATTCGTGCACACCTCTTTTTTCAAAATGATGATGAATTGGTGCAATAAGAAAAATTCTACGTCCTTCGCCATTTTTCTTTTTTGTATATTTAAAATAAGTTACCTGTATAATAACTGATAAAGCTTCTAGAAAAAAAACACATCCTAAAATAGGTAATAAAAATTCTTTTTTAACTAATATGCATAATGCGCCAATAGCACCTCCTAATGCAAGCGAACCCGTATCACCCATAAATACTTGTGCGGGATAAGCATTATACCATAAAAATCCTAAAGATGCACCTACTAATGCAGCAGCAAAAATAGTAAGTTCTCCTGCACCATTTAAGTATACTATATTTAAATATTTAGCAAAGCCTACATTCCCGGTAACATAACAAATTAAAGCAAGTGCTAACGCAACGATCCCCACGGTTCCTATTGCTAACCCATCTAGCCCATCTGTTAAATTTACTGCATTAGATGTTGCAGTCAGAATAAAAATAACAACAGGAATATATAATAAACCAAAATCAAAATTTAAATTTTTTGAAAATGGTACCGTTGTTAAAGTATTAAATAATTCAAAATTTTTACCAAATAACTCGGGGAAAAAATAAATAACTCCACCTAAAACAATACCAATAAAAACCTGTCCAACTATCTTATAACGTCCTATCAATCCTTTTTGATATTTTTTTACAACTTTTAAATAATCATCTAAAAAACCAACAAGTCCTAGAAATAAAGTAGTTATAAGTACTAATAATACATACCAATTTGACATGTTAGCCCATAATATTGTAGGCAAAAGTACTGCCAATAAAATTATCAATCCACCCATAGTTGGCGTGCCTGATTTTAAATGATGATTACCTACGCCTGTGAGTTCTATTTTATTTTGTTCACCAATTTGATGGTTCTTTAATTTTTTTATTATAAATGGTCCAAAAATAAAACTAATTATTAAAGCAGTAATAGCAGCTGAGGCAGCTCGTACTGTAATATATTGAAAAATTCCAAACCCAGGAGGTGAAAATACTAATTCAATCCAATGTGCTAAAAAATATAACATTTTTGTTTATAATATTTTTAAATAAACATTTACTTAAAACGAAGACACTAGATAGCAGTAAAATAATCTTGTTGCAAATCTGTATGTATCATAATTAAACCCAATTTGACTAATTGAATTAAAATACGCTCCGCTCGTCTTCGTGAAATATTTGCAATTTTTGAAAATTCTTGAATATTAATTTTTTTATTTATCGAAAGATATTCAAAAAGAATTCGTTCGGTTTTACCAATAGTAATATTCGTCATAGGTTCATCTTTAGAAATATAAGCCATCAAATTGGTCATTTCTCTACTAGCAAGAACCGATTCATCTTTATTCCTAATATAAGCACGCCAATAAAATTTATTGTTTATTGTATCAAATAACTTTATTTTATGTGGCTTATTTAAACTTTGAGGAATATATACAACAATAATATCTATTGTTTTTTTTATAGAAAAAATAGAAACTTCATATTTAGGAACAGGAACAATATTAAAATAACATGCTTGTTGAATAATATCAAGTTCAGCTTTTTCGTTTTTTACACCTATTATTTTTCTATCGTCATCAACTCCTATAAATAAATATCCACCTTTGGTATTAGAAAAAGCACAAATTTCTTTAGATAATTTTTCCGGGGTTGTTCCTTGTCGTTTAAATTCTACAATATTACTTTCTCCTTTTTCTATAAGATTTAAAATTTCACGCTTATAAATCATAAACACTAATTTAAAATTTGTATGCTTTTATTTAAATTACTTTAATTATAATATAACTTTAATTAAAGTTCCCAATACTAATTACAATAATAATGTAAATATATTATTATAATATTTATAAATAATATAATTTTGATTTATAAAGAATTTATTTAATTCAAGTATATATAATAAATAATTATTTATAAGTATCTATAAAAGAATCAATACGTTCAATACACTGTTCTTTTCCTAAAACTTCCATAGTTTCAAACATACCTGCACCAACTGATTTACCTGTTATCATTAATCTTAAAGGATGTATAACATCTTTAAGTTTTAACTCATTTTCTTCTACATACTGTTTTGTTACGTTATACATATCATCGTGTCGCCAATTTTTAATACTTTTCAAAAGATTAATAAGCGGTAACATTATTTCAAAAGTATTTTCTTTCCAATGTTTTTGTAAATAATCTTGTTCAAATTCTTTTGGTTTTTCAAACATATAATTACCAAAAATAGGAATTTGGTTTAAGAAAGTAATACGTTCTTTTAATAAATTAATAACTTGTATAACATAATCTTTATCTATATTATTAAAATTATATTTTTTTAATTCAGGTATCAAAATATCAGCCATATAATCCAATGGTAATATTTTTAAATATTGAGAATTAACCCATTCTAACTTTTTAATATCAAAAACGGCACCACTTTTATTTACTTTTTCTAAATTAAAATGTTGAATTAATTCTTGCATAGAAAATATTTCTCTATCGGCAGTAGGATTCCATCCAAGTAATGCTACAAAATTTACAAAGGCTTCTTTGAAATATCCTTGTTCAATAAAATCTTCAACTGCTACACTACCTTGCCTTTTACTTAATTTAGTTTTATCTTTATTCAACAAGAGTGGAAGATGAGCAAAAGTAGGACTATCCCATCCAAATGATTTATAAAGTATTACGTGTTTAGGAGTTGACGGTAACCATTCTTCTCCGCGAATAACATGAGTTATTCCCATTAAATGGTCATCGACAACATTAGCAAGATGATATGTTGGGAAACCATCTGATTTAAGTAAAATTTGGTCATCTATATCGTGACCATTTACAATAACTTCTCCCCTAATTATATCGACAAATTTTATATTTTCGGTTATAGGAACTTTTAGACGTATAACATAAGAAACACCATTTTCTATCATTTTTTTTGTTTCTTCTTTACCAAGAGTAAATTCATTACGCATAGTTGTCCTATCATATTTAGGAACAATACCTGCTTTTTGTTGACGATCTCGCATAGAATCTAATTCGTCACTTGTATCAAAAGCATAATACGCTGAACCATTTTCTATAAGTTGAAAAGCATATTTTTTATATAAATCAAATCGTTCAGATTGTATATAAGGACCATATTCACCACCTATTTCAGGACTTTCATCAAATTCTATACCTGCCCATCGTAAAGAAGATATTAAATTTTCCTGAGCATTTTCTACAAATCTTGTTCTATCAGTATCTTCTATTCTTAAAATACATTTCCCATTATGATGTTTTGCAAAAAGATAATTATATAAAGCTGTTCTAAGTCCACCAATGTGTAAGTAACCTGTAGGAGAAGGTGCAAATCTAACTCGTACTGACATATTATATTATCCTAATTTTAACCTTTAATAAAAATACTAAAATACAAAAAAAAACTATATTTTTAATTATTTTAATTATTTAATATATTTTAAAATTAATAAATATAATCAGAAGTATTTTTATAACTTAATTCTTAGCCAAATATAATATAAAAAAAGACGACTTAATATTTATAAATTAAAAAGTAATTTAATTAAATCGTCAAAAACTATAAAAAATATATATTGTTAATTTATTCTGTTATTTCTCTTTCTACTCTTTTTATTATCCCAATCTTTTTTGCAAATTCGATGAGTTTTAGTGTTTCAAAAATCGATAATATAAAACTTGTTCGATGAATATATATAAAAAGCCTTATTCTCTATTTTTCTTAAAATTCTCCGCTTGTTCAAAAATTTCTACATAAACTTCATCTCGTTCAACAGGCGGATAATTGTATTCATCAAGCAACACAATTAATCCAGCTTTCAACTCTGATTTTATATTCTCTTGCTTATTCCAATCGGGATAACTGGCTATAAAATCAACTAGCTCTTTGACTTTTTTAGCCAACTTTATCATTTTGTCGTCGGGATATTTAAAATCGTATTTCACACACAATTCTTTTAGAATATCGTAAAAGGCTTTTTCTTCAAAATCAATTCCCAACTTTTCGCCGGCATAAAATTCTTCGTGTACATCCCAAATCATAGCGGTAAGTTTTTCAGCCATCTCTTCATATACCTCGCTTCGCAAAATATCGTTTACTGAACGGTCGTTGTATTGATCCACTAACTTTTGCATTCGATGGCTAAAGTCAATTCCTTTTATGCGATTAATTTTTCGCAGTTGCCCGATAGCTTTTGCTAAGAGCTTCTGCAAGAGTTTAATTTTCGTATTAGGTAGCTTTATCTTATTGATTTTTGCCAAATACTTTTCATCAAACAAATCTTGTTCACTTTTAGTTTCATCGCCAATTTTTAATATTTCCTCAACACCGTCACTTTGTAAAGCTTCTTCAATCATCTGACGTACTCGGTTATTCATTTGTACCACATCGGGAATATCGCCTTTAGTCAGTTTAAAAACAATGGAACGAATAGCTATATAAAAATGTACATAATCTCGATCTTTCTGTGTTATTTGTTCGCTTCCCACACAAATATCATAAGCAGCTTTCAAACGTTTTGTTAGTCCCATAAATCGGCTTTCAGTTTCTTTGGTTTGTTGTACAAATTCAGCAGCCAAATTAAGTGTATTTAGTTGTTCTAAATTTGAACCTTTAAAATACTTTGTATCGTCGAACGTATGCATCAAATGTTTCAACGAATCCAAATGCTCTCGCATTATCACAAGTGATTGAGAAATATCTTCAAAGTTATCACCTTCAATTTTATCGTATTGAGCAAGTGCCAAATTCATCTTGTTCTTTATGCCGATATAATCAACCACAAGCCCTTTATCTTTTCCTTCCACTCGACGATTTACTCGCGAAATAGTTTGTATTAGATTATGTTGTTGTATTGGTTTGTCTATATAAATTGTATCCAAAAAAGGCACGTCGAATCCTGTGAGCCACATATCAACCACGATAGCTATTTTAAAGTTAGATTTTTCATTTTTGAATTGTCTGTCAAGCTCTTTTCTATATTCCTTTGTCCCTAACAAATCCCAAAGTTCTTTTTCGTCGTCTTTTGACCGTGTCATTACCATTTTTATTCGCTCTATAGGTTTTAATTCCCTTTTATCCTTATCGGAAAGTTCTGCTCCTTCTTCTGCTGCACGTATTTCATTCCATTCGGGACGAAGTGTAATAATACGCTTAAACAGATCATAAGCTATTTCTCTGTTGCTACAAACAAACATAGCTTTACCTTTCAGCGTTGCTTTTTCCGAAACACGTTTTTCGTAATGTTCTACAAAATCTTCGGCAACACTTTGTAAACGTTTCGGGTCGCCAAGAATAGCATTCATTTTAGCAGTCTCTTTTTTGCTTTGCTCAATTTGATATTCGTTAGCTCCAGCTTCCGCAGCTGCTTCGTAGTAACGTTCAATCTCCTCTAATTTACTGTTATCTAAAGCTACTTTAGCAGCTCTGCCTTCGTAAACGATACGCACAGTAATTTCATCTTTAACTGATTCGGTCATTGTGTAGGAATCTACCACCGGACCGAAAACATCTAATGTAGCATCTATAGGTGTTCCAGTAAAACCAACGTAAGTAGCATTAGGCAAAGAATCGTGCAGATATTTAGCAAAGCCAAATGATTTAGTAACTCCTTGTTCGGTAATACGGATTTTTTGATCGAGATTTGTTTGTGTGCGATGTGCTTCATCTGAAATACAAATCACATTATTGCGTTCGGTAAGCAATTCCGTATCTTCAGTAAATTTCTGTATAGTAGTAAGAAAAACACCTCCGCTCTGTCTGCCTTGTAGCTTCTCGCGTAAATCAGCACGATTTTCAACGCTTTGCACTGTATCATCACTTATAAATCTCTTGGCATTTACAAATTGTGCAGAGAGCTGATCGTCTAAATCGGTACGATCTGTAATAAGTACGATAGTTGGACTAGCAAAATGTTCGCTTTTCATCAGCAAACGTGTAAGGTAAAGCATCGTGAAGCTCTTGCCACTGCCAGTTGCTCCGAAATAGGTTCCGCCTTTTCCGTTGCCGTGAGGTTTTTGAGCTTGCTTGATATTTTCGAACAAAGCACGGGCAGCGTAATATTGAGGATAACGACAAACGATTTTACTTTCATTTTTTTCTGTATCGGGGAAAAAGATAAAATTACGAAGTATGTCTCGAAAACGGTTTTTGTCGAAAACTCCTTTAATTAGGGTAAACATACTATCAATTCCGTCAACATCTTTTGCTAAACTTGCTATTCTTCTCCATGCGTAATAAAACTCGTAAGAGGCAAACAATGAACCTGCTTTGCTGTTTACGCCGTCACTGATAACACAAAAAGCGTTGTACTTGAAAAGTTCGGGAATATCGCGACGATAACGCACCGTAAGTTGCTTGTAAGCATCATAAATAGTAACCTCTTCTTTAACGGGAGTCTTAAATTCAAAAACCACTAATGGTAAACCGTTTACATAAACAATTCCATCGGGAATACGTTTTTCATTCCCTACGATTTCCAATTGAGTTACAAATCTGTAGATGTTATTGTCGTCATTATTTTCCGCAACTATAGAAGTATATTTTTCTGTTTTAAGATGTAGATTTTTTTTCAAAAATCTATAGTTGATAAGCTCAATGTAAAGATCTTTCTGCTTGTGGTCATCTCTTTTCAGAATAAAACCGTCTGAAAGCATCTGCATAAACCGTTTATTACTTTCATATAAATCGCTGGCAGGAAGCGAGTTAAGTTGCTGGATAATGAAATTTACCTCGTTTCCCGTCAGCTCATCTGCCTTATAGTGCGAATGCAAAAACCTACGCAAATCTTCTTTTATCAGCACCTCGTTCATTGAGGAACGTGATACCGAAGCACCTGCACTATGCGTATAGCCCTCTTGCTCTAATAATTTGATAAATGCCTTTTCTAATTCATTTTCTGTAAATTTCATAATCATAAAATCTATCGTTTATCCATTGTATGGGATTGTTGCGAATATATTCAGAAATATGTATATATGATTGTTCATTGCGTATAATATGTTCGTAATAATTGCGTTGCCATAATTTTTCGGTCATTCCCAACGCATTCAATTGTTTTGTAACCGCCGATTTGTATCCGCGAACGATGGCACCAACCGTTTGCGACGGTGATCGCAATCGGGACGTATCGAAATCAATCTGTTGGGGCGTATCGAATACCCCCTTTGGAACGGGCGAATACAATTCGCCACTACAATTTTGCGAACGCAATTCGCAACCACGAACGGACGTATCGAAATCGGGCTGTTGGGGCGTATCGGATACCCCCTTTGGAATGGGCGAATACAATTCGCCACTACAATTTGGCGAATGCAATTCGCAACCACAATTTTGCGAACGCAATTCGCAACCACGAACGGACAAATCAAAATCGGGCTGTTGGGGCGTATTGAATACCCCCTTTGGAATGGGCGAATACAATTCGCCACTACAATTTGGCGAATAAAATTCGCAACCACGAACGGACGTATCGAAATCGGGCTGTTGGGGCGTATCGAATACGCCCTTTGGAACGGGCGAATACAATTCGCCACTACAATTTGGCGAACGCAATTCGCAACCACGGTTTTGGGAATATAATTCCGCATCGCGATTTATTTCAATAATACCGTGGATATGATTGGGCATTACAACAAATTCGTGCAACGTAATATTGGAACGTATTTGTGACGTTTTTATCCATTCATTATATGCCACAATTCCATATTGGTTACATATCATTTCGTCGTTTTCAATATGTCCAAACCTACAAATTTTATCTTGACAACAAATCGTTATAAAATACAATCCTTCTTGCGAATAATCGTATCCTTTTAGACGAATACTTTTGCGATTATGTGCATGAAAATTGATCATTTAAATATTAATTTAAAAATAATTCATAAATCCGTATTTTACTTTATAATATGAACTTGCTAAATAACCCGTTACACAATACGAATGGAGTTAGCAATTCTATTTTCTTCATATATATCAGCATAATAATAACGTTGATCCATTGCGTAAAGCAAGTTTTTCAAATCGTTATCATTTCTAATTAGAAATTTGCCATCCTCTATATCAATTCCTGATTTCTCTTTTGCATAAGTTATTAGTCCTTTTTGTTTCTCGCTTGAAAGATTAGCATATTTTACCCCAATATCAGCTATTCTTTTTCGATTTTGAACACCTACACGTTTAGAGTCAAAATTTAACGTTGAAATGAAATCATATTCCATAAATGTGTTAACTTCCTCTTGTGTTGCTTCTCGATGCAACATCTCTATTCCTTTAAAAATAGGTTTTATTTTAGATATATCTTTAAATAACAATGTGTCAGTTTCTAACAAATATACAGCATCAGATTCTTTTTTTATCTCGATCTGTTTTCTGTGTTCTACTACTTTGGGACTTCCTGAATAGTCTAAAAAAGTTTTCTTATTTACATAATAAGAAGGAGTAACCCTTTGGAAATGCATCTGCTCGTTCTGCAAAATAACTATTTCTTTAATATCTTCATACTCCTTGTTAACTATTTGCACGAGACTTGCAGTACTGAAATTTTCATTACATATTTCAACAACATAGTCTTGATTGCTAAAATCAGTAATTTTAAACCATTCATTATCTTCAAGCTTATAGCTTGTTGTAAAATCTATTTGTTCTACATTAGTTAGATCAATATTTTCAATAATATTGTCTTCTTGTTTCAATACATTTTTGTATTCAGATTTGTATTTTACTATTAATTCTGCCATATTTTAAATATCTATAAATGTATAATCATTGATGCGTCCTACATCTTTATGATCAAAATTATTCGGAGCTTTTAATTTTTGTTTGCTAATTAACATAATCTTTACATTCTCCCCTGTAACTATATAATAAAAATTGTAACCAAATACTAAAAGAACCGGATTAAAGTATGATACTCTTGAAACAAAAGTAAAAAGAACCGTCATTCCAAATACTATCCAAAAAGTAATTGTTCCTTTAATACTTAATGCAACAAAAAAGAACGCAAGATAGGTGGCAAGGAAATCATTATTCGATGGTTCTATTGATTGTATTTTTTTAATCGAGTTTCTGGCTAATAATTTACAAATTCGCAGTGATATACAAGTCAGTATAAATGGAAAAAGTACGTACACTATATAAATTAACCACGCATATTTTCCAAGAACCTCATCAAATGGATTTATCTTATTTTGTACTAAATAAACAACAACAAAAAAAGATACAGCGCTAATTGTAAAAAAAAATCTTAAAATAAAATTCATATCTTCTTATTCTCTCCCCATCTTTGCCAACAACAAAGATAGTAATTCTTTTAGCTTTTGCGTTTCTATATCATTATATTCATACAGCTTATCAATTGTTGAAACTTTTTTTTCAAATAATTGAATAACTTCTTCATTAGGAATTATTACGTCAATATTCAAAAGTGTATCTCTATTAATACTTCCAAAGATTGTTCCAGCTCCGTCTGCTATATTAAAAATTGTATCTAAATTTTTTGTTAGATAAAACATATAAGACTTCTGTTTTTTCTTGTTTCTTATGCTTGCTAATCCTCTACCAATACAGCAATTGTGTGGTGCAATATTTATGTCCCCAACAGGTGCTCTAACACTTAATAAAATATCATCTTTTTTAGCCATTTTGGTAGGCTCATTTGTAAACATTCTAATTGTGGGAAATCGCATTCCAAAATCGCTTCTACCTTGATAAAATATTTCTCCAATTCCATCAGTGTTATAACTTTCTCCCACTGGTGATTGTCCCATTGTAATCTTAGCAACCTCCTCTAACTTTCCCCATCTCCACCCTTCCGGTAAATTTTCTGGGTCTATATCTTCTACAAAATATTTTCTATATAGCGCTTGTGCTGTTTCTTCTAATTTTTTGCAGAGCTCTTCGTTTATCTGTATGCGTCTCTCTACTGTTTTGTATTCTTTTACGATTTCTCGTTGTTTTTCAATTTTTGGGACTTTAATTGGAAGACTGCAAAATGTCTCCCAAGTAATTCCACCTCTTACATCTCCGCCACTAATAAAACCAAAATACCTATCACTTTCAGGTCGAAAAAGCCACATCATTAAATATTCAGGTAATAATTCTTCTTTGTTTTTTGGCTCAAAAACATAATATGCAGAAGAAACTATAGCTGGTTTTTCTTCTCTATACAAATCTACAGGAAGTTTTTTATCACGCTCTACGATCATTAAATTACAAGCTAGCTGGTCTTTTTTCAATATTTTATATACAGATAAATCCACGCCATTAAGATTTGCTACGGATGGTATAAAAGTTTTTTCTATACTCACACCTAAAAGATTGGTAATAGCTAAATCTGTGTTACGGACATTGAATTCTTGTATATAATCGCCTAATCGCTTATAGTTTTTCTGCATATTCCTCTGTAGTTTTATAAGCTTGTTCAGGATGATTAAGCGTAAACGGATATTTTTTCTCTATTTTTTTCTCTTTTATCATTTTAGGTAAAATTTCATTTCTTATATAATTTTCTGAACGGTTCAATAATGTTGCAAGGTCTTCTTTTTTAACGTAATTATCCTTACAAATTCGCATAATTATATCTTCCATTTTTTCTATACTTATCCTTTTAGGAAGTTCAGTTAAGCTTGCAAGGTTTCCGCCTGAGCTTGCAAGGTTTCCACCAGAGCTTGCAAGGTTTCCACCAGAGCTTGCAAGGTTTCCACCAGAGCTTGCAAGGTTTCCACCAGAGCTTGCAACCTTTTCGCCTGAGGTTGCAACCTTTCTATCGGAGCTTGCAACCTTTTCGCCTGAGGTGTCAACCTTTCCGCCTGAGCTTGCAACCTTATGTTTAATTTTATAAGTAGTCCAGCGACCATAATTTTCAGCTTCTAAATAATCACCCACACACAATTTTTTAAGCATTTTCGTAATGTCTGAACTGTGCATATTTAACACATATTGCAAGCGGTGGTTGGAAATTGAACCCTCTATCAGACAGAAAGAAAGTGCAGTTAGTTCGTCGGAACTAAAATGACTCACATCGCCATAAATAGTATTTAACTCGTTTAGTACTTGTTCAGGCAACACGCTAAACATAGGTAAAGTGAGTTTAACTTTATCAGGTCGGTTTTCTAACACAAGAAAAGGCTTTCGCCAATGAGAATCTTGCCAGCCTGACATAATTTTGTCCACTCCACTACCAGCTTTTTCAGCACGACCAATCAGCATAAACATTTGTTGTAATGCAGGATTACGGCACTCACTCACTCCTCCCGCATAATATTGTTCCAAAGAAACGAGTAATGTACCGGGATTTGAAAATACAAATTGTTCGGTATCAAGTTCAATGATAATGTTACCACTTAACAAATAATCAGTATGCACCAATGTATTTACAAAAGCTTCACGCAACGCAATATGAGCAGGTGTTTCATCAACACGTTCATCTTTATCTAAGCGAAATGGTTTAGGTAATGTAGATGATAATTTGGGCAATACTTTCAAATAAAATTGAAGTAAATTACTTTCCCAAGTTCCGTCGGGATAAATACGATCTGTCCATCGCACTTTTTCATCTATTGACAAACGCTCTCTAAAATCAGGAAAGTAATCAGGTAAAGCATCTTGTTCTCGTATGCTGTCTCCTTTGCCAAACATTAACAGCCCAGCAAGCGTAATTCCTTCTTGTCCAGTTTTTCGGTCAATGCGATAAGCTCCGAGTTTCTTTAGTAAGTCTTTATCTTCTAAAGCAAGCCAAGGGTGCCCCGGTCTTGTAGATGAAAACAATTGACGAAACTGACGAATACTAACAGGATCTAAATCGTCTATCGTGAAATTTTCTAAAAGCAAGTTATCTCTTTTAAGTTCTGTGCCGCCTTCAGCTAACATTCTTCTTACTTCGTCATCAGTACATCTGTAGTCGCCTTCGTAGTTGCGTTTGTACGTGTTTCCAAATGGATTTCGTGTAAGAAAAACCGGTCTTTTGGTACGATGAGCGAAAGGAACTCGAATAACTAACAGTTTTTTTGAATTTGTCTCAATTACTTTTATATCTTCGTTACTCAAAAGATTGACACTAACGGTATTCGGATTGTTGCAGCTGTCCCAAAAATGCTTTTTATAATTTGAAATTTGTTCTTCTGTCAATCCCTCAATTAGAAAAACACCTCTTTTCTCTTTTATACCAATGATAATAATACCAGAATTTGTGTTGGCAAAGGCTGAATATGTTTTCCAAATCTCTTTTGGAAATCCATCTTTACCGGATTTATATTCAAGTTCATGGTACTCTTCCGGTAAAAATTCTTCGTTTATGAGTGAGTATATAACATACTCATCATCTAATTCAAAAGGATTTATTTGCTTTTCGTTCATTTTAACTCAATTTTATAACCTAAATTTTTAAAAACAGCTAACAATTCTTCTCGCGATTTTTTTTCTTCTTGTAATAATTTACCAATTTCCTGCTGTAAAGTTTTCATTTTTTCGTCAAAATCAATCTGTTCATCACGATTTACAAATTCTATGTATCTGCTCGGTACAAGCGAATAATCTTTCTCTCTAATTTCTTCTATACCTGCGGAATAGCAGAATTCTGGAATATCTTGATATGGCGAATTCAATTCACCCGTACATTGCCAGTTATGATAATTATCAGCTATTTTCCTAATATCTTTTTCAGAGAATTGTATGTACTTTTTCTCAAACGGCTCGCCCATTTCCCGCAAATCCATAAAAAGAATTTCTTTTTGTCGATTTCGGTAATTTCGTTGAGGTATATCGCCATACGCCCTTACGTATTCTTTTTTGTTTTTATTCAATATCCAAAGAGTTACGCTTATATCGGTTGTGTAAAACATATTTCGTGGTAAAATCAAGATAGCTTCAACCAAATCATTTTCAATCAACTGTTTACGTATTTTATACTCATCACCGCCACCGCTCGATGCTCCGTTTGCTAAAAGAAATCCTGCTACACCATTTCCCGAAAGCTTAGATGCCATGTGAAGTATCCAACCATAATTAGCGTTGCTTTTGGGTGGTACTTCGTAACCTTTCCAGCGAGGATCGTCTAAAAGTTCGTTTTCTGCTCGCCAATCTTTTTGGTTGAAAGGAGGATTTGCCATAATAAAATCGGCTTTTAAATCTTTATGTAAATCGTTGCTAAAAGTGTTAGCGGCTTTTTCGCCTAAATTAGCAGAAATGCCTCGAATGGCAAGATTCATTTTCGCCAATTTATACGTTGTGTTCGTATATTCCTGTCCGTAAATGGAAACCTCTTTTTGATTGCCGTGGTGTGCTTCAATAAACTTGATAGACTGCACAAACATTCCGCCCGAACCGCAACATGGATCATAAATAAAACCTTTGTAAGGCTCTATCAGCTCGGCAATTAAATTTACAATGCTTTTGGGCGTGTAAAACTCACCTTTCCCTTTTCCTTCAGCAATGGCAAACTTACTCAGAAAATACTCGTAAATACGTCCAATAACATCTTGCTCTTTGTCCTTGAGTATATATATGCTATCTATTTCGCTGATAAGAGCAGCTAATTTAGAGGTATCAAGTCCAAGACGTGAAAAATAGTTATCAGGCAATGCACCTTTCAGAACTTTATTGTCTTTTTCTATAGTGTGTAAAGCGGAATCAATTATCAACGCAATATCGTTTTGGCGAGCTTTACTAACAATATATTTCCAACGGGTCTCTTCTTTTAGAAAAAAGACTTTGTCCTTATTGTAAAAGTCCGAGTTTTCAATGTATTTCTCTTTGCCACAATTAATTAGTTTTTGTCGTTGCTCCTCAAATTTATCGTTCACAAACTTCAAAAAAATCAACGCCAATACCACGTGCTTATATTCCGAAGGTTCAACACTTCCACGCAATTTATTTGCTGTTTCCCACAAGGCTACTTCTATTGCTTTTTCTTTTGCTTGTTTTTTTAACATTAATTTTTATTATACTTTACAAATTTTATTATTATAATATTAACAATACAATTTTTTTCTAAATAAACAATATTTTATTTAATTTCATTTAAAATATTTTTTAATAAATCTATACAATCTGTGCCAATAAATCTTACATTATAATTTATTGCTTTTTTAATTAATTCTTTTGTATTTGCACCATACACACCAATAAATATATTATTCTTATTAGCATCTAAAACAAATTTTTCTGTTAGTTCATTTATATCACAAATAAAAGCGTTACAATTTAATTGTTTTTTATATTTACTAGGTAATATATTACTATTAGGTTCGTAAATAACAGCAGTTAATAATAAAGGATATTTATTTTTTATAAATAAAAGATTTTTTATATCGAAAGAAGTTATAACAAGCTCTTTTTGAAGATTATTTTTAATAATAAAATTACATAAGTTATTTATACTTTCAATGTTATCATCATCAAAATTATTTTTAATCTCAGTAATAAAATAAACTTTATCTTTAAAATTATCAAAAACTTCATATAATAACGGTATATTAGTATAAGTTTTCGTCCCATCTTCCAAATTATAGTATATTTTATATTTTTTTATATCTTCATAATTTAAATCAATTATCTTATAAATTTTATCACCGAGTTCTATTTCATCATTATGAAAAACAATAATTTTTTTATCTTTTGTAAACTGTATATCCATCTCTATCATATCAACACCATTTTCTATTGCTTCTTTAAAAGCAATAATTGTGTTTTCAGGTCCTAATCTATTATCCCCTCTATGTGATGCAATTAAAGTACATTTAAATTTTACAATTTCTGTTAGCGGCTTCATACTATATTATTCATTTAGACTTAAATATTAATCTTATAATTAACTTACAACAAATATAACAAATACAATAAATTTTCTATATTTAAATAATAGAAATATTAAATTTTAATACTTAATAAAATACCATCTCCAATAGGTACTATAGTCGTAAAATAATCTTTACGTTCAAGTAAATGTTTATGAAAGTTTATCATAGAACGTACTTCTTCCGGATTTCTTTCAGGTGCAGTATCTAATAAAAATCCAAACGCAAATGCATTATCAGCAATAACAATACCACCTTTTCTAAGATATGGCGTTAAAGCATTTATATATTTAAAATATGCAGATTTATCTGCATCAAGAAAAATAAGATCTAAAAGTTCATTAGGTGCAAATTTTTTTATAAAACTATGTGCGTTTTCAACAATAATCTTTATTTTATTCTCCAGTCCTGCTTTTATAATATTATTTCTTGCATAATCAGCATATTTTTTCTCTTTTTCAATAGTTAAAACTTTAGCGTCTTCTGAAGCAGCACGTGCCATTACAATTGCCGAATATCCTGCTAACGTCCCAATTTCCAAAATATTTTTTGCATCTATAGCTTTTATAATAAATTGCAAAAATTGGGCTTGATATCCCGTTATATTTATCTGTGGAATCTGTGCTTCTTCCCAACAATTATTAGCAATATCTTTTAATAATTTATCTTCTGCATTAAAATTTTCATATACATAATTTTGTAATTCTATTGTAAATTCTGTTTGTCTATTTTTCATACTTTATAATTACTTAGCTTGTAGAATATTATTTATTTCACCAATAAAAAATTTATGGAAATCTTTTTTAGGATAAAAACTTTTTATTACTTCTTTGTCTAAAAAATTAGTTTCCTTAAGAAAATCAGCATACAAAACTTTACAATTTAATATCAATTTAGCCTCTTCTATCCCCACATATTCTTCATTATATTTCTTTAGCTTGAAACTAGTTTCTAAAAATTTATTTACATCTCGTCCCGATTTTGTACCACATAAATTTAATTCGTTTCTATATTTCTCACTTTCAAAAAAGTTTATTGAAAAATGTCCTGTTTTTTCAATAAATTCAAAAGTATAACGTTGCGGTCGCACATAACAAATAGCAATAGGTTTATTCCATAATATTCCTATTCCACCCCAACTTATAGTCATAATGTTACATTCTTTTTCTGAGACTGGATTGCCTGAACATAATAATGCCCAATCATTGTTCAAGGCTTTAAAAAAGTTATTATTTAATTCAAAAGGTGAAATTTGTTCAAAATTCATAGTCTATAACAAAATAATATAAATAATAAATTTACTTAAATATAATAAATTTTTCTGAAAAATAATTATTATTTGTTCTTAAAATTATAAAATATATACCATTAACATAATTTTCTATATTAAAGATAATTTCCTTACTTTCAAAATTATCTTCCTTTCTCATCCATACTTTTTTATCTATAATATTTCCTGCTAAACCACACAATTCAACATTTAACTCTCCTATTTCTTGAGTTGAAATATTACATTTTATAGTATTATCTATAACATTATTTATTTTTAATACTGTATTGTTTAATAATTTAAACTTTTCTAAACTAACCATACATCCATCAATATTGATTGAATGAATACTACTGCAAGTATCTATACAATAATATTTAGTATCAACATCTACTGGTGGCTTTAAAAATACTCTAAAAGAAAATACATCTTTTAAATTAAACTCCTCAGACGTTCCTAAAGAAGTAAATGCTTCTATAAATATAGTATCACCTTGTTTTATTTGTAATGTATTCTTTGATAAATGTAAAATACCACTATTATAATCATCAAAAATAATATTTGCATTTTTTACACTTTTTATTTTTAAAAGTTCATTATCGTAGAAAAAATCATATAAAAATATTGCTGTATCAGGCAAATAAGAATTTACATTATGATACAGTGTATATATAGGAATAATTATATTTTGCCCCGGTCTTATAATTATATCTTTTGATGATACACTTAAATATTCCTCATTAATAATTATATTTATTGGGATCTTTATTAGCATTTGACAAGGATAAGAAACCTCTACTAATACTGTATCATAATAATTCCCAACTTCTAGTCCAACTAGATTTATATTAAAATAAAACCTATCTTCTATATTTTCAGGTAAAGTATTTGTAGTTACAATATCAATATTATTTTTTGTATCATTAATAAGTAACTTTATAGAACTTACAGTAATAGCTTCTTCGCCTTCATTTTGTATATAAAATTCTTGCGAAGTACTATTATAGAGACAAGAATATAAATTTATAGCTTCATCGTATAAAGTATAATTTAATTCATAAGATAAAATATCTACCGTATCATAAGACTTGCAACCATTTTCATTAACTCCTATTACCCAGTATTTTCCACTCTTATTAACATCAATACTTGATGTAGTTTCTCCTGTACTCCATAAATAACTTTCAAATACATCCTCTACGTAAATATTAGTATATGTATTTTCACAAATAGTTTTTGGCGCAATTATTTTTATAGAATCTGAAACAAAATATTTAACTTCAAAATATATATCTCCTGTGCATCCATTCCTATCAACAACTTCTGCAGAATAAACACCTGTTTTTTTTACAACAATAGAATTAGTCGTTTCACCAGTATTCCATTCACAAGAAATAAAATCACCTTTCAGTCTTAATGTCGTAGAATCACCTTCACAAATATAAGAGTCACCTGTTATATTAATATCAGATAAAGGTTTTAAGAAAACTCTTACCGTATCATAACTTTTACAACCAAATTCATTAGTAACAGTCAAAATATAAGTCATTTCAGTTTCTGGCTTACAAATAGGCGTTTTAGCATTAAAATCATCTAAATAAAGTTCTGGTTCCCATTGATAAATATATTCATCACTATTGTTACTATTCCCTATCATAATAGAATTATTCTTACAAGTATGAACATCTTCTGCATTCAATATTTTTGGTGCTTCTATAACCGTAATAGTTACTGTATCAAAATCAAAACAATCTAATTCCGTATCTGTTATTTTTAATACATAAGTTATAGTTTCTAGAGGTCGACAAACAGGATTTAAGATATATGGATTATCTAAAAACATTTGCGGTGTCCATTCAAATTTTAAATTTGTTGTATCGGCAACATCTCCTATTTTTAATTCTTCTCCAGTGCATACAATTTTATCATCACCCGCATAACCTGAGAAATCACATGGCGGTACATCATAATTCATCATAATAGGTAACCCTAATCTACAACATCCTCCCTCTAAAAATATAGCCTTTTTAACAAAATTACATTCCTTTCCTAATTTATTAGGAAAATTTATTACTGATAAATACTCACTTGTATCACAAGTAATGTATATTTTACCATTAGGTCCTTTTCTTATAGACCCAAAAGAACCATCACCATTTAACGAATCAGCAATAACACACCTAGTTTTACATATCTCTTCAATATTTTTAGAACTTATATCGTATTGTAAAATACTTTTACGATAACAACTGGCATATAATTTTGTACCATCTGCTGAAATTGCAGCACTATAAGGAATAAAAAATTGAGTTGAATCTTCACCAGAATTGGGATGCGGAATAAAAGACGGAATTTTTAATGAATTAGCAACATCTATTTCACCCGTTAAATTATCAAAATCATATACCTCAAAAGAATAAGATGCTCTCGAACAATTAATTAATTTTTTATGTTCAAAATCATATTCTAAATTAAAAACTGCATCTAACAAACTTATACTATCTAATTCATTTAACTTAGTAATTTTAGGCGTATTTATTCCATTCCTATTAATCAAATATGTATAAAAACTATTATTTTTACGATTATAAGTAACTAACCATACATCTATTTTGTTTGCGTGATTAATTGTTATCATTTTTTCAACCGCACCATCTAACAATTTTATATTATATTTATCAGGAATAATAGCACCATATTTATCTCCTAAAACATCAATTACAGAATAACGTAAACCATTAGTATCTGAAGATATGCCAAGGCTTCGCTCAAAAGCATCAATAGTAAAAACATAATAATAACGATTCGAACGTGGTCTAGGAATAATAATAACAGAACGTGAAGATGAATAATTACCTTTTAATCCGCCACCATATGAAATATAAGAATGTTGCCGATTCCATACATAAACACCATCAGAATAAAATAATAAATTACCATTTTTATCTGAAATTGTTGATACTCCTTCCATTTGCTCCATTTTAGAACCTGATAAAAAAACAGGCTCTAAATCATCAGTTAAAAAACTAATACCTGCATTATTACCAAAATACCAATTATAAGTCTCTTTTTGAGCAAAACAATTATCTACTATAAAGATAATAAATAAGTTTAATATCAATAATATATATATATTTTTTTTCATAGTTTGCATATTAATCAACATAATCAATAAATAAATTTAAATAAAATAATATTAATTTGTTAAATAAATATTAAAAATATTATTAAAAATAGTTTTTCAAAAATAATAAATTATTTTATAACTTCCATTATTATACTACTTTTATTATATTACTTTGTTTTAAAAAATAAAAAAAGTTACTCAAAAGAGTAACTTTTTTATTAAATATTTACATTTATCTCAATCTAAAATTAAAAGGAATTATACCTTCCATTTCTATATCTTCATTAATCGGATTAAATCGCCATTGTCTTAAAGCATCCATTGCTGCTCTTTCCAGTGCAGGATCAGCTTTTTGTAAAGGTACCATTGAAGATATAGTACCATCTTTTCTAACTCTAAATTTTATTTTTATAGTTCCGGAAGTATTTACTCCTTTTGGATATTTAGGTGGCTTCTTTACAAGCACAAATCTATTTCCACCGCCGCCCCACTCTATATCTCCAAAACCTTCACCTAATCCTCGACCAAATCCTCTTGTTCCAAGTCCTGTCCCCGATTCCGAACCATCTTTTGTACCAACATTCCTATTGCTATTCCCCATATTATTATCACTATTTTCATCACCGGCAACATCACTAACCGATTTTAAATTACTACTTATAGATATATCTGTTTCTGCATCCGTTTTAGCAATTTTTGTATTAGCAGCAGTTTCTGCATCATGTAAACTTGATTGCGGGGCATTTCCTTTATGAGCAATTCCTTCTGCACTTAAATTTCCTTTACTCATTCCTGTTCCATCTCCTCGACCAAAATTTAATACAGCAATAGGTACTATGTTATATTTTATAGCTCTAACTTCAACTTCTATATTCTCAAAAAATACTAATAAATATATTAGTATTAAAACAATAGGTGTACCTATACAAAACCCAATAGTGGTATTTCTATCAAAAGGAATCTTAAAATTAATTTCTTTTACATTTTCATAATATTTTGTGTCTTTATACACTTTTATTCCCCCAAAAACACAGAAAAGTATTATTCTTATATATAAATTTTAATATTATATTTTTATATTTTAAGCATTTTAAATATAAAAATACAAATAATTACAAAAATATAATTTTATTTTTAATTAAACAAAATAAATTTATATACAATATAGTTTGTATATTTATATTTTATTAATAAATTAATAATTTAATAATAAATTTTAGCTTTAGCATTAGTGGCAGTTTGAATAGACGAAATAAAAAAATCTACTTTTGAGATTGGAATATTAGCAATAATTTCAACGGAATCAGAATATTCTTCATTAAAAGAAATAGCCAAATCATCAACTATACGTTTAACAATGGATATATCTTCATAACGACAATTTATAGTAATTGGTAATGTACGATTTATTATTTTTTTTTCACATTTTTCTAGTACTGCTTCGGTTGCTGCTGAATATGCTCTAACTAGTCCCCCAACACCAAGTTTAGTACCTCCAAAATATCTAGTAACTATAACAATAACATCCGATATATCATATTTTTGTATAGCAAAAAGTATAGGTTTACCCGCAGAACCATTCGGTTCACCCGCATCTACTGCCCTAAAAGTATTACCATCCCAACCAATTCTATAAGCAAAACAATTATGTGTAGCATCAAAAAATTCTGCTCTTATTTTATTCAAAAAATTAACCGCTTCATCAACATTAAAAACTGGTGCAGAAGTAGCAATAAACTTAGAAGATTTAATTTTAATTTCAGCTCTCTGTATATCTTGTATTGAATAATAATAATCTATATTTTTAGACATATAAACTTTAATATTAATAACTGTAAAAATATTAAAAATTATGTATCGATTGTGAAATTATACCTATAATTTCATAGTTAATAATATTTTTAATCCCTATAGGCATAAATATTCCATCAATATCAGAAAAGTACTCTTCGTTATCAATTATTACATATTTCTTTATAATAAGTTCGTCATATAATCTTATAAGTACCAAATTCCCATTTCTTAATTTTTTTGCAACATTTATTACAATAATATCATTTTCTTGTATATTAAAAGAATTATATTTATTGCTTTTTACTCTTGCAACAAATGATTTTGGTTCATTATTTAAAAGCAATTCATTAAAATTAATTATGTCTTGAAATAATTCATCTTGAAATATATAATTTTTATCTTCTGTAAGTCTTGTATTATCCATGCTATTTACTATATTAAATAAATAATTAAATAGGATTATTAATATATATTTTAGATTAATTAAATATATATTTTATGTTATAAATCTAATTGTTTTATGTATTATAAGCAAATATCAAGCCAAAAAATAAAAAAGAATTAATTTAGATAATTTATACAAAAATTATATTTTTGTATAATGAAATTATAATAAAAATAAAAAAGAATGAAAATACATTTTATAAATATAGGTTGCAAAGTCAATTTTGTAGAATTATCTCGTCTAAAAGAAATTTTTAAAAATTTAAACTATATAATTAATGATAAAATAGAAGATTCAGATATTGTATTAATTAACACTTGTAGTGTAACAAATAAGGCAGCTGCCGATTCAAGAAAGTTAATCAGACGAGTTAGAAAAATTAATCCAAATTCTTTTATTGGTGTCCTCGGATGCTACGCACAACTTAACCCGGAGGAAATAATAAAAAATACAGAAGCTGATGCGGTATTTGGAATCAATGAAAAATTTAATATTGCACAAATAATTCAAGAAAAAATACAAAATAAAAATATCTTAAATAATAAATACAATAGTAAGATATTTGTGTCTCCAATCGTTAATAAATTTGATTATGCATATTCTGGCGATAGTGAATCGCGAACAAGAGCTATTATAAAATTACAAGATGGATGTAATTATAAATGTTCATATTGTACTATACCACTAGCAAGAGGAAATTCACGTAGCATAAACTTTGATAATATCCTTCCACAAATAAAAGAAATATATAATTCTGGATTTAAAGAAATTGTATTAACAGGTATAAATCTTAGTGACTATAATTATAATAATAAAAATTTTTATGATATATTAAAACTAATCTCAAAATTAGAATTATCATTGAGATTTAGAATATCTTCTATTGAACCACATATTATTACAAATGAATTGTTAGATATTATAATTAATTCAAAAAATATATGCCCTCATTTTCATATTCCATTACAAAGTGGATGCGACGAAATATTAAAAAAGATGCGTAGACGATATAACACAGATAAGTTTAGAAAATATATAGAGTTGATTAATTCTTATATGCCTAATGCATCTATAGGACTTGATGTAATAATCGGTTTCCCAACAGAAAATAACAATTTATTTGAAGAAACTTATAATTTTATAAATTCATTAAATATAACTTATTTACATTGCTTCTCTTTTTCAAAAAGAGATAATACAGAAGCCTATACTATGCTCGGACAAGTAGATAATATAACAAAAAAATATAGAATTAATGAATTGCTAAAAATATCAAAGCAAAAAACAAAACAATATTATGAAAAAAATTTAAATAATATTTTAACTTTATTACCAGAAAAATCTAATATAGAAAAAGAAAAATATATAATAATAGGACATACAGAAAACTATATACCAATTATATTAAAATATAACAAAAGCTTAAATAATGATTTTTATAAGATACAATTAAATAGTATAAATAGCAATAATAACAATTATACAGTTAACGCAACCTTAATACAATAAAAAAACATTTACTTTTATATTTATTATATTATTCTATATAAAAATTCTATATAAAAAATTAAATAAAATATTATTAATTCATAAATGTAGTAATTCCATAAATTATTAAAGCAATAGCTCCTATAAAATATAGGTACATAGGTATTTTTTTGATTTTTTTTATTTTGTCTATATTAGTATTCTCTTTCATTAATAATTTAGTAGTTTTACTATCAATAAGAACACCCGATACAATACACAAATTACTAATTAAAATTAACCATTTTTGTGTATATATACTCCAAACTGCAACAATTATTAATAAACAAATAAGTAATATATTCATTATTCTAGTCATTATAAATCTCCTTTTTATTTCTTAAGATTTTTATATATTTTTTTCAGATTTCAATTTACTAACATTACTTTCAATTGGATATATATTTGCTTGCGACGATATATTAAGTAAAATACCAGCAACCGCAGAATAAATTAATATAGCCGTTCCTCCATAACTTATAAAAGGAAGCGGAATCCCCGTTGTTGGTAATAAAGCAGTATTAACCGCTGCATTAACAACAAAGTAAACTGCTAAAGTAATTACTATCCCAATAGCAAGAAAATATCCAAAATTATCAGGTGCTTTTTTTGCAATTAACATACTCCGCCACAATATTACTGCAAATATCACAACTATAATAAATAATCCTATAAACCCATATTCTTCCCCAATTATTGAAAATATAAAATCTACATGAGATTCAGGCAAAAATAAATGATTCTGTTTACTCTGTCCCGGTCCAAGTCCAAAAAACCCCCCATTTCCCAAAGCAATTAAAGCTTGTTGCGATTGATAACCTATTACAGATGGCGATAAGTCACTATCAAAAAAAGACATAAGTCTATTTACCCTGTATTGAGCAGAAACTGCATATATTCCAACTAGAATACTTCCAATAAAACTAACAAGTATTAAATATAATAAATTAACATTACCTATAAACATCATAGCCAAAGAAATAACAAATATTAAAATCAAATTTGAGAAATTTGGCTGAAGGGCAATTAAAACACAAATAATTACTGTCCAAATAATAAAAGGCAAAAAACCATCTTGAAAATCTTTTATTACTTTTTGCTTCTCTACTAATAAATGAGAAAAATATATAATCATAGCAAATTTCATAAATTCAACAGGTTGAATACTAATTATTTTAAAATTCAACCATCTCTTTGCTCCATTTACTTCTTCCGTAAATAAAACTGCAACTAATAGTATTAATCCAAAATAAAATATAGGTCTTGCTGCTTTTTTATAAACATGATAATCTATTTTTGAAAAAATAAGTAACGTTATTAATCCTAAAATAACTCTTATTAAATGGTCAAAAAATATTTTCCCAACATCCTGATATTTTGCTGCAGAGAAAGGTGCACTAGCACTATAAACAAAAACTAATGAAAACAACATTAATCCAACAACTGGAATAAAAATAATCCAGTCTATATGTCCTTTGTTATTTTGTACATTAAAATCTTGAGCTTCTTTCATATATACTTTATATTTGTGACAGTTAAATATAAATTATTATATTATTTATTATATTATCAGTTATTATATAATACTTTTTTATTTAAAATTATTAAAATATATAATTAGTTAATTGTTAATTAATATTATCCGTTTCTATTTTTTCTTCAGAAGATTCAAATAAAGCATCTACAAAATTTTGAGCAGAAAAAACTTGTAAATCATCAATTTTTTCACCAACTCCTACATATCTAACAGGGATTTTTAATTCATTTGCAATAGGAATAACAACACCACCTTTTGCAGTTCCATCTAATTTAGTTAAAATAATTCCTGTGATTGGTGCAACTTTTTCAAATTCTTTCGCCTGAAATATAGCATTTTGTCCTGTTGTTGCATCTAAAATTAAATATACTTCATCCGGCGCAGTTTCTTTAAGTTTTTTTAATACTCTCGATATCTTATCTAATTCCGACATTAAATGAGTTTTATTATGTAAACGCCCTGCAGTATCAATAATTACTACATCCTTGTTCTTTGCCTGAGCAGATTTTAGTGTATCATAAGCAACTGCTGCAGGATCCGCCCCTGACTGTTGGCGAACAATATCTACGCCAGCACGATCAGCCCATATTTCTAATTGTTCATTTGCAGCAGCTCTAAAAGTATCAGATGCCCCAATAATTACATTTTTCCCCGCATTTTTATAATTATAAGCTAATTTACCTATCGTTGTTGTCTTACCAACACCATTAACTCCAATAACTAAAATAACATAAGGCTTTTTATCAACATCTATTTCATAAAGACTGTCATTCTTTGCAGAAGATGACGTAATAAGTATTTTACTAATTTCTTCTTTTAATATTTTATATAAATCTTCAGAATTTTCAAAATTTTCCTTTTTTATTCTATTTTTCAAAGAATTAATAATTTGCTCAGTAGTATCAACGCCAATATCAGACGTTATTAAAAGCTCTTCTATATTATCAAGTAAACCCGAATCTATTTTCTTACCTACACCAAGAACCTTACGTAAATTATCAGAAAAATTCTTCCTTGTTTTTGTTAATCCTTCTTTGATTTTTTCATAACCAAATGTAGTTTTTACTGCATCTGTTGTTTTATCAAAGAACTTTTTAAAAAAAGACTTTTTTTCATTTTCACTACGATTAACTTGATAATTTTCTGCATACGAAACTTCGTCTAATTCAACAGATGTTTCGTTTTCAATATCAATAACATTTGAGTTTATATTTTCAACTATGTTTTCTTGAAAATCTTCACTTGTTTCTGAAACTGTTTGTGTTTCTTCATCTTGAATTGAATAGTTTTGAGGATTTAATACTTCCGACTCTTTATTATCTAAACTTTTATTTACATCATAATCTTTTTCTATAGCTTTTTCACCTATTTTTTCTTTTAATTTTTTAAAAAAACTCATAAAAAACTCCTTAAAAATATAATCTTATTGTAATACTTATCATCATAACCTATATAGAATATATAAACTTATAGAATATATAAATTTATAGAATATTTAAATATAACAAAGATAATAAAAATAAAATTATATTTTTATATAAAAAATATTTATATTTAAAATTATTTTAAATAATAATTAACAAGAATAAGTAAAATTATATATAAAAATAGTATATTGTATTTAAAATATTAATACATTAAAATAAACTATATTGTACTATTGTAAATAATTTTATATATATAAAAGGTTAGTATTAATAATTCTATTAATTATTTTAATATTAACTTTTATAAAAATATAATATTTATTTTGCAATTATTTCATAATTTTTTTGTATTTTAAAAGTTTAGATATTAAAGATTTACAATAAAAATTAATTACTATAATTAAAAATTAAAATAACTTTAATTATAATTTAAACAAAGGAGAAAAGAATTATGCCAGCAAAGACCTCGAAGAAGACTAAAAAAGTAAAGAATATAGAACCACAAATTCTTATGCCAATTGATCATGAACTAAAAGATCAAGATGTTGGTGAAACTTCAGAAGCTAAAAGTAATAAATTCTTACGTTATTCTGATAAAGATCTTACTACTTTTCGTTCTGTAATAGAAATGAATAAGATAGAAGCAATAGATGAACTTAGAATGTTAAAAGAACGATTATACGACTTAACAAAAAACACATCTATTGAAGATACAATGGTATATTCTGATCATATGGGTGAACAAGGCTCAGAAGCTTTAGAAAAAGAAAAAACTTATGCACAAGTTCAAAGAATAACTGAATATATACAAAAGTTAAATGAAGCATTAGTACGCATAGAAAACAAAACTTATGGAATATGTAGAGTTTGTAATTGCTTAATAGCTAAAGAAAGATTGTTAGCGGTTCCTATTACTACTTTATCAGCATCATATAAAATACATCAAAAATGTCCATCTGACGGGATTGATAAAATAGAAAAAATAGAATCTATTACCTAATTTTTGTATTAAAAAATGAGACTTTAAATAATAAATTAATATTATCTAACTTTAAAATTAGATAATATTATTTTATTATATATATAATATCTATTATATTTCTATATTAACATAGTTATTTTTTATACTAAGTATTATATTATTAAAAATAATAATATATGTATATTTAAAATTAAAAATCAAATTGATTATGTATAAAAAACTATTAAAATGTTTTATATTTATATTGATAATACTAATACATAATTCTTGTGTAAATCCTTTCGCACCTGCAATAACTCTTGATAATTCATATAATAATTTATTAGGAGACCCAAAAACAATAGATGGATTTTTTAAAAATTTTCAATATTCTTATAATTTTAAAGATACAATCACATATAGTAATTTACTTGATGATGATTTTATATTTTCATATAGAAATTATGATGCAGGAATAGACGTAAGTTGGAGTCGTAAAGAAGACCTACATTCAACATATAGATTATTTATGGCTGCACAAAATTTAGATTTAATATGGAATGATATAATCTCTCAATCAGGTGATAGTCTGAAATTATATATTACACGTAGTTTTAATCTTTCAATAATATTTTCAACATCTGATATAGTAAGAATATATGGAAAAGCCAACCTTTATTTGAAACGACCGGATACTTCGTCAGCTTGGAAATTATCTTTATGGAAAGATGACTCAGCATATTAAAAATTTATTAGTTCCAAATTAATATCTTTATAAAACTCAATTTATAACAACTACTTTTTAACTACTCTAATAAAATTTTTCAAAAATTGTAATTCACTTTTAGTAAAAAATCCTAAAATTCTTAATAAAAGTATAAAAACTCCCATTAATAAAAACTTCAAAATAAAGGATACATATATATTAAACAAGCATTTAATATAACTACCAACAACAAAAATTATTATAGTTGCAACAAATATTAATAATATTCTATGCCATTCGTAATTTACTTTGAATTTAACTTTTGATTGATAAAATTTCATTAAAGCAGCACCTGAAAAATAAGCAATAACAAGAGCAATTGCCGCTCCTATAAATCCAAATTTTGGAATTAAAATAAAATTCAATACAATACTAACTATTGCAGCAATAGAAATAGCAAGAGGAAGATATTTTGTCTTTTTTTCTATATGAAAAACAGCAGAAAAAATATTGGTAACACCGGATAAAAAATATCCAAATAATAATATAGGAACTATATACATAGCTTCCCAATAAGCAGGATGGATAAAAAATTTCCCCCCCCATAAAGGAATACGAACTATATTTTCTATAAATAAAGATGCTGTTAAAAATATACCGGCACAAAGCAATGTAAAATATGTCAAAACACGTCCGAAAAGAACAGGTGCATCTTCGTCTTTATAATGAGAAAGATAAAAAGGTCGCCAAGAATAATCAAAAATAGTAACCATTAACATCATAGGAATTGCTAACTTAGCATTAATTTGATAAAGTCCAATTTTTTCATCACTGATAAATATTTTCATAATAGGTCTGTCTAACATCTGCATTGCAACTGTAGATAAACTAGCTGGGATTGTAGGAAACCCAAATTTTAACATATTCTTAAAAAGCACTTTATCAAAACTTAAGTCTAATGTTTTAATAACTTCAGGTAAGAAAATACAAGCACCACAAACTGATGCTATAAGCTGCGCAGCAAATACGCCTAATGTTCCTAATTCTGTATACATCAAAAATATAATATTTAAGATTACTGCAAGCAAAATAATACAAAATCTAGTTATAGCAAATTGTTTTACCCTATGTTGCATACGCAATTTACCATAAGGAATAACCATTAGCATATCAAAAAAAGGAATTAAAGCAGCTATTTGTAATATCAAATGAGCATTTTCAAAATCACCGATAATAGATTCAGATAATGGTGCCGAAAATATTAATATTAGTACTGTAAAAAATAAACTAACTAAGACGATAGTAAAAAAAGAAGTTGAAAAAACTTTTCTATTGTTTTTTTCATTTCCTGCTTCAAAGAAACGAAAAAAAGAAGCTTCCATCCCAAAAGAATAAATATATACAACTAATGCTATAATCGCAAATAAATAAGCAACAATTCCATTATCTGCTTTTGTCAAATAATTAGAATATAAAGGAGTTAACATAAAGGACAAAAAACGTCCTAATGTTTGAAATATTCCATAAGTCAATGTATCACTGGCAAGATTTTTAATTTTATCTCTAATCATTTATTTTCACTTGTTAATTTAATACCTTTTGTTGTACATTTAGAAAAGCATTCCCCACAGGTTATACAATTAAAATCATCTATTTTCTTTTTTGTATCTATTGTATTTTTTGCATTATTTTCATCTTCTGTAATTGCCTGCATAAAACACATATTTACACAAGTCTTACAACAACTTATATGCTCTGCATTCTCTATATATCTAACTTTATAAGCAAACGGAATTTTTGATACTAATCCTAACAATATTCCTATTGGACAAACAGAACGGCAAAATGGACGATAAATAAATAAAGATAATAAAATAATCACAATACTAAGAACTATTACAAGCGTGCTTTCAAACTCAAAAGAAAAAATAGCCTTAAAAGGATCTATATTACAAAAAGTCCTATCTTGATTAACCGCTGCATGAATTAATATTACAAGAACTAAAATTATCCTGGTTATCTTCATTATCTTTTGAGCTTTCTCACCTTTTAATATCTTAATTTTATTTTTTGTATATAAAAATTCTTGTAGACCACCTAAATGGCATACCCAACCACACCATACTTTCCCAAAAAAATATGTGAGTGGTATAAGTATTAATATAGAAGCAGTATATAATAAATAATTTATTATATTACCATCAAAAATTACTAAGTTTTGAAAATTCCCAACTGGACAAATACATGGTCCCGCATAATAACCACTAAATCCAAAAAATATAAGTGTAAAAAATAAAAACACTTTTCTATAATTACGTAATATTTTATGCCTAACAAATATTCCTGCAATTAATGTAAATATTAACGTAAAAAATGGAAATTTTAATCTATGTTTAATTTCAATAGTTGAAACACTTCCTGTATCACTCTCTTCAAATTCTTCAAACTCTTCAAATTCATCTACTTCCAAAATCTCATTACTTTCATTTTTACTCTCATTATTTTTAATATCATTTTTAATATCATTAATATTAGAATTAATATTAGAAGTATCCGATTGTGTATTACAAGTTGAATTATTACAATCTCCACATTTAGAATCACATTGCGACAAAGCAAAGCTTTCAATAGAAAAAAATATTACTACTAAAATAATTAATCTAAAAAATATTTGTTTCATAATATAACTTAAACTTATAATAAAAAATTATATAATATATAATTTAATTCTATGTAATATAGAGTATTACTTTATATAAAAAATAAAAGGATAACCCTTTTAGAGTCATCCTATTAAAATAATTTTTATAAAATTAATCCATGCAGTTTATTCTGCTTTAACAATAGCACTTACTGGACAAGTGGCCGAACACTGTGATTCATCAAAATATCCTTTACATTCAACACATTTTGATGGATCAATTTCTGTATGCTCTTCACCTTCACTAATAGCACCTACAGGGCATTCAGGAATACAAGCACCACAACTAATGCATTCGTCAGTAACTTTATAAGCCATTTTTTATTATCTCCTAAAGAAATAAAAATATTAAATAATTAATTATATCTTAATTGCAAAAACTTAAACTCTCTATCTAATTTTGCATTGTATTTAGATATTGCAATTAAATGTATACTAAATTACAAAAAAAATGTATTAAAACAAAAAAGTTATTTTATTTATTTTCTTAATTTAATTACATACATTATATAGAGACGAGTTTATATGTAAATAATTATATGAAATATAAACTTGTCTCTATTTTTAATTATACTTAAAATATATATTTAACAGGGATTAATTTTTTTAATTAAATAATTTAACACTTACAATCAAGAGGTTTTATTTGTTTAAAAAAATCATTACCTTTATCATCCACAAGAATAAAAGCAGGGAAATCAACAACTTCAATTTTCCAAATAGCTTCCATCCCAAGTTCAGGATATTCAATACATTCAACTTTAGTTATATTATTTTCTGCAAGAATAGCTGCAGGTCCGCCAATAGAACCTAAATAAAAACCACCGTATTTTTTACAAGCATCTGTAACTTGTTGGCTCCTATTACCTTTCGCAATCATAATCATACTTCCCCCATTTTTTTGAAACAAGTCAACATATGCATCCATTCTACCTGCAGTAGTAGGACCAAAAGATCCTGATGCTTTTCCTAATGGTGTTTTTGCAGGACCTGCATAATAAATAGGATGATCTTTTATATATTGAGGTAATCCTTCACCCTTATCAATTTTTTCTTTCAACTTAGCATGCGCAATATCACGTCCTACAACAATAGTACCAGATAGTGATAACCGTGTAGCAACAGGATATTTACTTAATTCATTTAATATATCTTTCATAGGTTGATTTAAATCAATTTTTACACCTTCATCCTCTTTCTCGATTAAAAACTCTTTCGGAATAAATCTTGCCGGATTTTTCTCAAGCTTTTCAATCCAAATACCATCTTTGTTTATTTTAGCTTTCACATTCCTATCAGCAGAACACGAAACAGCCATACCAACAAAACAGGAAGCACCATGTCTAGGCAATCTAATAATTCTAATATCATGAGCAAAATATTTACCACCAAATTGTGCACCTAACCCAGAATTTTGTGCCTCTTTTAATATTTTCTCCTCTAATTCAACATCACGAAAAGCACGTCCTAATTCATTCCCTGTTTTTGGTAATTCATCATAATACTTAGCAGATGCTAATTTTGCAGTCTTTATACAAGCATCAGCAGAAGTACCGCCAATAACAAAAGCAATATGATAAGGAGGACAAGCAGCAGTACCTAATGTCTTCATCTTCTCTACTAAAAATTTTTCAAGGACAGAAGGAGTTAATAAAGCTTTAGATTCTTGAAATAAATAAGTCTTATTAGATGAACCACCTCCTTTGGCAATAAATAAAAAACTATATTCGTTTCCATCAACTGCTTGAATATCTATTTGAGCCGGAAGATTTGTACCAGTATTAACCTCTTCATACATACTAATAGGTACATTTTGAGAATATCTTAAATTCTCTTCTGTATAAGTTTTATAAACTCCTTTTGAAATAGCTTCTTCATCCCCACCTCCAGTCCATACATTATCACCTTTTTTAGCAACAATAGTAGCCGTCCCAGTATCTTGACAAAATGGTAATATACCTTTAGCCGAAATATCTGCATTAAGAAGCATCGTGAGCGCAACAAATTTATCATTATCAGACGCTTCTGGATCCGTTAATATCTCTGCAACTTGTTGTTGATGTTCTGTCCTTAAAAAGAAAGCACAATTCTTCATTGCAATATTAGACAAAAAAGTTAACCCTTCTGGTTTTACCACCAAAATTTCTTGTTCATCCATATTCTTAATAGAAACAAAATCTTTTGTTAAAAGTTCATATTCCGTATTGTCTCTTTCAATAGGAAAAGGTGCTTGATATTTAAAATCCTTCTTCATAAAATACCTTTTTATTTAGTTAATACATTAAATATAATTTTATTTTTAAAAACTTATTTTATTATACATAATATTTATATATTTATATTATTTTATATATTAATATTATTTTTTATTATTTTTATGATTTAAGTAAACAATCAAAAATACAAAGATAATAATAAATAAATAATAAAAGTAAATTGTTATTAAAAATTAAATTATATTAAATAACTCTATAATAATAATTCCTCTTTTTTTATTTTTCAAAACATTAAGACAAAAAATAAAATTTTTTTTGTATATAAATTTAAAAAGTATTAAGTTTGTATATCTTTGTTTGATGATAATCAAAAATTGATTTTTTATAATCAATGATCATAATCAACAAATAAAATATAAAACAAGTACATACTGAGGTGTAGCCAAGTGGTAAGGCACCGGGTTTTGGGTCCGGCATTTCGTAGGTTCGATCCCTACCGCCTCAGCTTTTTTTCTAGTATTATTTACTAATTAATTACAATATATAATTCCAATGCAAGATTTAAAAATTGCTTCGGGGCGTTCTAATATCCAATTAGCAGAAAAAATTGCAAACTATTTAGGAATGCCCTTAACTCTTACCTCCATAAGAAATTTTAGCGATGGAGAAATCTGGGTTAAATATGAAGAAAATATTAGAGGGGTAGATCTTTTTATTATTCAATCTACAACAGCACCTTCTGATAACATAATGGAATTATTAATGTTAATAGATGCGGCAAAACGTGCATCAGCAAAACGTGTAACAGCTGTAATTCCATATTTTGGATATGCACGTCAAGATAGAAAAGATCAGCCTCGCGTTTCATTAACAGCAAAACTTGTAGCTAATTTATTAGTTAATGCAGGTGCTGATAGAGTGTTAGTTGTAGACTTACATTCTTCACAAATACAAGGATATTTTGATATCCCTGTAGATCATTTATATGCAGCGCCTGTAATTTATAAAAAATTACAAAAATTACAATTACAACCTTTAGCAGTTGCTTCGCCAGATGTCGGAGGTCTTAAAACAGCAAGATCTTATTCTGAAAAATTAAATGGTTCGCTTGTTTTAGTAGATAAAAGACGACCAGCACATAATTTAGCTGAAATATCAACAATTATTGGTGAAGTAGAAAATAAAAATGTTTTAATTGTAGATGATATGATAGATACAGGTACTACATTTGTTAAGTGTGCTGAAGCTCTAAAAGATAAAGGCGCTAAACAAATTTATGGTACTATTGTACATCCTGTTTTTTCAGGAAAAGCACTAGAATTAATAGAAAATTCTTATGGTATAGATAAATTATTCATAACTGATACAATACCTCTAAAAAGAAATATAAAAAAAATAGAAGTTATTTCAATAGGTGAATTAATAGGCGAAGCTATTTTACGTACTTATGACAATCGATCTATTAGTTCTTTATTTGATATAGCAAGATAATAAATAGGAAATTAAATAAAATGTTACAAGAAGTTAATTTAAAAGTTACTAAAAGAGAAGTAGGTAAGCAAATATCCAAGCGACTACGTAATGAAAATAAAGTTCCAGGTGTTTTTTATTCAAAAAATAATAAAGGAATAAATATTTCAGCTAATCTTAAAGATTTAAAACCAATAGTTTATACATCTAATATCAAACTTGTTAATTTGGATATCGAAGGGCAACAAGAAAAATGTTTACTAAAAGAAGTAAAATTTGATCCCGTTACAGATAAAATTACTCATTTTGATTTATTAGGTATTGTAGAAGATAGAAAAGTAACTATTAGTATACCAGTAGAATTTATTGGAGAGCAACCAATTGGTGTTAGAAAAGGTGGAAGATTTCAGCAAGTATTCCATAAATTTAAAATAACTTGTCTCCCAAAATATCTTATAAGTTCTATTCAAATAGATATATCAAAACTTGATATAGGACATGCTATTTATTTGAATGACCTTAACCTTGAAGGAATTGAATACTCTTTACCAATGGATTCACTTATTTGTTCTGTAAATAATCCAAAAGGTAAGGCTGCAGATGATACATCAGCAGAAAACCAAGATGAAAGTGGAAAAGAATAATATTCTTTTAATTAATTTATTCAGTTTCAGTTAATTTAATAAAAAGATTTATAATATATTTTTTTATATTGTAAATCTTTTTTAGTTTTATTTTTGTATATTATTTTTTTTTGATATTATTTTGTATTTATGTTAGTTGATGGCGCAATAGGAGTATTTGACTCCGGAATAGGTGGATTAAGTGTATTAAAGCAGTTAATTAGATTTCTTCCTTTTGAAAATTACATATATCTTGGAGATACCGGCCGAGTACCTTATGGAAATAAATCTAATAATACTTTGCAACAATATGCAAAAGAATGTACTAATTTCCTTATTGATAAAAATGTAAAATTAATAGTAGTTGCTTGCAATACCGTATCAGCAGTTGCACTAGAAACAGTTAAAAATATTGCAAAAGGAATACCTGTAATAGGTATGATATATCCCGCTGCAAAAGCTGCTTTGCATAGTACAAAAAATAATAAAATTGGAATAATAGGAACACGTGCTACTATTGCAAGTAATGCGTATTTAAATACTATAAATCAAATAACAAATAAAAATTCTATTAAGGTAATATCACAAGAATGTCCATTGCTTGTACCACTAGTTGAAGAAGGAATGCTTGAACATCCAGCTACAAAATTAATAGTAAAAGATTACTTACAAAAACTTATTAATGAAAATGTAGATACTATTATTTTAGGATGTACTCATTATCCCCTACTTACTCGTAACTTCCTAGAAATTATGCCTAATGTTATTCAAATAGATACAGGCGAACAAGCTGCAGTAACTGCTTTACGGTTATTAGCAGAAAATAAATTATTAAAGCCCGAACGACAAGAATTTGCTATAAAATATAATATAAAATTTTATGTAACTGATATTCCAAATCAATTCTATGAATTAGCTCATAAATTCCTTGGATTTGCAGTTGATACACCCGAATTTATAACTCTATAATTTATTGCCACATAATAAAAAATTAATAAAAATTAAAAAAATATATTAATATTAATAATTATTATAAAAAATATTCTTATATTAAGAGAGAAATTATTTTAATTATTTTAATAAATATAATTTTTTATAATATTTTTTATATAATTTTATATAGTCTCATCTAATTTTAATTAATAAAAATAAAAAGAGAAATAAATATGAAAAAACAAATACTATTTATAATTCTTTTTATAATATGGATTTGCAACATTCCTTTAAATGCTAAATATTGGGAAAAAGTAAAAAATCTACCATCGTCTGCTAATTTAGTACAATGGTTAGATGTTTATTTTTTAAATCCTACAAATGGATGGATATGTGGTCGAAGTTATAGTGATTATTTAGGACGTGTAGCAAGAACTACTGACGGTGGTGCAACTTGGAATGTTAGTACATTACCCGGCTGGTTCCTAGAAAGTGTACATTTTATAGATACAGAATATGGATTCTGTTCAGGACCCGATGGTATTTTCAAATCAACCGATGGTGGTGCAACTTGGACTTCAATAACTTATATAAATAATTTAGTTTATAATGGCGATATAGACATTTGGGGTTGTTTTATGCTAAACCGTGATACAATCTTTGTAGCAGGCGGTGGTTGTTTACCTGCAGATACGCATTCTATAAAAAATAATAGAATTATATGGCGAACAACAGATGGCGGAGCAACTTGGACTCCAAACTCATTATCATTTATTCCATTAAATGGAAGCACAAATTATTATTCTGGTCTAACAGATATTATTGTATATTCTAGTGGTATTGGTTATGCATCAAGTAGTGGATTAATTTGGAAAACAACAAATTTTGGTGATACTTGGAATATATTATCTCAAACAAGCAACATTTTATCATGGCAAGAAGAAATAACTCATTATAATAATTCAATATTGGTCCCTTACTCAGGAAACGATTGTGCAGGTGGAGCACAAGATGGTGGTATGCGTTTTTCTATTAATATAGACCATCCATATCCTACTTGGAGAAATTATACTACACATTATCCTATGTATGGTGCTTTCTTACTTAGTAGTTCTGAAGGCTGGGTTTGTGGCACAAATAAAGGAATTTATCATACAAATGATAGCGGTATAACTTGGAAATTAAAAAACTGTGGCATAGAAGATTACGATAATCTAGATGATATGTTTTTTATTGGCCCAGATTTTGGATGGGTTGTAGGTGATAATATTTATAAACTCAATAATTCATCTAAGATGTTAGTAAATAAAGATACTGTAGATTTTGGAGATAGTTGTACTATTGCAACAGTATATGATACAGTAACTGTCAAAAATATGAATTTTGAAAGTTCAACATTAGATATATCAATTTTAGAAAATAATGAATTTTACTCAATAATAAAGCCCGATTATTTATATTTTCCTGTACCTGCATGTAATGAAACAAAGATAATTGTAAAATATGCTCCAAAAGAAGTTGGAGAACATTATTTTTCTATTATTATAAAATTACATCCGTACGATGAACAAATAACACATATAGATACTATATACTATAAAGGAGCATTAAAAGAATTTACTACATATGCAGATCAAGATACAATTGATTTTGGAGATGTGTTTGTAAAAACAAATAGTTATAGAACATTAAAATGGTTTTCAGAATCTGGTGACACTATAATAGGATATAAATGTAGTACAAATAATCTTGATTTCACTAATATTTCTGCTAGTACGAAAATTCCATTTACAGTACATCCAAATGATACAAACAATAAAATGGAATTTAAAATATCACCTCGTGATACAGGAATAGCGTATGTAACTTATACTTTTACATTCTCGCCCTGTAATGAAACAAAAACAATTGTATTAAAAGTAAATGGTGTCTCACCTATTATAAATGTAAAAAAAGAATATAATATAAACATTATTTGTAAAAATGATACAACAATAAAAATTCCTATTGAAAATATTGGAACATATGATTTAGAAGTATACAAAGTTAGTATACAAGATAGTAATGAATTAAATCCAATAACTTTAAATAGACAAGTAAAAATACTAGGACTATCAAATAATAAATCATTACCTACTACTATTAAACCTAAGTCAACTGATACACTATTATTATATTTATATTCAAATGACTTAGATACATTAAGTGGTGAATTATTAATAACAAGTAATGATACAAAAAGAATAACCTCGGAAGCACCTAAAAGAATAAAATTTAATGCAATATTTAAAAAGAATAAATTAAATAATAATATCTTGGAATTTAATTTTGGATATATATGCGTAGGAAATTCAATAACATTAATGAAAGAAATAGAAAATTTAGGTAATCAAAAATTTGATTTAACCAATATAATAGAACAAGATGTATTAAAAGGATTTGATGTAAAACAGGCACCTAAATATCTTGATCCTGCTCAAAAATCAAACTATATTATTAGTTTTACACCATATAAAGTAGGATTATTTAAAGATACAATTATTGTAACTTTAACACCTTGTAATGATACTCTTAAATTAGTATTAAATGGACAAGGAGTAACAAATGATGTAACTATTGAACCTAAGGAAATAAATGATTTATTAAATATCAATATACTTAAAGAATATAATATAACTTTAACTTCTAATTCTGTACAAACTATTAGAATAGATTCTGCTATAATAGAACCAAATGTACAAAATGCTAAGATAGAATTATTAAATACATTTCCAATTTATTTATCACCAAGTGGTAAAAAAGTTTTATCTTTTCAAGCTATTTCAGATACTGAATTTACTTATAAAGGAAACATATTAGTTTATTTAAAAAGTGAATGCACTGATACTTTAAATATTCCAATTCTAATTGATTTTGTTAACAATAATTTGGAATACACAGACATAAAAGGTGATCCCGTACATACATTTTCACATTATACAACTTGTGAAAATAGTATAATTTATGATACAATTTATGTTACTAATACTCAGCCTTATACATTTGTTTCATTAAACTTTACAAAAAATGAACCGGAATATAATATATTAGAGTGCCCGAATTTACCACTAAAAATAAATCAAGTAGAAAAAATAAGAATTATTGTTTCATATAATAATATAGATGATAAAGAAGGAAACTTTAATAATTCTATTATATTTGAAATGCTTAATGACAATACACAAGAAACAAGATTTGATACTATTTATTTTCAAAATGAATTTAGAAAAAGTAATACAATAATAAATGAAAAAAGTATAAATTTTGATATATCAGAAAACTGTGATTCAGCTATAATAAAACATTTAGAAATAATAAATAATGGAACACTAGAAGACACTTTATTTATAGCCTCGTCTGATATTCCTGATTATTATGAATTTAATAAAGATACCATTATCATAAAACCACTTTCAAAAGAGTTATTAGATATAATTTTTACACCTTCAAAAGTTATAGATCTACCAAATTATAATACAACTAAATTAATATTAAAAAATAAAGTATGTCCAAAAAGTTTTGATGTTACATTATATTCAATAACAGATTCAATAAAAATTACTATATCTGATAAAATAATAAATTTCGGTGAAGTATGGAAAAACCATCAAAAAACAATGGAAGTTGAAATAACAAATTCTTCTTTATTTGATGTATATTTAACAACTTTTAATATTCAACCAAATATATACTTTACAAGTAATGTAATTCTACCTTTATTAATACAAAAAAATAGTTCTGAAAAAATTTATATTTCATTCTCGGGCCCAGAAACTAATATATATGATGGAAAAATATTATTAAATATTGAACGTAGTTGTAATGTTAATGATAGCATTACATTAAGTGCAACTGTACCTATAGAGAAATATATAATACCAATAAAATTTGATACAACAAAAGCTATACCAGGAAACACAGCAATAATTAGCGCTTTTATTACTGATACTGTATCATCAGAGATAAATGCACAAGCTATAGATTTCACAATAGATATGGATAATTTACTATTCTATCCTGAAAAATTATATATAATATATAATAACATAAAAGAAGAAATAGAATTTAATTTTTCTATTAATGATGGTATAAAAGGTAGTATAAATAGCAATATTGCACAAACGATATTAAACAATAGAAATAAATTTTTAGAAATTCATGGAATAGCACTTTTATCATATCCAAACGAAACACCCATACGTTTTAAAAATTTTGATATATTAACAGATAAAATATGCGAAATAACGCAAGAAGAAGGTAAATTTAATATATATGGATATTGTGGTAACACTAATGTATATAATAAAATTAATAATTATCACATAGAAACTATTATTAATGAAATTATATTCAAAGACGAATTAAAAATAAAATTTATCTCTGACACTAGTACAAAAGTAACAATAAAATTATTTAATACAATAGGTAAATTAGTACTTACACAAGACGTGCAATTAACAAAAGGTAACAATGAAATAAATTTCCCTGTTAGTTATTTAAGTAATGGAAGTTATAATATAAAAATTATAAATAACTCTAATATTATTAAAACAAAAAACTTAATTATTATGAGGTAGATAATTAAAAATATAGATAAGTATAAATAATAAATATTATTTATAAAAAATTAAAACTTGATTTTATTCCAAATAATAATAATAAATTTTTAACATTATCATTCTTAGTAAAATCAAAAAGAGGGATATATAAAGACATAGTTGGTGTTATATATTTCCCACGACCAATTTGCAAGTCATACCCAATACTAATACTAGGATAAAAAACAAATATATTTAGTTTATCGAAATTTCCATTTATAATATCACGTTCATAAGAAGGAGGATTAGTAGAAAAAGGTGGCATATTATCCGGCCCGATAATTTTTTCTGTTACTGCAAAAGTACTATTAAAAGCAGCGCCAAAATCAATTCCTGCTCCAATATGAAAATGAGAATTTAAAATTCTATATTTTAATCCAGCTTTTAATAATATATTAGAAAAATCTAGTTTTAGTTTATCTTCATACGATGCTGTTACAGTATTAGATATCGGTACATAGTCAATAAAACTACAAAATATATTATATTTTAAATAATTAACAGAAAAAACATAAGCAATTTGATTATTATCCCAATATTCACCATTTAATCCAAAAGATAAAACTCCTCCTGTACCATTCTTAAAACTAGGGCATATTATACCATCTTCTGAAAAATTAAAACTACCATTTGAACTAACAATACCATAATTAAAATTAATACCATAATAAAATTTAGGAATTTCAACAGGCAAACGTGCCGAATATTGCCATTGAAAACCTTGTGCATTAGTTTCATATAAAAATAAATATAAAAATAATACAAAATAAATTATTGAATTTTTTATTATAATTTTAACTAATTTCGATAACAACATAATGCTTAAATAAATTTATAACAAAGCTAAAAATAATAAAAATATATTAATGTAAAATAAAATTTAACTTCCTTTTAATATCTTTTAATATCTTTTAATACATTAATTCTTCTTAATATTTTAAGATAACATATTAGTATAATTATTTAATTTAATTCTTTTTTATAATTTCTTATCCAAATACAAATATACAATATAAAAATAAAAAAAAATTAAAAAAATATAGTAAAATTAATTTTTATATGTTTTTTGATAAATAGAACAGGATTGATGATAAGTAAATATTGATATTCTTTAAAAATATAGCACACCCGGAGGGGCTCGAACCCCCAACCCTCTGATCCGAAGTCAGATGCTCTATCCAATTGAGCTACGGATGCATATAATCTAATATATATATATTAGATTATTTTTATGTATAACACCTTTTGCAGCTACTCTATTTGCTGCACGAATACTATTTAATTGTAATTCTTAATAAATTAATTGTAATTTTTAATAAATTAATTGCAATTTTTAATAATTTCTCTTATTCGCTCTATTATAAAGCTTCCTTTTTCTACTCTGTCTAATTCTTTTTAGAACAGATGAATTATGCAGATTTTTTCTATTCTTATATAATTTTATTTAAACAATAGAAATAATATTTTGTAACTCGATTCATAATTTATAAATAAATAAAACAAAAAAGAACTTGTATAGAAACAAGTTCTTTATATTTAATATACTTTTATTTTATATAAATTATCACATATTATACAGAGTATTAAAAACGCACACCCGAAGGGAGTCGAACCCATAACCTTCTGATCCGTAGTCAGATACTCTATCCAATTGAGCTACGGGTGCTTATATTCTAATATATATATTTTTATTTATTAGATTATTTTTATGTATTATATATTATTCTGCTTTTTTTTCTAAACGTTTTACAAACGCATTTAAAGAGGATTTTTTATTTGCAGCATTATTTTTATGTATAACACCTTTTGCAGCTACTCTATCTGCTACACTATACATTTTATTTAATAATTCGATACCTTCTTCGTAAGTTTTTGCTGCACGAACATTTTTAATTGCAATTCTTAATAATTTCTTATTTGCTCTATTATAAAGCTTCCTTTTTCTGCTCTGTCTAATTCTTTTTAGAGCCGATGCATGATGCGCCATTTTTTCTCTTTAATTCCATTTATTACTAAAATAACGAATACAAAAATAATAATTTTTTATAAAAAAACAAAATTATTTTAAATTATTATATTATAATTGAGGCATAAATAAATTCCCTGAATTAATCTCAGACATAGCACGCCCGCTTTCAAACATAACAAAATACTCTATTGCTTTTATAACTTTTTCAATCATAAAATCAACTTCTTTTTCTTCGTCTTTATTAAAATCAGATAATACATAATCTATTAATTCTCCCGAAGAAAAATTATGACCTATTCCACATCTTAATTTATAAAATTCATTTGTTTCTATTTCTTCTATTATAGAAGCAATTCCATTATGACCACCTGAATTTCCACCTTGTTTTATATGAATTTTTCCAACGGGGAAATTATATTCATCAACAATAACTAATAACTTATCATAAGATATTTGAAATTTACTACATAATTTTTTTGCTGCTATTCCACTTAAATTCATATAAGTTAAAGGAACTGCTGCAAGAATTCTTTTATTCTTTATTTTAAATGTTGCATATTTTGCAATATTCTTTATTATGTAAATTTCTTTAGCATATTTTTTTATTAAATTTATAACACAATTCCATCCTATATTATGTCTCGTATTTAAATATTTACTTTCAGGATTTCCTAATCCAAGTACTAATAAATCAAAATTATTAATATTCATCGTCAAAATTAAAATAAATAAAATAGAGATATAAGAAAATTCCTATACCTCTACTTTTTATATTAAATAAAACTAGTAAATAAAAATTTATTAATTATAAATAACTAATTTTTCAACTTTTGATTTACCATCAATAGTTAAAATAATATTATAAATACCATTACTTAATTTACCAGTATTAAAATAATAAGTTAGATTACCAGCAGTAACATAACCATAATTTTCTTTCTTGATAATCCTACCGTTAACATCTGTAATACTAATAGTCAAATTATTTGCAGGAGATTCCAAAGTCATTGATACAGCAAAAGACATTCTTGTTGGATTTGGATAAATAATAGAAGAAACAAGCTGTTCCGGTTCATTTATAGATGTATAATTATCTCCTGTTGTAAATTTCACAATATCTGACCAAGCAGTTGCAGTACCATTAGATAAATTAGCACTCACACGACAACTATAAGATGTATTTTTTTCTAGTGCTTGTTCTGCTGTTAAATAATAAGTTGTATCAACAATTTCACTTTCATCAACAACAATTTTATTTGTTTCATTTTCAGAAATTTGAATCCTATAATGAATCGCAGAATTAATATTAGTCCACCTATATACTTCTCGTTGATAAACATTTACAGCATTATTTTTTGGATTTAAAATTAAAGGCGGATCTATTACTTCTGCTTTTGTTGTAAAACTCCATACACTAGAATACAGTGGAGTATCACTACCACTAGGAAATCCTGCTACTCGCCAATAGAATTGTTGTCCACTAACTAATGTTGAAACATACATATTTGTATCTGAAGTCTCAAAATTATCAAAAATATAAGTGAAATCTTTACTATATGATAATTGTAATTCATACTTAGTAAGATTTTGTCCCCGTTTCCATCTAAAACAAACAGGATTAGTTAAATCAATATTTTGTTCACCATTCACAGGCAAAATAAGCTCTGGTGCTACAGCTACAGGATCGTCATCTTGATTAGTAAGTTTAAACCAATATGAATATTCACGTGTAGAACCATTTACTATAACATTACTAATTTTAACAAAATACTTAACTTCATCTTTTAGACCACCCACTACTTTCCACGATAAATTATTTATAAAACATCCCCATGCATCATAATCATATGCTTTATCTGATACTTGGACTGCTTGCCCACTTTCAGTAGTCATAGTAATAACTGCATTATCAAAAGCAACTTTGTTCTTACCACCCCACCACCAAGATGGATCTGCTAATGGTGAGAAACTTAAATAGAATGTTTTATCTACCCAATCAATAGGATAATTTTCATAAGGATAGGCAACAAAATCATTTGCACAAGTAGACGGCGCCATTACATCAGTATTTATACCCCATAAAGCAGCTGTTCCTAAATACCAACCAGTATTAGTAGGATGTGTGCCTTCAGCTTTACCTAAACAAGTAGCTGATAAAAATGGATTAATAATTAATCGTCTATGACCAACCGAATGAGGCTGCGTTTGACTATGATTGTCTTTTAACCAACCAATAATGTGTTCTATTGAACCAAAACCATCATTAACAGTAGACGACTTAATAGATAAATTTGAACTTGCACGTCCTGAATCAGAATCTGCACTCGAGCATTTCCCAGAAACTGGACTATGAGAGATAATACCTGTTGCTAACATACTTAATGCAGCACTTTGAACACGTTTATCATGCTTATTTGACCAAACAATTTCACCAAGTTTATGATGCTTTCTTATCTTATTAATAAAATTAATAATTTTTTGTTTTTCAGTCATAGTTAAAGAACCACATTCACAATTAGCAACATTAGGCTCAACTTCATAAACTTGAGCAGATATATTACTTGATAATATTATAAAACAAATAATTAATGCTATTAATTTGTAAAATTTCATAATTTTACCTCTTTTATTAAATTTAGATTTTTATTTTTACTATTTTGTATATTTATATTTTTAATATTATAATTCATAAATAAAAAAATTATAAAACAATATTTATAATTGCATTTCTATTCAAAAAACGACCATATTGGGTTGAATTTGGAAATTTATCATTATCATTTATACCTACCTCAATAACTAAATCATTTTTTAAACTATTTATATAATTTCTAATCTCTTTTGCACGATTTAATGCTAATAACTTATTATATTGTTTACTACCAATATTATCAGTCGTTCCATATATTTTTAATCTACAATTAGCAGGGATTTCATCCAATAATTGATATATATCCATTTTTGCTTTTTCAGATAATTTATAACAATTATAATCAAATAAAATTATTTGTTTAAAATTATTATAATTTGTTTTGATTACTTTTTGTTTTACATTCTTTAAATTTATAGTATCTACAAAACTTATATCATTACTTCCTAAACTCAAAATTGTTTCATCAATTAAAACACTATCTAAAACTCCATTAATAAACTTAGAATTATCCAAAATAGCATTTATATAAAATTTATATGTCTTAAATTCTATATTAGGTTGAACAATTATTGAACTATCAGCTAACCACGAATATAAAACACCTTCTCTATTTGTATTTAATATTCTTACTTTATATTCTTTTTCACAAAATAATTTAGCAAAATCTATTGTACGAATATAATTTGAGACAACCTTTATATTATTAAAATAAATATTAACTCTTTGATTTTCTTCTTGACCTTCTATATAATTATTATTTGAATATATTTTTTTAGCATTATTTTCTCTTATACTTACTTTACTACTATCTATCCCTAATTTAACAATTGCATCTTTTACCGTTTTAGCCCTTAAATAAGGTAAGTTTTCTGCATTTTCTTCTATATTTTCCCCTGAACTTGATCCTTCCAATACAATTTCTGTATTAGGATTATCAATTAAAATATTTTTTATATAAGAAAATATATATTTATTCTTATCTATAATGTTTTTATTAAAATATTCATCTTTAGTTAATGTTTCTAATAACAAATAATTAGGCAACTTACTGCTATTTCTTTCAAAAAATATCGCATTAACAAAAGGAAATTTAGCAATTAAACTCGTCTCAACTTCAATTTTTATAACAAAATTATTTGGTTCTAATGTTAAAGACGGATCTACAACATTCTTTGTTTGACAATATAATTGAAAAAATAACTGAAAATATAAAAAAATTATTATAAAAAAAGGAATCAATATATTCTTTAATAAAAAACAAGTCTTTTCTATAATAAATATTTTAAACATTTTAATTATACATCATAATTAATAAGATTTAAATATAACTAATTATCCTATAAATTAAAAATTTTTAGCAAAAAATATTATACAAAAAGATTATTATAGTTTAATAAAATTTATAAATTTTCTATAAACTCCATTCATATTCAATTCAAAAAAATATAATCCATTTACTAAATTTAATTCTTTAATATTTAGGTTATAAACGCCAGCTCGTTTATATTCTAGACCTTTATTATATACAATATTAGCAATAGAATTATATATTTTTATTTCTATATAACCATCTAATCCTATTGAATATAATATATTATTATCTTCATATTTAACATCAAATAAATGATCTGTTACATTTAGTAATCTTAAATTATCGGCACATATAGGATCAATTTTTATATCTTGACTTAAAGAATTAAAACTTACACAAGGGAAAAAATTAGATGTAATATTCGGCTTTAAATTTAAATAATAAAACTCAGGCTTTATAGAAAAATATTCACCATAATAATTAGAAGAATTATTAGGTAAGACTAATAATAATTTTATATTACAAAGTAGAGATTTATTATTTTGTATATTTTTAAAAATCCCATCAGACGAAAAAATAGTAAAATTTAATTTAGTATTTAATTCTTCTGAAGAACGTTCTATAATAACATTTTTTAATGTAAAATTTTCTGTAGGAAGATATATAAAATTATTTTCATTAATATTAGCAAATACATTACAAATATTAAATTCTACATCTATTGAATTAATCTTACTTAAATCTTCTTTATTAGCATTAGTATTTAAAATTAAATTACAATAAATAGTATCGCCAATTGAATAAATTTTCTTATTTGTTTTTAATATAACATTTACTGGATAATGTATCAATTTATATTTAATAGGCAACCATATAGTATCTTGGTTATCACATTTTTCTAAAACAAGAAAAAGAGTATCAGGATTATCTACAAATTTAGTTTCAAAAACAATTCGTTCTGACGATTTGGGTTTTAATTCTATATCTCTTTTAGATTTTATTCTTAAGTTTTCTGACGTAGTATTTAGATATATATTTATATTAAAAGAAGTATCCTTAGGATTATACAAATCAAATATTAAAGAATCTGTAGCATAATAATCTAAACAAATAGAATCTCTAACAGGCAATAAGTTAATTCCTTTTAATCCATAATAATTAAAAACAAATGTTTCCTCATTCTCTGCAACATCAGAAACTTTAACAGTTGCAGTTGCATCATATTTTATATCTATTACATTTAAATTCCAATAAGTTTCATAGGATATCCCGGGAGTAAAAGGTGAATAAGAAAACTCAACATTATTACTTTCATCTTCAATAAAAACTATACTATTTAAATTAGAACGTCCTAATTTTTTTTCTGGTAAATCTTTCACAATTCCATTAAAAACAGAACCATCACAATTAATATCTGCCAACATAGTTGGTGCTTCAATATCTTCATCATTAAAAAAAATATCTATAGGATAAGTCGGGAAACCAAAAGAAGTAAAATCAGAACATCCAAATAAATAACAGGCAAATAATTTTTTTGACGATATATAATATTGCCCTATTTTAGGTAATTTAATCAATAAATAATAATATCTATCATTACTACCATTTTCAAAAGGGAAAGGACCACTTGAAACTATTTCTAAATCATCCAAAGATATTTCTTCAAATTCTTGCATATCATTAACATATTGAAAATTAAAATAAGATAATGATAGGGTATCTCTATTATTTGACTTATAAACAATATTTATAAAATTTGAATCAAATGAACTTACAGTAGTCTTTTTAGGAGTTGAAAATATTAAATTTTTATTAAACATATCTAAAGGAACAATAGGCATCATAAAAGGATCACTAAACATCGTAGAATCTTCTGTCCAACTTGGATAATAAAAAATAACATAAATAGGATTATTACTTGAAATTACAGTTGGTTTTGGCTCTTTCATTCCATTTAATCTTATTTCACACCATCCTTCATTTTGCACATAACTATTAAAAAGAGTATCTATTGGTACATAATTATGATATATTATTGTAGAATCTTCTTTTGCATATATTCTTACTATTTGACTAAATTTACGTCTACTTATAGGAGGTATTAAATATTTATTTGTCCACATATATGTAGGATAATCCATAGTTACTATATAATCACAACTAGGACTTTTAACTGGAATATTTGCACATACATTACCTGAATTAACTGCGATAGGATAATTTGAATTAATTCTACTACCTGATAAATCAGGATATTCTTTTAAAATTCCACCTGACATTAATAAACAAACATCTTTTTTATTTAAAGATATTAAAATTGTATCTCCTAAATAATAAGTAGAATCTTGAAATTGAATATTTGTTGCTGAGTTTCCGCCAACAATAAATTCTACATTTGTATTATCAAATATTCCGCTTATTGTAAGTTCAGATGGATAATAATGTCCATAATAACTGCCCATATCAGAATAAGAAGATACTATATATTTATTCCCAAGAACTGAAGTTGGGAAAGCTACAAAACCATCTCCAGTCCAATAGTATTGACATAATACATAACATAAAATATAATTACTAGAATTTACTGTTATAGCACTATTTTTATATATACCCGAAATAGAAGGAGCACTATGTTTACTTTCAGAAGTCCAATTAGATACTTGGCCAAAAGAAGCATCTATTTGAAAAAATACAGTCTCGTTTTTCTTTACTCGTTTTTTATTAAAATATAAAGATTGAACTTCAACTGATATTTCACAATCTTCTAAAGCTATAGCACAAATTGTTACAAAATTACCATTTGATTGTTCTTCATATACTGGTGGAATAGAAAATATAAATTCACATCCTTTTCCTTCATCTGAAAATAAATTTTGAGAAAAAAAACAGAAATGAAATATAAATAATAATATAAAAATATATAACTTATGAAAAAACATTTTTATGCTAAATTAGTTATTAATACAATATAATATATAAAAATATATTTTAATTTAGTATTTTTAAAATTATAATTATATTATAATATTATTAAAATATTAAAATTTTATAATATTTTTATTATGTTTAAATATACTTATATTTTTTGAATAAATTATTATTATTTTTTTATGTCTTTTAGAACAACACCTATATTTAATCTTACAATAAAAATTACTCTATTAATTGCAATGTCGAGTGTATTTATAGGAATTATATTTTATTCAAATATATTGATAAAGCAGTTAATTGAAAGAGAAAAATCTATAATGCAATCATATGTTGAAATATATAGATATTATTTATCACCTAATGCAAGTAATTATGAGAATATGTTTTTCTTTTTAGAAAGCATAACTCCATCAATTGTTTTTCCTATAATAACAACTGATTTAGAAGGTGAACCTTTACAAGATTACTCTTTATATACTCTTAATACTGATGTAGAAAAATATAAAACGATTGAAAAACAACGTGCTTATTTATTAAAGCTTATAAAAAAAATGGAAAAAAATTATAAACCTATATTGGTTTATGATAATTCTGGGAATGTTATTAGCAAATTTTATTATTCTCACTCGAATTTAGTAGAAGTATTAAAGCTATTTCCTTTTGTATCAATAATATTAATATCTACTATTGTTGGATTTGGATATTTTGCACTTGCTTCAATAAGAAATAATGAACAATCTAAAATATGGATAGGGATGGCAAGAGAAACAGCGCATCAATTAGGAACACCATTATCAAGTTTACTAGCATGGTTAGAAATATTAAGGAATAATAAAGATGATAAAGAAATGATAAATATAACTACTAATGAAATTGAAAACGATTTAAATAGATTAAATACTATTGCTATTAGATTTTCTAAAATAGGTTCTAAGCCAGATAAAAAGAATATAAATATTGATAATATTATTGAAGAAGTTGCTAATTATTATGAAAAACGCTTACCACACATTTCAAAAAAAGTTACAATTAACAGAAGTTTTACTGGAAGAACTAAAATATTTGCTAATCCTATGTTAATGACTTGGGTATTTGAAAACTTAATAAAAAATGCAGCGGAAGCTATGGAAGGAAAAGTTGGAAATATAGAAATATCTACACAAGAAATTAGTAATAAAAAAATATTAATTCTAGTTAAAGACACCGGAAAAGGAATGACGAAAAAAATGAAATTTCAAATTTTTGATCCTGGGTTCACAACAAAAAAAAGAGGTTGGGGAATTGGATTAAATCTTGTTAAAAGAATTATAGAAGAATACCATAATGGAAAAATTTATGTTAAAGAATCTAACTTAAAAAAAGGAACTACATTTGCTATTGAATTACCTTTTGAGGAAAAAATAAAATAAATTAAAGAAAAACATAAAAAAAATGTGTTGAAACATACCATTTTGAATAACTATTTGCCCCAAATGTAGTAGTTAAATTTTTTTTTATAACTACCCCGTCAAGGACAATAAGGACGTATAGCAATACGCCCCAACATTCAATTTGAAGGGGAATTTTAAATCCCAGCTCAGACAAAAACTGTTTGAAATTAACTTTATGTAAAGTCAAAATCAAACAGATTAAAATATTCATTAACCACTGAATCGCCATCGCATATAGCATATGTTAGCGGTTCGTTGTTTTTTTATTTCAATTTTTTCATTGTGTTACTTGCAAGTAGTGATTTCATCTGTGTAATAGCTACTTTGTTGAGTTGTAGAAGTCTTTCACAAGATAAATTTTGAATTGTGGACTAATCCACATTCCAAATTCAAAAGCGATGTCGGGGTGGCCATACGTCCCACCATATCTACCTGCAGCTGCCTTTAGTCCTATTGCCTTAGTCTTATCAACCCATTCTTTTACGCTAAGTTTGTAACTATTCAAACCTGCTTGACTTTTAATTATGGCAAATTCGCCATAATTAAAATTTGGGTTATAAATCGACTCCCAAATGCCAAGATATTCAACCGTATTTCGATTACGAAGCCAATCGGAAATAAAAAAATCACCGTCCTTAGCTTTTAGCATATCCGTCAACGAAATATATTCTTGTTCTTTTTCAATAATAACCGATATTTCCCTGCCTTCAACCATTATACTTTTGTTTTTTGCCATAATATATGTATCATTATTTTAAAAGTGGTAATAAAATTAGCATTAAATTTATTAATATAAACATCGCATCTCCATTTATCAAATTTCAATGCAAGATAAAATGCAGTTTTTAGTGCTTAGTATTTAGTTTTAATTTTATAGTTAAATTGTTATTTCAAATATAAACAAAAAAAAATTAATCTTTGAAATCATTTTGAAAAAATAGAAACATTATCTCAAAACAAAATAAGAACATACGAAAAAAAAGATTAGTATTATCTTAAAATAAAAATAATACTATTTTTTATAACTACCCCGTCGAGGACAATAAGGACGTATAGCAATACGCCCCAACATTCAATTTGAAGGGGAATAAAAAACATCTCAAAAACACATAAATCCCACAAATCAAAAAAAATTATAGTTCAGACAATATTATTACTGCACCAGCAATTAACAATACTGCGTGTTACTGCCTAATTTTCTTTGTTTTTAGTGTTCAGTTTTTTTATCTTTTTCGGCTTTACTTTTATAAATAAATTCGCTGTATATTTTTCGTAAAGCCCAAATAAAAATTCCATTCTATTAGCTTCACTTGTAAATGCTTGTGGTCTATAAGCCAAATCAACAGCTTTGTCGAGTTCGTTGTGTGCTTTTACCAATTCAGATGGCATTGTCAAAGGATCGTAAAGATCAGCAAGGCTACTGTTTGGAAATTGCAAGCGAACATCTAAAACCTTTTGGGCTGCTGTTTCAATTGCAATTATTTGCTTTTCGGTTGGATTATCAGGCCAAGGATAATTATTGTAAACTATATCTTTTGAATATCGATAATCACTTTTAAGTCTTCCACAAGTGTACTTTACCCAAGCCATATGCATTGCCGACATAAGAACGCCAAAATGATATTTATTTCCGTTGGGAATAAACATACAAGTATCACTTACAATCGAGTTTTTATCAAAAAGACCCATTGGTATATATTTTCTGTTTTCAGATGATACTCTTGGAATCAAAATGTAATCAACATCTTTGGGTTGTGTAATTTGAGCAAATAAATGTGGTATTTGTGCAAGATGTGGTCTAGAAGATTTTTCACGAATCGCTTTAACTTTTTGAACTCTATCTAAAACTAATTTTAGAGATTTTAATTCTGTTGGATTTATGTCTTGTAACCACAAACACCATCGTTCCTTATTATTTATAAAATCATCAGCACCAATAAACTTTTTAATAAACTTTTCTGCATTTGGTTCTTTTGCTACAAATTCATTTTTTTCTTCAGTTGTAAATAGTAATTCGCCACCATCGGCTGGCATATTACCAAAATACATTTCAGGTACCTTTGAAATTGCTTTCTGTCTTCTTTCTACTAAAATGTCTTTAGCATCAACTAAGTAAGGATTTATGTTCTTTACCTGTATTTCGTGTGCTTCTCCTTTAATGTCTTCATATTCAAAAATGCTTTTGTTATTAGTATCGTAGTTGGCAAAGCCAACTATCACACAATAAACTGCTGCATTTCCCCGAGCTTCGTTACTCCATTTAAAAGTACGATGTGCAAAGTGAATTTTGATATTGTATTTGTTGAGCATTGGACCCCAAAGTAAACTTGTCTGTAAACCTTGAACAATGGAGTTTGTAGATACAAAAGCAACCTTGATTTTTGTGTCCTGAATGTATTTTGCTGCTTTAATATACCAGCCTGTTACATAATCTAAGTCACCTGTATTTTTAACATTATCAAAAACCTTTATCAAACTTTCTTTTTGATTTTTATTCATTATTCTTGAGCCAATAAAAGGCGGATTTCCAAGAATATACGAAAGTTCATTTTTGGGAACTATATTTGCCCAATCTATCTCTAAAGCATCACCGTAAATAATTTTGGCGGATTTCTTTAAGGGCAAACGAACGTAATACTGCCCAAACTCGTTGCTTACAAGCATATTCATCTGGTGATCAATCAGCCACATTGCTACTTCGGCAATACGTGCAGGAAATTCCTCATATTCGATGCCATAAAATTGGTCAACGTTTACAAACATTATTTGATTAATTTCAAAGACTTGTTGACCACCATACAACTCTTTAAGGACTTCTAATTCTAAAAGTCGCAATTCCCGATAAGTGATAATTAAGAAGTTTCCACATCCACAAGCTGGATCAAGAAACTTTAGATGTCCAAGTTTTTGATGAAATTCTTTGAGCTTATTTTTATTGTCTTTTACACTTTCAAACTCTCTCCAAAGGTCATCAAGGAAAAGCGGTTTAATCAGTTTTAGAATGTTCTTTTCAGAGGTATAATGTGCTCCAAGATTTCTACGTTCTTCTGGGTTCATTACACTTTGGAACATTGACCCAAAAATTGCAGGTGAAATTTTACCCCAATCAATGGAAGTACAATCTAAAAGGGCTTGACGCATTTTACTGTCAAAACTTGCCGTAGGTAAGTTTTCTTCAAATAACTTTCCATTTATATACGGAAATTCAGCAAGTTGCTCGTCAAGGTTTTTAAATCTTTCGTCTTTCGGTGTGTTCAGTACCTGAAAAAGTTCTTGCAGTTTTGCTGCAAGGTCGCTTCCGTCAATGTTGGTACGTTGTTCAATGTATTCTTGGAATTGTTGTTTTTCAAAAATTGTGGTGTCTTCAGCAAACATACAGAAAAGTAAACGAACCAAGTAAACTTCTAAAGGGTGTCCAGTGTAGCCGATTTCTTTTAGTCTGTCATGAAGTTTGCCCATTAACTCGGCTGCTTTGATGTTTACAGGGTCTTCGTCTTTGTAAACTTTCTTTTGATAGCCTAATAAGTAGCCAAAATGCTGAACGTTGTTTATAAGATCCTTGAGTTTAAATTCTATATGTTTATCATCTTCAAGATCGTAAAGCCGAAAGTTTTCAAAATCGGAAACGAGAATATATTTCGGTAATTCGTGTTGTGTCAACCCGTGAGTGTAATCAATTGCTTGTTGATATGCTTTATCGAGGTTTTTGCCCCGACTTTTCATTTCAATTAAAATCATTCCTTTCCAAAGCATATCAATATAACCGTCTTTGTCGTCTAATTTTTTAACTTTATGCTCAAAAGTACCAACTCTTTTTCTGTCAATACCAAAAACATTAAAAAACTCAACTAAAAACGGTTTTGCATCCGCTTCTTCATTTGAAGCATCAGCCCATTTTTTTGAAAAATTTAATGCTCTATCTTTTATTTCATTCCAGCTTAATGCCATATTTTAGATGATTTTGGTTTTATAAAATTTCGAATGGTTTTTACACTTGCAGTAACGTATAGTTTATGAAAAAATATAGCATTACTTTTTCAATTCCTTGCAAATATAAACAAAAAAATTTAATCTTTGAAATCATTTTGAAAAAATAGAAACATTATCTCAAAACAAAATAAGAACATACGAAAAAAAAGATTAGTATTATCTTAAAATAAAAATAATACTATTTTTTATAACTACCCCGTCAAGGACAATAAGGACGTATAGCAATACGCCCCAACATTCAATTTAAAGAGGAATTTTAAATCCCAGCTCAGACAAAAAAACTGTTTGAAATTAACTTTATGTAAAGTCAAAATCAAACAGCTTAAAAAGTGTTTAATTATACAACAGCTATCACAGACCAAAACTTATGTTGAGATATTTATTACTTCTAATATAAGCATTAGTTACATCATAAGAGATGGACCGTTGACCAGATTCAGCAGAAATGAGTTGCGAAGACATAGGATAAAGCGTTATTTTTTGAGTACCTTCTCCCGCTGTGAGTTCTAATTCGAAATACAAATCACTATTATTCTGAATTTCATAAAAGTTTGTCTTTGTTCCATTTTTATTTTCTTGGCTAAAATGGCTCGGTAACAGTTTCACGCAAGCATTGAATAGGTTTTTAACATTTTCTTCTTTCCCTGCTAAATATTTACTTGCCCAAGCAACAGTTCTTCCAGCATTCAAGGCTTCGCGAATAGCTTCTTGCGTTCTATCTTTCGCCATAACAAGAGTCATAGTGCGATGAACATATTTTTTGCTTCTATCGTAATCGTGTCCAACAAGATTGTGAATATCGGAAGTCCCCATCACGGTTAAACCTTTATCTACACACCAATCAAGAGCTTTCATATGAAATCCAAATCCGTTAATTACTTCAATCCCGCGTAGTATATTTTTTTTGTACAAATCATCTAAAAAAGGAAGCCATTCATACGAACCTTCAATATTAGGTCGCCAACCAGGATGATTCCAAAAAATAAATGCTTTTTGCTCAACAGCTTTCATTATTGCTTCCAAATCTCTTTCAGAGCTATTATCTTCAATATAAGAAGAAGCATCTCCAATGAAAATAGCATTGAAATGTCCGGGAGGTGTTTGACGCGTAATTTCTGTTCCTTTTATCAAGATAACGTCGTTTTTCTTAGAAAGCTCTTCAATGAGCTCATACGAACGATTATGATTTACCTCAACAGAATTCTTATGAGGATGATATTCAACGTGTTCTGTTAAAGCCATTGCATCTAATCCGTCTTCCCACGCTTCTTGAGCGCGAATGGTAGGCCATACCTGTCCGTCGGAAAAAATAGTGTGCATATGAAAATCACATTTCAATACTTTGTAACCTTTCACATCGGGAATATTTATTATTTCTCTGTAAATAGGTTTACGAAGGTCGTTAAAACGCATCACACCGTTACTAATTTCTTGAGCTTGAACTAAGAAAGTAAAGCTAATAAATGATAATAGAATTAATAGTTTTGTTTTCATTTTTTTAATATATTATTATTAACAAAAATAAGTTTTTTATAATATAATCTATTTCTGTTAATATTACGTTTATAACTTTAATTTGTTTAGTTTTAAGTATTCAATTTTTAGTTAAATTAGGCATTTCAAATATAAAAAATCAGGCTTGGAAATCATATTCAAAAAGAGGAATATTATGTCGAACTAAAAGAAAAACATACACGAAAAAATCTCTTTTTAAATCCAAACGTATATTTAATTACGTCTAATATATAAACAAAAATTTATTAACAAATAAAAAAAAGAAAATGAAAAAACTTGAATTAATTGTGATTATATTTTTTTTAGGCTTTGGAATCAGCCTATCATCTCAGCCTGACACACTTTCAGACCTTCAAGATTCAACAGTAGTTCAATCTTTAGATACTATTTCTGAAACAAATGAGTTTAAAGATCTTATTAATAGACTAGTGGAAACAGCTGTAAATACTAAAATAAAAGATTTGAATTTAGAAAGCGATTCCCCTCCCTTAGATGATAAAGACTTTATAAAAACACTTGTATTTCTTATCATTGTTTTACCTCTTTTAGTTACGTGTGCTGCTGTGTTTCTTATTGTCTTTTTTGTCTTAAAACATAGAAAAGAACTTGAAAAATTACGTTATGAATTTTATATAAAATCGCTTGAAGCAGGTCAACAGCTTCCCGATAAGTTTTTTGAAAAACCAATAAAAAAGCCTTCATCTAACCTTAAAAATGGAATTATTGGGCTGGCTGGTGGATTGGGAGGAATTATTTTAGGATTATTAGGAAGAGATAATACTTTGATAGTACCAACTACAATTCTACTATGTTTGGGCATAGCTTTTTTACTGCTTTATTTTATTGAAAAAAAACACAATAACGAAGAATAGGCTGTAAATGAGTAAAGTGGAAGATATGCTTTGGGTTTCGCAGGTGGTTATCAATGATGACCGCCGTGCTTTTGATAAGCTGGTACTTAAATATCAGTCATCTGTGCGGAGATTCCTGCTCAATCTTACCTTGGGCGATTCTATGCTTTCGGATGATTTGGCACAGGAAACTTTTATCAAAGCATATCTGAATATCCGTTCGTTTAAGGGCATTTCAGCGTTTTCAACTTGGCTTTTTCGTATAGCATACAACACTTTTTATGATTCAGTGCGAGCAAAAAAACATTTTGAGGACTTAAATATAGCTGAAATTGACAAAAAAAACAGTTCGGAAATTGAATATTCAATAGTAAAAAATGATATTTACACCGCGTTAAAATTGCTTAGCGAAGAAGAAAAAGCAGTAATTTTACTATGTTATATGGAAGAAATGACTCATAAGGAAACAGCAAAGATATTGAAATTACCGCTTGGAACTGTAAAAACGCATATTATGAAAAGCAAAAAGAAAATGGCTAAATTTTTAATGGAACAAGGTTATGGCAAATAAAAACGATAACGATAAAATATTAAATGATTTTTTCGGTAGAAATAAGTCCGAAATTCAAGACAACGGATTTTCTGACTGTGTATTAAATCAACTTCCACGAAAGAAAGTAAGAAAGGCAAAATGGATTGTACCAGTATTTACCTCGATTGGGGTATTGATTTCCGTATTGTTGATTGACTTTAATAAAGTTGTTACAGAACTCTACTTTTTTATTTTACAAGTTCCCCTGCTTTATTATTTTGGAGCAATAATGACAGCTCCGATTGTGGTTCTTTTACTTTTCTTTTTTGCCGAAAAACAAAGTAACTTACAATAAAACTTTTATTTCTGCATAAAGCTATAAATATCAAGTTGCTTTTTTGATATTTAGGTTTATATTGTTTTTTTATTCTTTATCGAATACTTTATTAAAAACAATTTCACTTAATTCCAATCTTTCACGTGGCATAGTTTCCATTTTATACATATCGGGAGGCAGATTTTCAGGCAAGCCGCGATAGCCTGCAGCAATAATTGTTACAGCTTCCATATTCTCAGGTATATTTAATACCTCTCGTGCTTTGTTTGCATCAAACCCACTCATATTGCGTAAAGAAATTCCTAATGATGTAGCCATAATCATCATATTTCCTACAGCCAAGCCTAAATCATATCTAGAATGACTCAAAGTGTCGCCAGTTTTTGGATTTTTTGTATTAACTAAAGTAAGTATTAAAACAGGAGCGGCTTTGGCCCATCTTTGATTAAACTCAACCATTAAGCCTAAAATCTTATTGTATAATTCAGGATGTTTTTCTTTGTCGGCATATATAAAACGCCAAGGTTGTATATTATATGCAGAAGCAGCCCAACGAGCAGCATCAAACATTTTTTCCAAATCTTCAGCACTAATAGCTTTATCAGAATAGCTTCTCGGACTACGTCTCGATTTAATTAATTCATAAGTATCCATAATTTCGAAATTTTAAAATCTTTAACATTAACACTATGCTTTAACGTATTTTTAAAAACAAGGTTTCATTTTACACCTAAAAACTTGTCCAAGTTTTAAAAAGTTGGAGTTTTATAAAATTATAAAAAAACTCCATTGTAAGAATAAGCAACTTACAATGGAGTTTTTATTTCTGCATAAAGCTAAATTATAATATCAAGTTTCTTTTTGGATATTAATCTGCACAATTTTAACTTGATTATTAATTAGGTCTTACTTCGTTTTTAAAAATTTATATACAAGACCTGCCAAAGCAGCACCTACTATTGGAACTATAATAAACAACCATAATTGAGAAATAGCCCAATCGCCAACAAATAGTGCTTGACTTATACTTCTTGCAGGATTCACTGAAGTATTTGTTACTGGTATGCTTATTAAGTGAATAAGAGTTAATGCAAGTCCAATTGCTAAACCAGCAAATCCCTTTGGTGCTTTTTCATCTGTTGCTCCCAAAATAACTAATAGGAACATAAAGGTCATAACTAATTCTGTTACAATTGCAGCTATCATATTATATCCACCGGGCGAATGTTCTCCATATCCGTTTGCGGCAAAAGAGCCTATTTCACTTCCATTTCCTGTAACAATAATATAAAGAACTCCTGCTGCTGCAATTGCCCCTAAAATCTGAGATATAATATAAGGTAAAATTTCTTTCGCACTAATTCTTCCACCCATCCATAAACCAATTGTTACAGCAGGATTTAAATGTGCACCTGAAATATGCCCCATTGAATATGCGATAGTTAGAACTGTAAGTCCAAATGCTAATGAGACTCCTAAAAGTCCAATCCCTAATTCTGGAAAGCCTGCAGCAAGCACTGCACTCCCGCATCCGCCTAATACTAACCAAAATGTTCCTAAAAATTCTGCTAAATTTTTTTTCATTTTTTAATATTTACTCCTACTCGTTTGGCTTTTCGGTTTTCGCCCCGTTTTTTTTTTAGTGGGTTCTGGGCTCCACTTATATTTTTTGTATGTTCTATTTGTTATTTTAACTAGCTCGTAACGGTTTTAAACTTTGTACACCGGCAGGTTTTAAAGTACAAAACTTCACCACGCTCAAACACTGTCGTGCTTTATTTTATCTTCTCTCCAAGTATTATTTTCGGCATTGTTGTTAAACATCGGTTGAATTGTTTGTAAAATTTTTCTAATCCGGATTTTGTTGCTTCGGCATGAATCAATTCATTTTCAAGCTCCCAATATAAAATATAAGTTACGCTTTTTGGTTTTCTTGTCAATCGGATTGCAGGTTCTCCATTTTTTACCGAATTAAAGTCCTTTTGTCTATGTGTTCTTTTGATATATTTTACATCAAACACACCTACAAAGGATTTATGATGTTCTGCAACTTCTTCAATCAATTTTTCAAATTCATCAACCTTGTCAGGTTTTACCTCATAAATACAAATCTCTGAAAAAGTACTCATTTTTTAGTCAAAATTTTATTAATTGAAAATCCAAGTAGTCCACCTAAAATTGTTGTCATTATTATTATTGGTATCAATGAAACAGGTTCTTTACAACCAATCAAAATTGCAGATGGTAATAAAACCAAGAAAGCAATAAAAATCCCTTTGATTATCGAATTTATATTTAACTCAATTGTTGCAATTAGAATTCCAACAACAATCCACATAGTAAATGCAG
>CAYYIP010000006.1:102020-115493 GCA_964472015.1 uncultured Hyphomicrobiales bacterium | reverse complement strand
ATATAATATTGTTTTATCTTATTCTAAAAGCGTTTTATATTTATTTATATTAAGGCAAAAATTCTTCAGATAGCATATATACTCCCAATAATAAGTAATATTAATAAGTTAAATTACATATAATTCCATTTATACAAAAATAGAATAAAATATTTAAATATTAAAATCTTTTAAGGAAATTAAAGAAAAGAAAATATAAAAAAAAGCGATATAGAATTTTATATTCTATATCGCTAAAATTATTATTTTACTAGTTTTATAAACTATTTTTTATCTAATAAATAAATATATTATTTAATATATACAAATGGTTTTATTTTAATAGATGCACCTTGTACAAATTTTATAAAATAGGTTCCATTTGATAAATTATATTTACTTAAATCAAATTTGAATTCATTTAATCCATTCTGTACCGTTCCATCAAAAATAGTATCAATTGAAGCTCCACTAATATCAACTAATGCTATATTCGTATTAGTATTATCATTAGATTCAAATGTTAAACTAATTTTACTTGTTACAGGATTTGGAACAATATTGAATTCAACATTATTTATATCTTTAACACCACTTACAATAGTTTCAATAGGCTTACCGTCAGCATCTACCCATATAACTTTTACAATATGAACAATAGTATCGCATTGATGATACCATCTCATTTCATATGTACCAGCTTCTTCTGCACCATCAAAGTCTGTAAACGACATATTAGACTCAATTTCTACTATACCATGTACACTAGGAATTTGTCTATCATATCTATCAATTAATGAATCATTCAAATACATTTCAAAAGTATAAGAATCACCTGCTGCATTAAATTTCAATGAAAATAATGTAAAATCAGAACCGCTTTGTGCATTAATAATTGGATCTGCAAACACACTTTCTTTAAGAGTAAATTCTTTTACTGTTACGTCAACTTCATTACTTTTTACTTCTACTCCAGAATTTATATCCTTTACTACTACCCAATATTTATCGCTATCCATTGGTTGTGCTGGATCTATTATAAGTACATTAGTTGTAGCTCCACTAATTCTTGCATCATCAATAAGTAGCGTAGCATTTTTATACCATTGATATGCTAACTTCTTATCTTTTTGTAATATATCAACACTCAATACAATTGGTATATTTTTGTTTGCACAAATATTAACATCTTGTGGTTGCTTTGTAATAAATAATTGTTCTTCTTTTGTAAATAAATATGATGGTTCTGTATTAACTACATTACATTGCCCTGTTATTTTACAGTAATAATATTCACCATTATAAGTATAATCATCTGCATTTAAATAATTTATAACAAGTGCATTTGCTTTAGTACCTTTATATTTATAATTATTCTTTAATTCTATATCACCAGATACCGTTCTCTTATACCATTGGTATTCATATTCACCTTTTACATCTGCTATAAATTCTAAAATAACCGAACTATTCATTTCTGCATAAGTTTTTGCCTCAGGTTGTTTGAAAATATAATTACCATCTATAACAAATAATTCAGCGGGTCTTGTTGTAAATGTTTGAAATGTTAATCTCCCATTATCATCTTTTGCATATGCTTCTACAACATAAGAATACAAGCCTGCATCACTAATATCTACATTCTTTATATTTAAAATTTGAGATGTATATAAATTTCCTGCTTTGTCATATATATCTTCGCCATTATGTTGCCACTTAGCACTTACAATAGACCCATAGTATGCTGCATAAATTTCAAAATCTTCACCTTCACAAATAGTTGATTTTATTTTTGGTTGCTCTGTAAAGAAGAAATCTGCAACCTCTACATCAAAATTAAGTTCATTAGAAATATAAGTTAGTTGACAAGATTCTGGATATTCAGCATCTATTTGTTCAACTACACATCTTAAAAATCCATAATAATTACGTGTATCAACAATTAATTCTAATTCTTTAGTATTTGCTGATGGAAATTCTGCTACAGGAATATCTTCCCAAAGAGTCGATTTTTTTATTTGCCATTTATAAGAAGTAGGTACAGCAGGTGGTGCATTTTCAACATTTGCCACAAAATTTAATATTTCACCTTCTCTTACCTTTTCATTTAAATTTTTATCCCCTACATATTCAATATTTACTTCTCCAATTGGGTCTATATATTCAATTTCAATGATACAACTATCTATAGCTTTTTCACATCCATTTGGTCCTATAGCAACATATTTATAATAAGGATATATAAACTCATCTATTGTTAATTCAACATTTTTATTAATACCTCTATTTCCTTCTAATCCTTCTGCAAAATCATCTCCTTCGCCTACTACATTCCAATAATTACCATCTAATGAGTAGTACCAAACATCATAATTAACAGCACCTTCTACAGCTAAATTAATAGTATAACTTCCTAATTTTTTACATACTTTATGATTAACTATATCAGGAGCTAATATATTAACAGGTGAATATTCTATAGGTTCAGAACTTAAAAATTTAACAGGAACTTCTTTTAGTATTGTATTAAGCTCTCTTACTTTTATGCTTTCAAGTCTCATCGATAAAATATCACCACAACTATTATATGTAGGAATTTCATATACTAACCAAAAATAATTATTGCCTCCAATTAATTCAAGTGGTGTATCTAATGAAATAACATAACTATAATCTGGTTCCTGTATAAGATCTTCAAAAACAAACTCTTTTATTGGAACTGCATCTTCAAAATCAAACTCATTTGCATCTTCTGTATAATAAAGTTTAGCTTTGTTTATATACATTGCAGAACCATCGCCAGTTGTTAAATTTAAATCAAGTAATTTTAATGGTATTTCACCACCTTCTGTAGTTCTTATATTTAATCTTATCATATCATAATTAGCCTCATCTATCTTAACAATATCAGGAACATCAGCTATTATCCTATCTATTACCATTGCATCTGTGTATTCAAATTGTATAAGAGGACGTGGATACATCTCCTTCATATATACACTATAAGTATCTGCACCCTCGCCATAGAAAAAATCTTCACCATGAGAATTATAAGGCCAATTGTTTAAATACAATGTCCAATCCCATATCATTTTATAAGATAATGCGTATCTAGGACCTGGATGATTATCCGAACCATACCCATAGTCATCATTTAATATATAACATAAAAAAGGATAATTATAATTTAAATACCATACATTCAAATCATCATCTAATGGATAATCGCCACTTTTATTATGGAAAACAACTTCTAAATATTCACCTTCATAAAAAAACGTTTCTGCAAATTCAACTACTAATGCCGGAAATTCCATACCCATAGCATCAATATATAATGGTTCAATATCATTTCTTTCATAGTCATATTGACCATCCCATACTTTTACCCATCCATTAGCAGCAGAAGTATCAAAGCTACCTGTACATCTAGGTAACTTATCTGCATTACGTAAAAATATAGCAACATCAGTAGGGGTATCAGAATCCATACCTACCATTATTCTCCAAAAATCTGCCGGCTCATTACTAGTAAAAGTCATAAAAGGAAACTTCATTTTTGTTAACATCCTTGGTCCTACTCCCATCTCCTTATTAGAATAAGTAACACTTGTTGCCGTATACTCAGAGCAAAATGATTCAGGAAAATAATAATTTATAGCATATCCCGGCTTGTCAGTAGGATCAAAAAATACTATTTTACCATCAAACCCAACATCAAACGTGTTTTGTGCTATTAGAGTCCCTAAATTAGCAATAAATAATAGTACTACTATTATTAAAAATTTTGAGCAATATTTTTTCATAAAAAAACCTATTTTTTAAATTACAATTTATTATTTATTTAAATATTCAATGTATAATGTATTAAAATTATAAAAAGTTATATTCAGTTATAAAAACTATTAAAATGAAAATGAAAAATATAATTTATAAATTGAATTATAACATTAATAATATAGTTTAAAATAATATTTTTTTTTGATATAAACAAACAAAATAAATTATAATAGTCTTTACAATTCTAATATTTTATTTTTACAATTCTAATATCTTAATTAATTAAAAAATTATCAATACTACATAAAGACTCTATACCTATATATTTTGTTACAATATATGTACTAAAAAATATTATTTTAATAAATATTTAATTTTAAAATTAAACTAAAAAACAAACTCACTACAAACAATATAAAGAATTAATTTTTTATGCTGTTTTTTTAACATTTTATAACGTTTCTTCAAAAAATATTTATAAACATTAATTTTTAATAAAATATATAATTATTTTTTATACTTATTAAAAATAGATAATAACATTTTTTCCTCTTCATTTGTTATAATCTTATTTCGTCTTTTTAAAACTATTTTTGCAGTTTCTATCGCCTTTTCTATTTTATATATATTTTCTAATTCTTCTGTTAACCAAGAAAAAGAAGGAATATATTTTGGTGTTAATCTACTAATCGCTATCATAGCACAATTACCAATAATAGTACCTGTATTTATCCTCGTACATATAGCCGTCTTAGAATAATCGCCACACATACAACCTAAAAACTGCTTCCCTGTATCAATTACTTTATGAGGTAAGTTTACCGCTATCTTTGAATAATTATTTTTTAAATCTGAATTATTTGTATCTGCACCTAAATTTACCCATTCGCCAATATAAGAACCACCAATAAAACCACTATGTTGCTTATTAGAATAATTATGAAAAATAGTATCCGCTACCTCGCCCCCTATTTTACAATAAGAACCAAAAGAACAATTTTCATATATGTTTGAACCTACCTTTATTATTGTATTCTGCCCTATATAACAAGGACCAATAATAACAGAATTATGCATAATTTGAACATTATCTTCAAGTATAACACTACCTTTTGAAGTATCTATTATAACCCCAGGATATAACTGAACATTTATTCCTTTATATAAATTGTCCTCTATTGTATAATGAAAAACATTTGTATTTTTAAGCATATAAATATCTTGTTCTATTTCTCTTGATTGTAAATCTAAATTATCCCATAAATATCTTATAATATTTACATTATCAATGTTTATATAAAGTTCCTCTTTTTCTTTAACTTCTAATTCTTTACTTTCTAATAAATAATTAGGTAAGTATTTTGCAAAAATAGCATCACTAGATTTAAAATATATATTCATATTTGAATTTTCTTTTATATAATTTACTATTTTCTTTTTTATTTCTGTATTTAATACAATAGGTAAAATAAATTTTAATGTAGGAATATTATAATTTATAACATTATCTATACCATCTTCTTTTGAAATTAAGGACTTAATTTGTAACTCTCTTGCATCAAAAACTACCTTATTTTTCGGAAAATACAACATTATTTTTTCAAATAAACGTAAAGCACCACAACGCATCTCCCAAATACAATGCATCTCCGAAAAAGGAAAATAATCATCAAGAACTATATTATCTAATTCACTTAATATAATTTGTAAATCATCTATTTCTATCATAATTATATTATATTATTTATTTTAATAAAAAATAATCGTCTTTATTTTTGTTTCACTAAAAAAATTAATATTAGAATGTAACATTTTTATATTTTAAGTTACAATAAACTTATCTCTTTTTAAAATTCTTATTTATTATTCTTATTTATTATTCTTATTTATTATTCTTATTTATTATTCTTATTTATTAATAATAATATCCCATCTAAAACTAAATTTTCTATAAAAATTGCATTTTTAAAAATCTCTTTTTTATTTAATATTTCCATTAAATATTTTCCATATCCACCTGTAAATATTAAAGGTATATCTTGCTCTTTTAATATATCTAGTTTTATCTGAGTTATTGCATATTCAATCCCACCTAAAATAGTAGACTTAATACCAAAATTTATTGCACCTTCTGTATTATTAATAATATTTTCTTCTGTTAGTACTGCTTCTATTAATGGTAATTGAGAAGTAAAATGTTTTAATGCTAAAGCAGAAGTATATAACCCCGGGAAAATAGCTCCACCTAATGCCCTATTATTAAATGATAATACATTTAAAGTTATAGCAGTACCACAATCTATCGTTATTAAAGGTGATATTACTATATTTTGTGCAGCAATAAGTCCAAATTTCCTATCATTCCCCATCCCGTCTGTAAAACTAAAATCAATTATAGTTTGATCTTGTAATAATTTACTAGTATCAATTAATTCAATATTAGTAGCTTTATTATTATAGTTTATTAGATTTATTATTTTTTTTAATCTATATAATGCTGAATTATTAACCGAAGAATAATATAATTTGTCAATATTATATTTTAATGTTATTTCTTCAATTAAATCTTCATTTATTTTATTATTTATAAAAAAATAAATCTCACTATTTATTCTTAATTTTGTTCTCGTATTTCCAACATCAATAATAGCTATCATTTCTTTTTTACAATAGTTAAAATAGAAATTTCAAACGGAAATTTTAATTTTTTTATATATATTTTTTATATATAATTATTAAGTATATAAAATATTTTACTAAAATATTGATTTTAACTTTAAAAACAAAAAAATAACAAACATTTTGTTTTTGTCCATAAATTACGTATCTTTGTAATATAAAATATCGCGGGGTGGAGCAATTGGTAGCTCGTCGGGCTCATAACCCGAAGGCTTCAGGTTCAAGTCCTGACCCCGCTACTAATAAAAAACTTTTTCTTTAATATTAAATATAAAATAGTAATATTGAAGAAAAAGTTTTTCTTTTTATCTGTTTATATCTTAATAATTATAATATATTATTTAATTTATATATAAAAATAAGGAATAAACATTATAATATATGTTTATTCCTTATAAGTACTCGAGACGGGACTTGAACCCGTACGATGTTGCCATCACAGGATTTTAAGTCCTGAGCGTCTACCAGTTCCGCCACCCGAGCAAATAAATTATCAAGGAAACTTATGAAAAAAGTATCTACAAAAATAAAATATTTTTATCAAAAAAACAAATAAATTTTCATTTTTTATAAAAAATTATTTTTTACCCTTTAAAACTTCTATTTCTATATTTAAAACTTGCTCTAATAATAATTTTCTTCTGTTTACCCCCCAAATTTCAATATCTGGAATATTATCATCTTCTGCATGTAAAGTTAATACTAACTTATTACCATCAAATGTTGCATCAATTGATTTTACAATTTGTTTGTGTCGTCTATCCATTCCTTCAGCCAAGCGTAAAATACCAGCAAGAATAGAAACAATTTCCTTTTTTTTATCAGATAGAATAGAATAATCTTCATGTGTTTTTTTCGGATGACTCTTTCTATGATAACGCGCAATATTAGCAATGATTAAAGTTTCATTATTAGTAAAACCCTGTAAATCACTATTCTTTATTAAATATAAAGAATGTTTATGATGCTGTTCATTTGATACGTAATATCCAATATCGTGTAATATTGCAGCATATCCAAGTAATTCTTTATGATATAAATTAAGTTTTTTTAACTTTAAACAGTCAAAAATAATAAAAGAAGTATTTAATACATGCTCAGAATGTAATAAATATACTTTGTATTTTTTTGCAAGATTATAAATAGATTGTTTCCTTATATCCGAAACATTGTTAAAATTACTTAATATATTTAATTTCTGTATAGTATCATAAATTATTCCCTCCCTTAAACCATAAGGTGAAAATGTTACTTTTGATAACTCAGAATTTTTAATAAGATACTCAACAATTAAAGCACCAGCTAAAATTATCTCCGATCGTCTTTCATCAACATTAAATTTTTTTTTAATCTGCGACGGCGTTTTTGCTCTTACTATATCTTCTATAACAGCTAGCATAGAAGTAACAGAAGCAGAAACTCCATCAACAAACTCAAAATTATCTTCATCTATAACCTTAGTCAATTTAACAATTGTTTCAAAAGTCCCCGCCGTACCAACTATTTTTTTTAAACCAATCTCTTTCATTTTTGCTATTATAGAAGCAAATTTCCCTCTTATATACCTTCTACATTTATCAATTTTATAATCAGTTATAACACCATCAGAAAAGAAACGTTGTGTTAACCTAACAGCACCTAATTTTTCACTATTAGTAAAAAGAATATCATTATCTATACCAATAACAGTTTCAGTACTACCACCACCTATATCAACAATCATTGTTTTATGATCAATTATAGGTACACAATAAGAAACTCCTAAAAAAGTCAATCGACCCTCTTCATCACCAGAAACTATTTCTATTTCTATACCTGTTTTCTCTCGTACTAAATCAATAAAAATATTAGAATTTAAGGCTTCACGTATGGCACTCGTAGCAATAGCACGTATCTTTGCATTATGAGTTTCTGCTATTTTTTTAAAATTTTCAAGTACTTCTAAACCTTTTTTCATTGATTCCTCACTCAATATCTTCATCTCACCACCACTGCCCTCACCTAATCGTAAGGTTTCCCTATTACGAGTTAAAGTGTAAACAACACCATTAGAATCTACCTTAACAACAATAAGATGAAAAGAATTCGTTCCTACATCTATAGCAGCTATTGCAGTCTCATTTCCTTTATTATTCTCTTTATTTTTAGAAGTATATATTGGCAAAGGCGTATCCATCACTTTATCAATATTAACTTCTGTTTTTAATTCATTATTAATAGACATAAAATTAATATATTTTTTATAAAATACTATTATTTTATTAAATATAAATATAAATATAAATTAATTATAAAAAAATAATTGTTATAACTTATAATTCAATTAAATTATAAGTTATAACAATTATTCTAAATTATATCTTATAGAATCACCATTATTAACAATTTTTTTATTCCCATCTAAATCAGAAATAACAAGTCGACAATCTTGCATAATATTTACTACATTATACAATTTTTCTGTTTCTTCATTTAATAATATGATTTTCTTTTTATATATATTTAATTCTTCAAGCCATTTTTCCTTTATATAATATTCTTCTAAGTCTAATAACTTAGAAATAATATTTCCTAACATTATTCGCATATTTTCTAAATCAATTTTATTAAAATTTATACCATTATTATAAATTTCAACACAATCAGCTAATGCAATAGAATTAGGGATGTCTTTATTTGGCGCTTGTTTTACATTAATACCTATACCTATAACAGAATAACATAAATTATTATTAATATAATTTGTTTCAGAAATAACACCCGAATTTTTTCTAAAAATAACATTAGGCGCACTCTTTATATAAACATCATTTGGATATTTAATCCTTATATATTCATTAGGAATATAATTTATTAATAACTCTTTTACCGCAAGCGTTCCTATTATTTGTAATAAATATAATTTTATTATACTAGGATTATGAACGATTCCATAAGAAAAAAGCAAGTTCTCGCCTTTATTGCTTTTCCATATATTACCATTACGACCTCGACCTGAACTTTGCCAATCAGCAGTAACTACAACCGCTGCAAGTTCTTTATCTTTTTTTAGTAACTGAAATGCAATATCATTAGTAGACGTTACAATATTATAATGATAAAATTTAGGTCTATACATAACTATTTTATAAAATCTCAACTAATTTCTTTGCAACTTCAATTGCTCTGTAAACAGTATCATCCATATTATAATATTTATAATCTCCTAAACGCCCAGCAAATAAAATATTGTTCTTCTTTTTAACTTCTGCCAAATACTTCTTAATCATTAGCTCACTTTTTTTGTTAGGCACAGGATAATAAGGAGCAAGATTTAATTCCGGATTATGTTCTTTAGAATATTCTTTTGCTATAACAGTCCCTATATGTTTTTGTGTATTATAAAAATGTATAAACTCAGTAATACGCGTAAAATCATTGCTGTTTGGATAATTTACCTGTGCAACAGGCTGAAATTTCTCTAAATCATAATAAATAAATTCAAAGTCTAAATCTCTGTATGGTAAATGTCCATATTTGTAATTAAAAAAAGTATCTATCTTTCCAGAATAAATAAGTTTATCATATTCTATTTGATTTGCAATGTCAAAATAATTAGTAGATAATAAAATATGTATATTTTTATTTCTTAACATATTCTTACATAATTCTGTATATCCTAAACGAGGTATAGCTTGATATTTATCTTGAAAATATCTGCAATCATTCGATATAAATACAGGTATTCTTTCTGAAACAGTTTTAGATAATTCATATAGTGGTATTCCCCACTGTTTGCTCGTATATCCTTCAAAAACATTCTTATATATAAAATTATACAAAAATTCTAAATCTTTATCCTTATAATTACATAAATCTAAAATTGGAATTTTAGTCCCATATTCAAATTTAGATAATAATTTTTTTTCTATTCTTGTAGCCAGTTCTTCAGGAAAACATTTTTTTATAGACACTAAATTAAAAGGAATAGGAACATAATTTCCTTCAATATTACCTAAAACATAATGTTCATAAGTTTCCCATTCAGTAAATTTAGAAAGATATTCCCAGACAGATTCATATTTTGTATGAAAAATATGCGGTCCATATTTTTGAACTAATATATTATGCTCATCTCTAAAATCATAACAATTGCCCGCAATATGTTCACGTTGTTCTATAATTAAAACTTTCTTATCAGTATGACTTGTTATATACTCAGCAATTGTACAACCTGTTAAACCAGCACCAATAATTACAAAATCAAACTTCATTTCTAAAAATACTCCTTAAGTCTTTTATTTTAATAATATTAAAAATTGAAAGAAATAATAAAAATCCAATAAAAGAAAAAATTATTCCTAATACATTCTGAATAAAATTCTGTATATTTAAATATTTCATTATATATACATTAAAATTATAAAAAATACTACTGTCTAAAATTAATCCACTATTAAATATTAGATAATTAATACCTGTAGAAATAGTTGCAATACTTATAAATTTAATAAATGTAGATATATAATTTTTATTTATTTCACGAACTAATAATATAGTTAACAAAACCGATGCTATTAATTCACTTCCAATACTAGCAAAAGCTGAACCAATTTCTAAAAAATTATTAACAAAAATAATATTCAAAACAATATTAACAAGCGCCGCTATACAAAATATACCCATAATTATTTTTTCTTTACCCCAAGCAAGCATAGTAGGCATTATAGATACATTATAATATCCAAAAAAAATAGCAAACATTAAGTAACGTAAATTAATTACTGCTCCAATAAATTTATCACCATAAATAAGATTTATAAAAAAATCAGCAAAAAACATAATGATTATAGGTATTATAGATGCAACAAAAGATAACATCTTTACATACTTCAACATTACTTGTTGTCTAGAACTTATATCAACTGCACGCGCAATAGAAGGCATAAAAGCATTTTGAATAATAGAGGCCGGAATTATACTAAATGCATATAACTTAAATGCCGACCCAAATAGCCCTAATCTATAATCACTTACCGTTAAACCTAAATAAATAATATTAAAAGAATTTATAATTGTTGTACATACAATAGAAACAGTTATAGGTAAAGACCCGTTTAATAATTGTTTCCAAAAATTTAATTGAAACTCTAAATGTATTTTGGCATATTTTTTTATATATAATATAATTAACCAACCATTATTAATTAATAATGATAAAGAAACAATAGCCATATAAATATGTATATCATCCGGCGACTTTACAAATATAATTACACCAATAAAAGTTACTAAACTAACTAAAAATTGACGTAACCCCAATATTTCCATACGTTCTATGCTTTGATAAAACCAATCAATCTGCAAAGCAGTAGAAAATAGTTGAAGACCACCAAGTAATAAAGCTATTTTTTCTAAATAAGATTGCTCTGATAAATAAATTATATATAAAACTAAAAATGCAAATAATATTATAGATAAAACTAACTTTAATGTTAAAATATTATTTACATATTTCTCTCTGTTTGATGGAATACGAGATACAGCACGTAAACCAACCATATTAAAGCCGAGATTAATCATTGTCAAGTAAATAACAATAGAAGTAATATTGGTAATTATACCGTAACCTTCAACCTTAAGTACTCGAGCAATATAAACATTTAGAAAAAAAACAATGCCCTTAGTAGCAATCTCTGCAAGAGATAATGAAAATAAATTTTTTAGTAACCTATTTTGGAACATTTAACTATAAAATCCCTTAAAAAATAAAATATATTAAACTATACTATATATTATATATTAATATTATAAATAAAAATTACAGAAAACTAAAAAATACTTTAAAATAAACTTAATTTTCTTTTGTAATAAACAAAATTTTAAGGTGATTTTTTCTGTTGTTCTAATATTGGTTTTTTTAAAGTAGTTGTATCATTACTTTCTTTAGGTAATATTTTATCTAATTTAGGAATAAGTTTTTCCTTTTCTTCATTTAATTTTTTATTAAGCTCATCTTTAAAATCCATATCCTTAACTTTATTATATTCATCTTTTAACTTATTATATTTATCTTTAAGACTCTTTTTTGCCTTATCTAATAATTTTGATGGATTTTTTAAATCATCAAAACTAAATCCACTTTCTTCGGTTTTTTGGGGCTTAGATAATAAACTTGTATCAATAGGAGCTGTTAATACAGAACGGTCAGCATGATATATTTGTATCTTCTTTTCTTGTAACTCTTCCGGTATCGGTTCACCAGAATTCAACAATGTTAAATATTGTATAGGAATAATTAATTCTTTTGCATAAACAGAATTAGGATAATCATTAATTATTTTTTTATAATAAAAATATGCACTATCATATTGCATTAATTTATTTTCAAAAATATAACCAATAGAATATAAAGACTTAGGAGCATATTGCATATTCTCTGGAAATCTTGTATATATTTGTTTAAATTGCTCAATTGCAAAAGAATACTCCGAATATTTCATTAAATCAAACCCTGAATTATATAAAGAAACTACTGTATCAACTACAAAAGCTGCAGTATATCCAAGTTGAGCCATCGCTGCCTTTCCATGTTCTGTCTTCGGTTGAGTAGCTACAATAATATCAAGAATAGAATCAGCCTTCTGCTCATTTGTATCACGTACACTAGTCGAATATACATATAAATAACGTGCCGAGCCAGGTGATTCTAAAGGCGCTTCCGAGGCAGCCATATAGTAATAATAATTAGCAGAATCTATATTCCCTATATTATAGTGCAATCTGGCCAATGAAAAATAAGAATTTGCTATTTCAAGTCTTAATGTAGCAGAATCAGAAATTTGAACATTTACAACGCTTGCCCTCATATCTTCTTCAGCTATAAATTTAGAATCTATATTAGGACGAACAAAATTATAAGTCTTTTTTTCTTCAGTTAATTCAGGTAATGTTGCTTCATTATAATTAGGGTCAACTAATATTTTTTTACTTGTATCAAGATTTAAATTAATATCATTATTTAAATTAATATCATTATTTAAATTAATATCATTA
>CAYYIP010000006.1:98979-101920 GCA_964472015.1 uncultured Hyphomicrobiales bacterium | reverse complement strand
ATTTAAATTAATATCATTATTTAAATTAATATCATTATTTAAATTAATATCATTAGGATTTAAAGCCTCTTTTTTAATATTTAATTTAATATCTGATTTTTTATTCCTGTTTTTTATAGCGTTTTTATCTACTTTTATAACATCATTTAAATTTTTGTTATCAGATATATCTAACTTTACAATTTTATTATATAAATCATTTGTATCTATATTTTTATTTGTTATATCTAGTTCTTTTAATTGATTTATTGTATCTGGTTCTTTTAATTGATTTATTTCTTTTTTATTTTGTCCTTTTGTAAAATTAGGTTCTTTAAAAGTCATTTTATTTAATTCTATATTTTTATGTGCAAGTTCCCAACTATTCAAAAAAATAAATAATTTATTTGCAGTAGTTGATATAGGAACCGGTGCACTTCTTGCCATACCCATATATCTCTTCGCATCTAAATAATTACGTTTCTTGTATTCTTGAATTCCTTTTTCAAAATAATATGCCATTTTAGCTTTACTAGAAGGATATAAAGAATCTGCTTCTGACTCAACCGCAATAAGATTTAATGTATCATATAAACGTGTCTTTAATAACCTTTGTGCCATTACATAATCTTTCCATTCTGTAAATTTTCCATCATTATCTAATCTTTTAAGAACTTTTTCCGCCGCCATAGTATCATTTAATCTAATTAAACAAGAAGCATAATACAGTTTTGCTTCATATTCTACAACTAAGTTAGGTGAAAAATTCAAAACTTTTGCATAAGCATTTTTTGCCCGTTCAAATTTTCCCATTCTAAAAAGAATATTTGCCAATTCACACTGCCATAAAGCTTTAATAGTATTATCATCAGATTGTGCTATCGCTTGAAAATATGGCCTAATAGCACCCTCCAAATCATTATCAAGTATAGCTAATTCTGCTTCCATATTAAAAGCTTTTGTTAAAATATCATACCGTTTCTTCAACCAAGAAACATCAACAGTACGAGATAACATCGTTTTGCCCGCATGATATTTCTTTTGTAAAAGTAATGAAAAAGACATCAATAAATGTGCATCAGGAGAATAATCACCTTCTGGATTTAAATCTATTAATTCACTACATTTTATTTGAGCAGGTAACCATTCCTCTTTGTAAAAATAAGTTTTTGCCATTAAAAATAACGTAGGTTCAACATAATCACTTTTAGATTTTTTTGCTAATATTTTAGAACCCTTTATTAAAATAGAATCTAATTTTACTTCTACAGATTGACGAACAGCTTTAGAAACAATAACAGAACTTAGAAATGTAGGAGGTAAATTATCATTATTATCAAGAGCAGGAATACTAGACATAGGCGCAATAATACTAGGTGATACCCTTTTCTTATCTTGCTGGAAAGAAAATTCCTCCTCTGACTCATTCATTAATCTTTCTGCATTATAAAATGTATTAAAATAAGTATTGAAATTTATATATTCTTTTGTTTGACAACCTACAATAAATAATATAAATATCAAAAAAAGAATGTATATTTTACTATTAAAATATTGTTTAAACATATTTTTATTCTAATTACTTAATAAACTTTAAATTAGTCAATAATTTTCAAGATTTTCCCTGTTTTTTAATATTAAACTTACTTTATTAAATATCAATTTACTTTTTATTAATTCTATATAATTAAACACTTGCTCTTATATCTAAAATTTAATATAACTTACATATATGAAATATATAATAATTAAAATCAATAAATTAATAATTAATAATTAATAATCAATTTTTAATTTATATAAAAAGGAGCATAACTTAATTTATCAAAAGTTAATTCATCTACATCTATATGATAATAAAATTCATCCTCTGCATCTTTAATAACATCAAAAGCTCTTAATTCTTTTTCCTTTAATAATTCAAGTAAACCTTGCTGTTGCCAAATATATTTTTGAGATTGGTCTGGAAAAGAATATGTTAATTTTTGATATCTACAAATAACTTTTTCTTGCCAATACCAAAATAAAAGATTTTTCTTCTGATTTATATCAGCTATACAAAAAGCTATTGGAAAAACACAATTTATAAATAATTCCATACGGAGATGTTTACCTTCATTAAATATTTTATTGTTTAACACATTTTTTATTTCTTCATTAAATGCTTCTATTTTATTGTCTTTTAGATTTATTAAAAATTTATACAAATTAGAATCTTTAACTGACTCCATTATACTTATAATATCCTTATCTTTATATAAATTTTTACGACGTCTTCTATAATAATACCTCGATAAAAAAGTATGAACACTACATAAAAGAACTTTTTCTAAATTATTATTTAATAATAAATAATAAACTTCAATCGTTTTTTTCAATAAACGTTTTAAGGCAAATTTAGAGCAATCTATATTAATATTATTTGTAAAACTATATAGAGAATTGTTATTTTGCTCAATCAATAATAATATTTCTTCTTTATCTAATAATAATGTATCAAACTTTATATCTAATTCCTTTGAAAAATCTTTATCATTATCTAAAACAATATGAAGTATTATATTATCATAATCCCTGTTTTCATAATGCTTATGATTAATCCAATCAGAACTTCTCTTATGAACCTCTATATCCCCAATTTTTAACTCATTATCAATAAGTATACAACTATTAGAAAAATCAGGACCATAATCAGAATTAAAATTACCTATAGATATAATTTTTAAAGTCTTTCCATCAACAGTTTGTAATTCTTTATTGTAGTTAAAAAAAACTTTATAAATTAATTTTTGCAGTAATATTTCTTTAATATTAATTATATTTTCCATATTATTATTCACTATATAAAAACTATTAATTAAATAATTACTTGATAATTAACCTTATTCTATATTTTTATTTAATAATAAATATAATCATTAAATTTAATTTAATTTAATTTAATGATTAATTATTAAATTTA
>CAYYIP010000006.1:0-98879 GCA_964472015.1 uncultured Hyphomicrobiales bacterium | reverse complement strand
ATTAAATTTAATTTAATTTAATTTAATGATTAATTATTAAATTTACAATATAACTACTATGTTTACAATTCACTTTTAAGAAATATATACCACTTGGTAAATTACAAGTCGATATCTCTAATTGTCCATTTATTATATTACCATTATTTAATTTTTCTATATCTACATTTATATTTTTATTTGTTAATTTGCCTTTTATCTCTTCACCTAAAATATTAAATAATTGAATAAATACTAACTCATCATAAAATTCTTCATCTTTATTTAAAAATATTCTATAACTTATAAAAGTTTTTGAACTTGTTGGATTAGGAACAGGTATATCAATAGTAAAAGTACTAAATATATTTTTTGTCTTTATAGCTATTGGAACATCACATGAAGATATAGTACTATCGTATCGGCTCTTTCCTGCTGACATAATTGGAATTCTATGGGAAGAACAAAAATCCATAAAAATTAAAGTATCATATTCATTCTCTAATGATTGAGGTGAATAACAAATTGTAAGTTCTTTATATTGTTTAGACGGAATTATTATAGGAAATTGAGATAAAGGTAACGAAAAAGATACTTTTTTTGCTAGAATAACATTGTGTAATTTAATTTCTTTTTCACCTTTATTATAAATCTTAATATTTTTACATCCAATTTCAGGAAAACGTACAGAGTCTATTAAAAATAAACTATCATTATCAAAATCAAATTCAAGAACATTTTTTTCAAATGCAAGCTCTATATATATAGAATCTGAATACATTTTACAATATGCACCTTTATTAGATACATATACATAATAAAATCCCGTAGTACTTGCATAAATTTGAGATACATTTTTATCTATTACCTGACCATCCAAAAACCAAATTATTTCTTCATAACTATCTGCATTTTTCAACAAAATTAAAGATTTTTCACCATCACAAATTCTTTGTTTACCTTTTAATTCTAATTCTGGGACTTCCATTTCTAAAAAATTAATTGTAAACTCAACGGTTATATTACATCCATTTGTATCTATAAGAGTTATCCAATAATTTCCTGATTTATAAATTTTAATTGTGTCTTCTTTAGAATTATCAAACCAATTAAATGATCGAATAGGATTATTTGCCTCAAACCAAACATAAGCTGTATCATTTTGACAATAATACTGTTTATCAAATTCAACTTTAGCCTTAAATTCTGGATAATATTTTACTTGAATTGACTTAGAAACAACTTGCTCACAACCAAAAATTATTCCTACAACAAAATATGTCCCAGAATCAACATCACTTAATTTATTAGACGAAGTACTTTTTATTAAAACATTTTCATTATCTAATACTTTATACCAATCATAACTACTAAAATTATCACTAGCAAATAATGTAGTAGTAAGATTAGTTCCATCTTCACATAAAACAGTATCACCTGTAATTTCAATTGTAGTATCCTTACGTTGTAATTTATAGATACCTTCGCCAACTACAAATCCAGTTGTATCATTAACAAACCATAAATCATCAAGATGATTATTATTAGAAATTCCACAAGTTAATTTACTCCAAGAAGCACCTGCATCAGTAGTATAAAAAACATTTCTATCCTGACCACATCCAAAACCTGTTGAATCATTTAATATATAAGTACCAAACATAGAGGCTGGCGTAACAACAGTATTCCAATTTTTCCCCGCATCTTTACTAAAAGCTAACCCCCCATTAGTATCAAAACTACCCGAACAATATTGAGAAATAGGAATAATAAAAGACTTATCGTAAATATTCATATCTTCATGCCAATTATATTGACTTCCATAAAAATTAGGAGTGTCAGCAAATTTTTCCCAATGTTTACCACCATCAAGAGTTCTTAAAATTATACCACTTCCAATTATATATCCTAAGCCATCTTTATCATATATTATTATATCTATTAAATGTGAATTATAAATAACAAAAGAAGTATCCCGCCAAGTATTTCCCCCATCTACAGATTTTAAAATGTATTGTACACCTGTATAACAATCTCCAGCAACTAACCAAATATCATTAGGACCAATAATATAATGTCCCCAAGTGGAAGCAGTAGATAAAAAAGGTAAAGATAATTTTTTCCATTTTTTACCACCATCTATTGTTTTAAATATTCCCTCTACACCTGAAACATAACCTACATCTTGATTTGCAAAATATACACATTCTGCATGAAAATATTCAGTACAAATTCTACTTGCAACCCAAGTTTTTCCACTATCATACGTTTTAGCAAAAGATGAATTATTCCCGCAAACAAAACCATATTTAGGATTGTCTTTTAAAAAAAATATTTCATACCAATAATTATCTTGGTATGATTCGGGAATAATCTTCATCGGTTTCCAATAAAAATCTCTATAATCAAATGTATTATTTGCAAATAAGATATAAACATCAGAAAATATAAATGAAATAATAAATAAAACAAATATATATATTTTCCACATAATTTACACTCCCATGTTTATTTATATATCTATTTATATGTTTAATAACAAACATAAATATAAATATAAATATAAATTTATAAACACAAATATACGAAAAAATTATTTTATTAAAACAAACTATTTAAAACTAAGTACCATACATTTTTTATATAAAAAGCAATTATATAATATACTATAATATAATATAATATAATATAATATAATATATAAAAAAATCTAACCAAAATAGTATGAAAAACTATTTGGTTAGATCCTAATTATTAGTTAAATGTTTTATTATAATTAAATACTATTTTTTATAGTATTTACTTCAAATAATTGCGTTTCTATTTCCTTAATTATAGAATCAATATCGACACCCGCATAAATTTTATTACCTATACTAATATTTGGTCCTTTATCACAATTTTCCATACAGAAATTAGCCTTTACTTCAACATACTCACTTAATTTACGTTCTTCAATAAGATCTAAAATATTTTTTAATATTTCTTGAGAACCTTTCATAAAACAATTCGTGCCAACACAAACACTAATAGAAAGCTTATTACCTGAATTTTCAAGTATTGCCATACCATCTTCTGAAATACGTTTCCTATTACGATAGTGAGTATGTAATAAATGATGAGCTAACTCACCTCCTATTTCTCCAAGGTGCTCTTTATAAAGATCCTTAACATAAGGGTTATCTTGTGACTTATGAATTTGTAACATTCTATCAGCTTCGTATAATCCACTTGTTCGTTTAGTTCTAACCGCCATATCAAAATAAACTGGTTGCCCTGCACCACCAATACAACCACCCGGACAAGACATAACCTCAACAAAATGATAACTTCTTTTACCAGCTTTAATATCTTCAATTAAACGTTTTGCATTTTTTAACCCATGAACTACTGCTATCTTTACAACTATACCACCAACTGTAAGTTCAACTTCACGAATACCTTCTTCACCTCTTACATCAGTAAACTCTATATTTGACAAACTCTTACCTTCTACAATCTCTATAACATAACGTAAAGCAGCTTCTGTAACACCACCAGTATTACCAAAAATAACACCAGCACCTGTTTTATAACCATATGGTAAATCAAAATTCTCTGGTGAAATATCTTGGAATCTTATGCCAGATTGCTTTATCATAGTAGCTAGCTCTTGTGTAGTTAATACATAATCAGTATCAGGCATCCCATCAGTAGAAAATTCAGGTCGTTTAGCTTCAACTTTTTTAGCTGTACAAGGCATTATAGCAACAACAACAATATTTTTTCTATCTACATTTAATATTTCAGGTAAATATTTTTTAGATAAAGCACCTAACATACTCATTGGTGATTTACAAGACGATAAATTAGATAACATTTCTGGATAATACTGTTCCATATATTTTACCCATGCTGGACAACAAGAGGTAAACATTGGAAAAACACCTCCATTTTTTAATCTACCAACAAATTCACTAGCTTCTTCAACTATAGTTACATCAGCTGAATAAGAAGTATCATAAACTTTATCAAAACCAATTGAACGAAGTGCAGATACTAACTGACCCGGCATAATTGTACCCGCCGGCATCCCAAATTCCTCTCCAATAGCAACACGCACTGCCGGTGCAAAATGAACAACAACAGTTTTATTTGGATTATCAATTTCTTTCCAAACTTGATCTATTTGTGAATTAGGTACAATGGCTCCCGTCGGACAAACTCTTGAACATTGACCACAATCTACACAATCTACAAAAGCAAGTCCTTTATTAAATGCAGGTACTACATGAGTATTAGCACCACGCCATGCAAAATCTATAGCTCCTATTCCTTGTATTTCTTCACAAGCACGCACACAATCACCACAAAGAATACATTTGTTAGGATCACGGATTAAAGCGCCCGAACTGTTATCAATAGGAAGTACATTTTGACCACGATCAAATCTAACTTTTGTAATTCCAAGTTTTTTAGCTATTTCTTGTAGACGACAAGCTGTTGATTTACTACAGGTTGTACAATCATGTTCATAACTAGCCAATAATAACTCTATTGTAAATTTACGAATATCTCGTAATTGTTTAGTATTAGTTTTAAGAACCATACCCGGTTCTGGTTTTATTGTACAAGAAGTATTTATACCTCTTCCTTGAATATCAACAAGACATAAACGACATGCCCCATAAGTACTAAGCTCTGAATGATAGCAAAATGTAGGCATATCAATACCTGCTTTTCTAATAACCTCAAGTAAGTTTCTTTCATCGGAAAATGTAACTAATTTTCCATCTATAGTTAGTGTATTCATTATTTTGTAACTCCTATTATAGCGTTGAAACGGCATACTTGAGCACAAGAGCCGCATTTAATACAAAGTGATTCATCTATAAAATGTGCATTCTTTATAGTACCCGTTATAGCACCAACCGGACATACTTTAACACAAGCATGACAACCTCTACATTTATCTGCTAATACTTCCGGAAGTTGTAAAGCTTTACATTGTTTAGTAGGACAACGTTTATTTATAACATGTTCTTCATATTCTGCACGGAAATACTTTAATGTAGCAAGTACTGGATTAGGAGCTGTCTTTCCTAAACCACATAAAGAACCTGCTTTTACTGAATTAGCTAAACTTTCTAATAAATCTAAAGTTTCTAATGTTGCTCTTCCTTCTTGAATATCATCAAGCAAAGCTAACATTTGCTTTGTACCTTCTCTACAAATAACACATTTTCCACAACTCTCACTTTGTGTAAATTTCATAAAGAAACGAGCAACTGATACAATACATGTACTATCATTCATTACAACCAATCCGCCAGAACCAACCATAGCACCAATACTTGTCAATGTATTATAGTCTAAACTCATATCTAAATGTTCTTTTGTTAGACATCCGCCAGAAGGTCCACCTATTTGTACAGCCTTAAATGCATCAGGATCAACTTTACCTTCTGAATTTAAAACACCACCACCTATATTCATAACTATTTCACGTAAAGTAGTACCAAAAGGTACTTCAACTAAACCTGTATTAGCAACATTTCCTGTTAATGCAAATGTTTTTGTACCAGCCGAAGTTTCAGTTCCCACAGATTTAAAAAACATAGGACCATTAAATATTATAAGCGGAACTGCAGATAAAGTTTCTACGTTATTAATACAAGTTGGTTTGCCAAATAAACCCGATTGTGCAGGAAATGGAGGTTTTGGCATTGGCATGCCACGTTTACCTTCAATAGAAGCTAATAAAGCAGTCTCTTCACCACAAACAAAGGCTCCTGCACCTTCCATAACTGTAATCTTAAAGTCATAACCAGAATTAAATATATTTTCACCTAATATACCAACTTCGAAAGCTTCTTTTATAGCTGCATTTATACGTTTTACAGCCAATGGATATTCAGTTCTAACATAAATATAACCTTCATCCGCACCAATAGCACGCGCTGCTATCATCATACCTTCTATAACTGAATGTGGATTACCTTCTAATATACTACGATCCATAAATGCACCTGGATCTCCTTCATCTGCATTACAAACTATATATTTTTTAGAAGCAGGCTGTACACGTGTAATATCCCATTTCTTACCTGTTGGGAAACCACCACCACCACGACCTCGTAATCCAGACGCTAAGATATCATTACATATATCTTCATCCGTCATTTCATTATATGCTTTAAATGCAGCATAATAACCGTTTCTACTAATATATTCTGAAATAACATTTGGATCTATATGTCCACAATTTGATAGCACTGTTCGCTTTTGTCTTGCATAAAACGGTATATCAGACGGACCTTTGTAATTCTGACCAGTAACACTGTCTTTGTATAATAATCTATCAACCACCTTGTTACCAACCAATGTTGTATAAACTATCTCGTTTACATCTTCTGGTTTAACGTGAATATATTGAATATGATCAGGTTCAATAGTCACTAGAGGACCCATTTGACAGAATCCCTGGCACCCTGAATTAATAACATAATTAGGATCCTTTAAATCATCCTCAAAATCAAGTCGGACAACTAAATTAAGGCCCGCAGCTACAATTTGCCTTTTAATTTCTTCATAAACTTTAAGCGAACCATTAGCAGTACATCCGGTACCTGCACATACTATTATCTCACGCTTTAATAAGCTAAACTTTTTTTGATAATCAGCTTTTACTTTTTCTAAATGTTCAAATGAATTAATTATCATTACCTAACTCCTTAGAACTTTCTGATTCTACAATTTTATCTATTAATTCTACAGCTCCTTCTGGAGTCATTACAGGATAAACTTCTTCGTTTATAACTAATACTGGCGCTAAACCACAAGCTCCTAAACATGAAACTATTTCAAGTGTAAACATTAAATCATTTGTGGTATGTTTTTTATCGTTTAATTCTAAACGTTTATTTATTGCTTCAATTATATGTGTAGAATGTCTTACATGACATGCAGTACCATCACATACTTTAATTATATACTTACCTTTAGGCTCTAATGCAAAATGTGCATAAAAAGTTGCCACACCATAAACTTTTGCAGGCGAAATGTCTAAAGAAGAAGCAATAAAAGTCATTATATCTTCTGGAAGATAACGGTATTCTTCTTGTACTTCTTGTAATATCGGCACAAGCTTATTAGGATTGTAATCATAAGTTTGTAAAATATCACAAACTTTTTGGAATTTGCGCATAGCAGTCTGATCAATGCGTTTCTCATTCATTTTTTTTGTTCACTCCGAAAAATAAATTTTATAAATATACGAAAATATTATAAATAAAACACAAAGATATTGTATTTGATATCTTCTGTGTTTAATTTCTAAAAATTATCTTATATTTACCTTTATTATGTTTAATTTATATTTTAATTTAATTAATCAATTATAAAAAATTATATAGCTATATTAAATATAAAACTATATAATTATAAAAATAAAATTTTTAATATATTATTGATAAATCTTTCTCTATTAAAAATAAAAATTAATATTTTTAATATATTATTGATAAATCTTTCTCTATTAAAAATAAAAATTAATATTTTTAATATATCAAAATATTTAGTTTTAATTCTATAACGTAACCACCATATCCAAAATTAAAATACAATATTTATATTTTTAATATATTTTTAATAAATATCTATTAATCATCATCCATTTTTGTATCAAAGCACTCCAACGCCTTGTTCTGCTACTGTTATAGAAAGTATTGTGTATTATTATCAAATATTTTATAAAATAAATTAATTTTATTTAATAATTTAAGTATAATTTATTAAATATAGTATTAATTGTTACAATCTATCATAATAGTACCGCCTTTGCAAATATAAACATCAGTAACCCTACTATCTTTTTTATAACGACGTTCTATATCTTTACGTAATAATTCATATGTATCTTTATCTACTTGACGATTAATTTTTATATTAATAAGGCGCTCCATTGGAAAAATTTTATATTCGCCTTTTTTTGTAACTTTAATCTTATCTAAACCTCCGTATAAACCATAACTCTCATAATACGTACTTAAACTATCTATAAATTTATCACAAATCTTATATAGTTCTTCTTTCTCAGGGTCTACAAATAATTTTTCGGGATTACAAGCAACAAAAAATATAGATAATAACAAACAAATAATTAATGGAAATTTAACTTTTTTGAATAATTCTTTTAAATAACTCATAATAATGCTCTATGATTATTTGCAAAAAATAATTTTATTTTAACTTTTAATATTTAATATATAAATATATTTTTATGCAAATATAAGCAAAATTAGATATAATTAGATATAATTAGATACTAAATATAATTTTTTGAAATTTTAAACCCAAAAATAATCAAAAATAATTATAAATAAAAATTTCAAAAATACAAAAACATTGTTACTACTACTATTATTATTGCTTACTCTTAACCCAATTCACAATTTCTTCTATAACTTTAATATCAACAAAATTCTTTGTTTTATATTCTTGTGGAGTAGATTTATTTTTACCAATTTGCATTAAATGATTTAAATCATCAAATAACACAAACTTATTCTGTGGTCTTGATAAATTAGATTTCCATAAATTAAAATCTTCTAAAGTTACTTGATAATCTCGACCACCTTGTATAAATAATATATCCCTTATTTCTTTTTCAAAATCTTTTACAGGATTATAATCTTGCAATGCTAACCAGTAACTAGCAGGAATATTTAAAGGTAATAAAGTAGATGATGTATTTATATCATATTCTTTATCTAAAATACGCTTACAACTAATTTCTATTTGTTTATAAAATTCTTTATTTATATCTATTGTCTCTTTATCTATATTGTTTTCTGGTAAACTAAAAATATATTGATATTGTTCAAGAAGTAACTCACAAATAGAACGTGCATTTGCAGCCAATAAAATAAAACCATTTGCTTCTGGAATTAATTTTGCAATTTTTGGCATTACATAACCACCTTGACTATGGCCTAATATATATATACTACTAAATTTATCTTTATATGTATTATTTAATAATTTAACAGCTTCCACTACATCAAAAACTGTTTCTTTTTCAATAGTAATAGTTGTTAAATCAATATTTTTATCCGCAAATGTTCGCTTATTATACCGAAATACAGCAATTCCTTTACTTGAAAGTCCATACGCTATATCTCTAAAAGGTTTAGATTTATAAATAGTTTCATCAAGATCATTAGGGCCTGAGCCATGTACCAAAATAACAATTGGAACCTTTCTAGATTCTGCCTCAAATGGTAAAGTAAGTTTACCTGTCAAAATTTTATCTGCAAAAATTAATTCTACTTCTTTAAACTTACATTTATCTACATAATCTGCATCAATATATTCTTCACTATTTATGTCATTATTAATAGGTATAAATCTAAATCCTGATACTTTATGAGTCTTAGAAACCGAAATCTCTACATTTAATGTAATATTTTCAAAATATATTTTTCTATAAAACACATCATATTCTAATATTTTTTTACTAGTAACACTATCGGATAAACCTTTGTAAGTACCAAACATAGCAACTGTTTTATCCCAAGTTAATTTTAAAACATCCTCTGACAACATTTTCATTAAAGTCTCATCAAAGTTCTCTCTTGCAAGTACATAATCGCCATTAACAAAATTATGAATTAATTTATCAGCAATTATACTAGAATAATCATTAGCATAACTATTGTCCACAATTAAAATTATTAATATGCACGATAATAATATCCTGAAAGATAATAATATCCTGAAAAATATTTTACGTATCATTATATTCCTATATTAAATATTAAATATTAAATATTTAAATATTAAATATTTATTTTTTATCTTTTTATTCACCCCAATATTTTTTATCTAAGCTACGGAATTGAACTGCTTCAGCAATATGAGTCATCTGTATATTTTCCGAATTATCTAAATCTGCAATCGTTCGTGCAACTTTTAATATTTTATCATGCGCTCGTGCAGAGAGACCTAATGTATTCATAGCATTAGATAATAGTCTTTGAGAATTACTATCCAACTTACAGTATTCTCTTATCATTTTAGAAGTCATATCAGCATTTTTATATACAACATTACTATTAATAGTAATTGTTAAACCCTTATTTTTTTCTTTAAATCTTTTTAATTGAATCTCACGTGCTGCAATAACTCTTTCTCTAATTTTTTCAGAAGGTTCTGCAACTTCATCACTAGATATTTCTTGATATTTTACTGCCTGTACATCTACATGTATATCAATTCTATCTAATAGCGGACCAGAAATTTTTGCAAGATATTTTTGAATTTGTGTAGGCGAACACGAACAATCTTTACTAACATCTCCATAATGTCCACATGGACATGGATTCATAGAACACACTAACATAAAATTAGCAGGATATTCTATTGATAATTTTGTACGTGAAATAGCAATAAATTTATCTTCTAATGGTTGTCTTAATACTTCTAAAACATTCCTTGCAAACTCAGGCAATTCATCTAAAAATAAAACTCCATGATGTGCTAATGATATTTCGCCCGGCTTTATTTTACTTACTCCACCACCAATAAGCGCAGCATCTGATATAGTATGATGAGGTGACCTAAAAGGCCTAATAGTAATAAGTGCCTCATTATTAAAAAGTAATCCAGCTACTGAATGTATTTTTGTAGTTTCCAAAGCTTCATCAAGTGTTAACGATGGTAATATAGTAGGAATACGTTTTGCTAACATAGTCTTCCCTGAACCAGGTGGACCTATCAACAAAATATTATGACCCCCAGCAGCAGCTATTTCAATAGCACGCTTAACTGCTTTTTGTCCTTTAACCTCTGAAAAATCCAAAGTATTTCTATTGTTTATTTCAAATAACTTTACTTTATCTACAAAGCAAGGTAAAATATTAATACTACCATTTAAATAATCTACTGCTTCTTTTAAAGTATCAATAGGAATAACTTCTATACCATCAACTAAGGCTCCTTCCGATGCATTCAATTTAGGAACAAGTAAATGTTTATATCCCTGTTCTTTTGCTTTTAAAGCAACAGATAAACAACCATGAATAGGTCTTAAAGTACCTTCTAATGATAACTCTCCTAATATTATAGTATCTTTAATTAATGGTACTTTTATATTTTTTGTTCTCTCAATATTATTTTTATCATCATCAGAAATTAATACCCCGGTAGAAGCTAATATTCCAAGTGCAATTGGTAAATCAAAAGCACTACCTTCCTTTTTTATATCAGCAGGTGCCAAATTTACCGTTATTCTCTTATTAGGAAATATAAAATCAGAATTCTTTATAGCAGCAGTAACTCTATCACGTGATTCCTTAACTGTAGAATCAGGTAATCCTACAACAGAAAAAGAAGGCAAAGCATTATCCAAATGTGTCTCTATTTCAACAATAAGCGCATCAATTCCAAATGTAGATGCTGAAAATAACTTAGAATACATATCATACCCAACGCATTTATATTAAATATTTCTATTTTATTAAATTATTTAAATTCTTTATATTTTTTTCAAGACTCTCTTGCATCGATATTAATTTCTCTCTTTCATACTGAATAATATCAGGCGCTGCTTTATTAATAAATTTTTCATTTTTTAACTTATTTTCACAACTTCTTATATTCCCTTCTAATCTTAAAATTTCTTTTTCTAATCTTTGTTTTTCTTTTTCTAGATCAATACTTCCAACAACAATAAGATATATTTCTACACCACGAAATACAGTAGAACTTGCACCTTCTGGTTTTTCTAAGTTATTTCCAATTTTTAAATCGCTAAATTTACATAAAACAGAAATAATATTCTCCATTTTATTAAAAGTATCTAATACCTTTTTATCCTGAATAGAAATAATTGCAGGTAATTTCTGATTTGGCATATTTATTACAGCACGTAATTTACGAACTTCTTCAATAACCGCTTGTAATAATTCAAACTGCTCTTCAATCTCTACATCAATATACTTGTCATTTACTTTTGGAAAAATAGTAGATAGAATACTATCATTCTCATTTCTAATATCAACAATATGATATAATTCTTCAGTTATAAAAGGCATAACAGGATGTAAAATTTTCAATATATTTTCATATATACTAGTTGCAAATCCAATTAACTTCTTTTTATAATCAAAATTATCACTTGAATTTAATTGAACTTTTAATATTTCAACATACCAATCACAGAAATCACGCCATATAAAATCATATAATATTTTAGCATATTCAGTAACATTATAATTATCTAGTGATTCATTTATTTTCAATAATGTTGAATTATATCTTGTTAATATCCACCTGTCTGCATATGATAATTCATTGTCAGATAAATTTTCTTCATTAATACCAATTTCATTTTGTTTCATAAGAATAAATCTTCCTGCATTCCAAATCTTATTAGCAAAATTTCTACCTAATTCAATTGCTTTAATATCTTGTTGTTCAATATCCACATCTATGCGTAAATCTTGACCAAGTGGAGACAAGTATATCATAGAATAACGTACAGCATCAGCACCATATTTTGCAATAATATTTAATGGATCTGGAGAATTCCCTAAAGATTTAGATAGCTTACGACCAAGCCCATCTCTAATAATACTAGTAAAATATACATTTTTAAAAGGTATATTTCCATTAAATTTTTTACTAGCCATAATCATTCTCGCAACCCAGAAAAAAATAATTTCCGGCGCCGTTACTAATAAATCTGTCGGTAAAAACTTTTTCAAATCTTTATTATTCTCTGTTAACCATTTCATAGTAGTAAGAGGCCATAACCAAGAAGAAAACCAAGTATCCAAAGAATCATCATCCTGTTTTAATTCCGTATCCTTAGGTAAATTCATTTTTATTCTTGCCTGTTCTACACTCTCCGCTGCAGTATATCTTCCATCTTCAGTATAATAAACAGGAATACGATGTCCCCACCAAAGTTGTCTTGAAATACACCAGTCCTTAATATTTTTCATCCAATGTTCAAAAGTTTTTACCCAACGTGCTGGATGAAATTTTATTTCCCCATCCATAACAGGCTGTAATGCTATTTCTGCTAATGATTTCATACTTACAAACCATTGATCACTTAAATAAGGTTCAATTACTTCACCACCCCTTTGAGAAAAACCAACATTATGAGTATAATCTTCTATCTTCTCTATTAAATTTAATTCTTTAAGTTTTTTAACAATTGCTTTTCTTGCTTCAAATCTATCCATTCCATTATATTCCCCTGTAAGTTTATTAAGAGTTGCATCTGGATTGATAGTATTTATTATTTCTAAATTATGTCTTTGTCCAACAAGAAAATCATTAGGATCATGAGCAGGAGTAATTTTTACACATCCAGTACCAAATGTAGGATCAGCATAATCATCACCAATAACAGTTACATATCTATTAACCAATGGAATACGTACTCTCTTATTAATAAGATGCTTATATCTTTTATCATTGGGATTAACAGCAACAGCAGTATCGCCAAAAATTGTTTCTGGTCTAACCGTAGCAACTTGTAAATATTCATCGCTATCTTCAAAATAATATCTCATAGTATAAAGATATTCTTTTACTTCTCTAAACTCTACTTCTTCATCAGAAATTGCAGTTTGTACCAACGGCGACCAATTAACAATTCGCTTACCTTTATAAATCAGTCCTTCATCAAATAACATAATAAATACTTTTTCTACTGCCTTACTAGCCGAAGCATCCATTGTAAAAAGTGTTTTATCCCAATCAACAGCGATTCCAAGTTCTCGCATTTGTTTTAAAATTATACCACCATATTTATTTTTCCATTCAAATACTCGTTCCACAAACTTTTTACGTCCCAAATCATATCTTGAAAGCCCTTCTTTTTTTAATTCTGCTTCTACCTTTGACTGAGTAGCTATTCCTGCATGATCAATTCCTGGGAACCAACAAGTTTCATATCCCTGCATTTTTTTAAAACGAATATAAATATCTTGTATTGTTAAATTTAATACGTGTCCAAAATGTAATATACCTGTTACATTAGGTGGAGGCATTAATATACTATAAGGAGGCTTTGTTGAAGTATTATCTGATGAAAAAAGTTTATTACTTTGCCATATATTATACCATTTCTTTTCAGCAATTTGAGGTTCAAAACTTTTGGGAAATTCTTTTAACATATTTTTTCTTTATTCTTTAATTATATATTATTGTTATCATTATTATTTATAAATCTAGCTTATATTTGTTTCATAGTCTATAAAATTTTACAAAAATACGAAAAAAATATATAAAAACACTATCCCCTTAATTATAATTAATATAATTTATATAAATAATAAATTTATAAAATTTATTATTTATTTCATATTTATTCAAAATATATTTATCTTTGCAATTCTATTAAATAAATATAAAAATAAATAAATCTAATAAAAAATATGAAATTATTAAGATTAATTATAGAAAAAAAGAAAATTTTATTTTTATTTCTAATTATAATAATTCCTGCTTGTAATAAAACAGAAAATATAAAATTAAAAGAAACGAAAAAAAATATTATTGTTTCTATATATCCTCTTAAAATAATATTATCAGAAATAGTAGGCAATAAAATGGAAATAAACGTTTTATTACCTACTGGAAATTCACCTCATACATTTGAACCTAAACCATCAGATATTGCTAAAATAAGAAATTCTTCTTTATTATTCTATGTAGATGATAATCTTGATGGCTGGGCTGCAAAATTAAATACAAAAGAATCTATACCAATTTTAAAATTATTAGATAAATCTTTATTAATAAATTTAAACTGCTGTCATAATCATAAACATGAACATATTGCGGAAAATATAGACCCTCATTTTTGGACTTCGCCAATAGCAGTAAAAAATATATTACCAAAATTAACAGAATATATTTTAAAAATAGATCCAGACAACAAGGATTTCTATTATAAACAACAAGAAAAATTTACTAAAGAACTAAACGAACTTATAAATAATATAAATTTACAATTAGCTAGTATAAAAAATAATAAAATATTTACATACCATAACTCTTTTGCATATTTTATAAGAGATTTTAATTTAAATTTTGGTGGTGTATTAGAAGAATATCCGGGGAAAGAATCCGGAACACAATATATACATCATATAACTAACGTAATAAAAAAAAGTAAAACAAATGCTATTTTTGTTGAACCTCAACTAAATTATAAATCAGCAGAAATTATTTCAAAAGAACTAGGAATAAAAATAATTACATTAGATCCTATAGGAAATGAAAAAACTATTAAAACTTATTCAGATTTAATTAACTATAATTCAAACATATTAATATCTACTTTTAAAGAAGAGGAAAATAAATAAAAAGATGGATAATGAAATAATAAACAGTATAAAAAATATAGATTTAGAAGTATCAAAACGACAAATTTTAATGATTGCATACTATTTCCCACCTATGGGACTTAGTGGAGTACAACGCACATTAAAATTTGTAAAATATTTACCTGAATATAATTGGAATCCAATAGTTCTAACAACAGGCGCAACAAGATATTATGCTTTTGATGAAACATTATTAAATGATATAGATGAAAATATAAAAATATTTAGAACAGAAAAGGACCCTTTTAACAGAGGAAAAAATAAGAAAAATAATAAACAAGTAAAATATCCATCAAGATTCAAACAAATTATTTTTAGAATTTTATCCCAAAGCATCTTTATACCTGATAGTCGAATAAGATGGAAAAAATATGCAGTAAAACTAGGAAGTAAAATAATAGAAGAAAACCCAAATATAAAAATTATTTATGCTACTGCTCCGCCTTATACTGATTTCTTAGTAGCAAAAGAACTATCACTAAAATATAATATTCCATTTGTTATAGATTATAGAGATTTATGGTTAGATAATCCATATTTTTATTTTGCTACACCATATCATAAAAATAAAGCAATATCATTAGAAAGTTCCGTTTTAAGATATGCTCAAAAATCTTTTGTAATAACTCGTGAATTAAAAGAAAAAATGTTAAGACGTTATAAATTCCTATCTCATAATGATTTAGGAATTATTCCTCATGGGTTTGATGAGGAAGATTTTATACCTTATAAAGATATAAAACCAGATAATAATAAGTTCACATTAACTCATAGTGGTGTATTTTCTGACAATATAACACCAAAATATTTTTTAAAAGGTATTGCTAAATTCCTAAATAAAAATGAAGATGCAAAAAAATATATAAACATAAAATTTATAGGAATAATGAAACAGCAACATATAAAAATTATAGATAAATTAAAACTAACTAAATATACTTCTTTATTAGGATATCTTAATCACAACAATGTTATTAAACATTTAATGGAATCTAACATTTTATGGATGATGATTCCAAATGATATTGCAACTCCTAGTCGTTTTTATGAATATATAGGTGCAAGAAAAACATTGTTGGTATGTGCACCAGATGGCGGAATAAAAAATATAGCAAAAGAATATAGAGCTGCTAAAATTTGTTCACCTAAAAATGTAAATGAAATAGCAGAAGCAATAGAAGAATTATACAAAATGTGGAAAACAAATACACTACCTATACCAAATGAAAAATATGTAAAACAATATGATAGACATCAAATTACTGCTTTACTAGCTAAAGAAATTTCATTAGCTTCTAAAATGTAACTATCTTATAAAATGTATTACTTGATATATAAAATCCTAATAATAAGATGAATGAAAAGATATTATTAAAAGCAGGAAATATGCTTAATTCAGTTCCTGTTATATTGGTAAATTGCAGAATAACCTCTGAAAAATATAATATAATTATAGTTGCATGGAGTGGAACTACTTATACTAACCCACCTATGTGTTATATATCTATATTTCCAAATAGATATTCTTAATAATATAATAAATTCGAAAAAATAGATATAACTCCAATCTCATAAAAAATTAAAACGCCTTTGATATCATAATAACTTGTAAATTTAAAATAAATTGTAAAATAAATTTTACCTTTGGAATCTCATTATGTGTTTATATCAGAGACCATAGCTGTAAATATAAATAAAGAAATAAATAATATCTGGGAACAATAAAATTATAAAAATTGAAGATATAAATTTACTTTCTTATTCTTATGGAAATTATTATAAATTAGGGAAAATAGGAAAATTGTTTTTCAGTAAAAAAATAATAATAAACTCAAATAATAAAAAAATATAATAAAGATTATATATTTAATAAAAATATGTTAGCTACAACCAAAGACAATAAATATAAAGAACTTGAAAATAAACCAATAAAAAAATTATTACTAAATTACTCACTCCCTGCTATTATAGCAACTATAGCAACTTCCTGCTATAATATAATCGATAGGATATTTATAGGTCAAGGCGTCGGCGCATTAGCTATATCAGGTTTAGCAATCACATTTCCAATAATGAATTTTACTATTGCTTTTGGAACATTAATTGGTGTTGGTTCTTCTGCCTTAGTTTCGATAAGAATGGGAGAAAAAAAACATAAAGAAGCAACAGAATTATTAGGAACTGCTCTTATATTAAATCTTATAATAGGAATTATTATATCAATTTTTGCATTAAACTTTTTAGATGAACTTTTAATATGGTTTGGAGCAACTAAAAATAATATATGTTATGCACGTGATTTTATGAAAATTATTTTATCAGGAAATGTTATAACATATTTATTTTTTGGACTTAATAATATAATGCGGGCCTCTGGATATCCTATAAAAGCTATGATATCTGTATTATTAACAGTATGTTTTAATATAATTTTAGCTTCTACATTTATTTTTCAATTTAATTGGGGAATAAAAGGTGCTGCAACTGCTACAGTAATTTCTCAATCAATAGGTTTAATATGGATAATTGTACATTTTATTCAAAAAAATTCATATATACATTTTCAAAAAAACTGTTTTAAATTAAAATTTAATATAATAATAAATATATTTTCAATAGGATTAGCACCGTTCCTTTTACATTCTTGCATTAGTTTAGTAACAATCATAACTAATTGGCAATTAAATAAATACAGTGGTGAACTTGCAGTTGGAGCTTTTGGAATTATACATAGTATTGTAAATTTAGCTATCATGATAATATTGGGATTAGCACAAGGTATGCAACCAATTGTTGGATTTAATTATGGTGCAAAACAGATAAATAGAGTAAAAAAAACATTAAAACAAGCTATATTTATTGCAACTATAATAGCAACAATATGTTCTATAGCAACAATAATATTCCCTTATTTTATAGCAAGAGCTTTTACAACTGATCATACATTAATAAATATTACAATAAATGGATTAAGGTTATATACATTATTTTTTTCACTATCTGGTTTTCAAATAATTACTTCTCATTTTTTTCAATATATAGGAAAAGCAAAAATATCAATATTTCTTTCATTATCAAGACAAGTAATTTTTTTAATACCACTTATAATAATAATGCCGTTATTTTTAAAATTAAATGGAGTATGGTTAGCGATATCCTCAGCAGACTTAATATCATCAATAATAACAATAATAGTTTTATATAAATCATATAAAAAACTATAAAATAAAAAAAAGTGGTTATATAACCACTTTTTTTTACTTAATACACTACAATTTATTATTTTTTCATCATTGCTTTTAAATTCATAATATTAGGAATAGGGGTCGGATCTACATTATTTAATATAGCTAAATAAAAACTTACCCAATCTCCTATGCAAATAAAATCAAAAATTTTTGTTAATATTTCATTACCTTTACAATATAATTCAATCGAAGCAATTTTATTATTTTCTAGAATAGTATTTGATAATTTCATAGCATTTTTTAAAATTTCAACGTCTTTATAATCTTTTAAAAATAAAACAATAAATCTTTTTAAAATATCAGATGGCATAGACCATCCATTAATTTCATTATGATTTGCTTCTGGTAAAATATTCCCAAATGCCATTGAATTTGCATTCTCTTGAATTTGTGCACGCCATCTTAAATTGACAGCTTCAAAACGATCTGATGAATAAATAACAGGAATATTATTAAAAAATTTCTTTGCTATATTTATTGCTATATTATCTTCAGTAAGTTTAGAATAATCAAATATGCTATCATTTTTTCTATTAATTAAACTATTAATAGCAGGTTCTATATCATCTTTATAGTTTAAAATATTATGACGTAAAAGTACATATAATAAATGAAAAAATGAATACATAAGAGAACATCGTGGCATCATCCCTTCTGGTAATTTTAATACTGGTAAATTTTCTTTATTAAATAATTCCTCTAATTTACCACCAGAAGTAATAGCTATTAAATTTTTTGTTTTATTTTTTACAATATCTAAAGCAGTTAATGTTTCATCAGTATTACCAGAATAAGAACTAACAAAAACGCAAGTATTGCTATCTACAATATCAGGAATATCATTTCCCCGTATAATTTTAACATTTATATTTGCAGTAGAACTAAATCTATATAAATAGTTCCTTAATATCTCACCACTAATAGCAGAACCACCAATTCCTAAAATAATTATACTTTTTATTTGTTCAACAGAAAAGATTGCTGTACTTCTTTTTGCATTATTAATAGCTTTCTCTATATGTAACCAATAGTCTTTTAAAAGTTGATACATATTTTGCTTATCAACTTCCTGAATAATTTCTAAATTAAGATTTTTCATAAAATACAACCTACTTTATTTAATTATTTTATTCTGTTTTCTTTGTCTAATTCCAATAATAATTCCACTAACAAGAAGTAATATTAAAAAGATATTTGTGTATGTACTTAAAGTTTTTCCAATTTTAAATTTATCTGATACATATTTAAACTCAATAATATGTTCACCTGCTGGAACAACAACAGATCTGAGCGAAAAATTTGTTTTATAAATTTTAGTTTCTTTTCCATCAATATAAGCTTTCCAACAAATAGGATAGTATATTTCTGACAAAACTAACAAATGTTGTTCTTTACTTTCTGTTTGAATTTTAATGTATTCATTTTTATAATCTGTTATATTAAGCTTAGGAGTATAAAACTCAATATCATTGGTCCCAGTAGCTTGTACAATTGAAGTATCATTTTTTATATTTTGCTGCATCAATTTATATTGTTGTTGTAACTCAGAATCATAACATTTTGATGGATAAATTTTATCCTGCAGTTCCTCTTCTAAATAAGCCAATGATTTTGGATTAAAATCACCATCTTTTAAATGATTTAATATATTAATTGGTTTTTCAACTTTTACAGAATCAACAAAAAAAGCACGTTTACAATAACTACTATTATAATATACAAAAGCACCTGTTTGTCTTGATTGAAAAATAGGTTGTATACCTCCCCCAAACTGTTGTGGCGATATAATATATTTTGCATTTAATAAATTCCATAAAAATGGACTGGTTACATTAGAAGTAGAACCTTCACAACAAACATCTAACATATCCTGATAAATCCTCATTTTAGCTGCATGATATCCATTAATATTTTCAATTAAAAAATAAGCATTGGAATTTGCTATTTGATTGGAAATATCACAAACTCTAAATCTTTCTTGTGATTGTTGTTTATCTTGCTCTAAAAATTCTATAATATCCGTTCTCTGGAAAGGCTGTTTTTCAACAACTTTATCAACAACTTCCATTGGTCTGTAATCAACACGCCACAAATCAAATATAACAATAATAGACAATACAATCATAAATATTGTACTAGAAATCTTTTTATTTATATAAAGATATATTAAAAAAGCAGAAAATATACAAAGGAACCCAATTATAAGCCAATCATTTACAGTATTATCCCAAATAAAACTTGATAACTGTTGAGCAACTCCATTACCATAACTTTGTAAACTAGGTGAAGCTATAACAGCACTAGTATAACTATATTGAAATCCAGTTATAAAAATAATTCCAGATAAAATAAAAACTCCAATTGCAAAAAAGAATATATTTAAAAATATTTTTTCTGTTTTTGGTATAATTTTATAATTACCATATTGTTCACGTAATTTAGTTAATGAGGCAAGTCCATATCCTGCTAATATAGGAATACAAAAATGTAGTAATACAAGCGACATACTTGGGGCTCTAAAACTACTAAATTTAGGAAAATGATAAAAAAAGACATCATATAAAATAGGAAAAGTATACCCAAAAGATAGAAACAATCCAAATAATGAAATAAAAACCATCGCTTGAACAAAAACATCTTTTTTAAAATAATTCATAGCACCAAGAATAGCAAGAAAAATAACTATAGCCCCCATATAAGGAGCAGCATCTTCAAAAGGTTTTTGTCCCCAATAAGTCATTATTTTTGTTTCTCTTTCATTAGTTAATACACCAGAATAATCTACTTTCCCAAATCCATGATAATTAGGAACAAAAAAGTCTATCATTTCGCCAGGACTAAAAGACCATTTAGTAGCATAATCATAATCTTTATCTGTATTTTTATTTTTATCATTTTCAACTTGTTTTACAATAGGTGCTGAACCACGAGTAGAATAAGGCGTATATTCTAATACAGATAAATATTTATCAGCAGACATAAGAAAGGCAAAACCAGTTGCAACAATAAATACCAAAGTAGAACTTAAAATAGGAACAATATTTATTTTTTTTATTAAACTATTTATTATATCTAATATAAGATATATAAATAATGCGCTTGCAATATAAAACATCATTTGTACATGTCCACCTTCCATCATAATATGCATAAATAAAACAGTCAATACAATATTTATAATTGAAATCTTTTGTTTTAATTTATCAAACATAATAAATATATAAGGTGCCATCATAAAAGTAAGAACCTTTGAATTATGTCCTATCATAATCCATATAACAATACCTGTACAAAAAGTAATAGCAATAGAGCTAAAAAAAGATATCCATCTATTATGTTTATGTAATCGCATTAAAAAGAACATCCCACTACCAAAAACAAGATACCAAAATGCAATCCTTGCTGCATCACTATCAAATAACGCTTTTACAAAGTTTCCAAATCCATAAACAATATAAATTGTAATATCCCAATAACGAGTTGCTGCTTCCATCATTGCTGCCATACCAGGCATGCCACTAAAAATATAAGGCTGCCATAAAGGAAAATCGCCTTTTTGATTCTTATATGTGATAAAACTTGCTGGACTTATATTATCACTAGCTCCCCAAAAACTGCCATTAAATATACCTTCTCTAAAAAAGAATATTAACAATACCGCTAATAATAAAATAAATAAAGGAGTTTTATACTTCTCGGGTATAAATGATTTTTCTGAATATTTATTACTATTTTTATTACTATTAGTAATGCTTTTATTAAAATTTAACTTATTCTTAGATTGATAATTTTTACTCATTGTTTTATTTTTATATAAATTAATAATAATCAATTCAATTGTATGAAATATGAAATGTAAAATACTAAATTAATAAAAAAAATGTAATTTCATATTAAAAAATTACATTTTTATTAAAATTTAAATAAAAATACTTATATTTATTGTTTCAATAATTCAAATATAATAATATAATGTTGGATATCATAATTATATCATATAATGGTCGGAACTTAACAGTAAATTGTATAAATTCAATATTAGATTCCTATTTTTATAAGTATATTGATAATATAAAAATAACAATAGTAGATAACAATTCAAGCGATGATACAATAGAATATATTTCAAAACACTATCCGGAGATAGAAATTATAAAGAATAAAGAAAATTTAGGTTATTCTGCTGCAGTAAATATTGGAATGAAAAATACAAAAAATGATTATGTTATAATAACAAATAATGACGTAGTATTTACAGAACATTCTATAGATATACTCTTAACCTCTATAAAAAATATTCCAAAAGCAGGTTTAATAGGTCCACAACAATTTTATCCAAATGGAAAATGGCAACGAAGCTATGGTGATTTTTCCGGAATAAAGTGTGGTTTAAAATATTTATTCTGCATTACCTTAATTTTAAATATTTTTAATAAGTACTTTTATAATATAAATAATAAAAATAGGAAAAGAAAAAAAGTAGAATATATAGATGGTGCTACATTATTAATATCAAGAAAAATATTTAATGCAATAGATGGGTTTGATGAGGATTATTTTTTCTACGGTGAAGATATGGATTTTAGTTATAAACTAAAAATAAGAAATTATAATAGATACATTATACCAAAAGCAATAGTATATCATCATAGAGGTGGCAGTGATATAAAAAAAACTTTTACAAAAGAAAAACAAGAATTACTTATTGATGCAAAAATATTGTTTTGTAATAAACATTTAAATTTAATTAATAAAAAACTATATATTATATTAGAAAAACTACATCATATTACTATGTTATACTTTTTTTCTTTTTTAATAAAAATAAAAAATACAGAACAAATAAAAAATAAACAAAATTATTATAAAATCATGTCTGATATTTGGTTAAAAAAATAAAAAAGAGACTAAAATCGTCTCTTTTTTATTTTAACATAATAAAAATAATTAAAATAATTATATTATTTAGCACTTATTTTTACAACATCTTTTTTTAACAGTTATTGGTACAGAAATAACTTTATTTGAAATAGTAGCTTGTGCTGCTGCTAAACGTGCAACTGGAACCCTAAAAGGTGAACAAGATACATAATTAAATCCTGCATTATAAAAGAATTCTACTGATGCAGGGTCACCACCATGTTCGCCACACACACCAATTTTTAAGTTATTCTTTGTAGCACGTCCACGTTCTACTCCCATTTTAACTAATTGTCCTACACCTTGTTTATCTAATGTGTTAAAAGGATCATTAGGCAATACTTTTTCATTTATATACTTATGAATTATAGCATTAACATCATCTCTAGAAAAACCAAAAGTCATTTGCGTTAAGTCATTAGTTCCGAACGAGAAAAAGTCTGCAAATTCTGCTATTTCATCAGCTACTAATGTTGCTCTTGGAATTTCTATCATAGTACCATATAAATATTTTATATTAATTTTATATTTTTCCTCAATTTCTTTTAATACTATATCTGCAATTTCTTTTTGATGTTTTAATTCTTTAACTGAAATAGTTAAAGGCACCATAATCTCCAAATGTGGATCAAAACCTTCTTGTATCAATTCTGCTGTTGCTTCAAATAAAGCCCTAAATTGAGCTTCAGTAATCTCAGGATATAAAATGCCTAATCTAACACCACGTAACCCCATCATAGGATTCACTTCATGAAGCGATTCAATACGTTTCTTTAATTCTTCTATATCTATATTTTTTTCTTTTGATAATTCAAGTTGTTTATCCTCTGTTTGAGGCAAAAATTCGTGCAAAGGCGGATCCATTAATCTGAAAGTCAAAGGTTTTCCATCCATAATTTTAAGTGTACTTTTTGCTGCATCACGAATAAATGGTTCTAATTCATTTAAAGCTTCGATACGTTCTTCTAATGTATTTGACAATATCATATTACGTAATTTAGATAATGGTTCTTCACTATTTTTACCATAAAACATATGTTCAATTCTAAACAAACCAATACCTTCTGCACCAAAATTAATAGCATTCTCAGCATCCTCTGGTGTATCAGCATTAGTACGAACACCCAAAGTACGATATTTGTCAACGATTTTCATAAATTCTTGGAAACGAGGATTTTCAGTCGCATCAACCATTTTTATTTCTTTATCATATACCCATCCTTTTGTTCCATTAAGACTTAAAATATCGCCTTCTTTGTATATATTACCCGCTATTTTTACAGTTTTATTATTTAAGTTTATATCAATATCTTCACATCCAACAATACAACATTTGCCCCAACCACGTGCAACAAGAGCTGCATGAGAAGTCATTCCACCTCGTGCTGTTAAAATACCATCTGCAGCACGCATACCTTCAACATCTTCTGGATTAGTTTCTTCACGAACAAGAATATTTTTAATACATTGTCCACCATATTCCATTGCCTTTTCACTTGTTAAAGCAATTCTTCCAATAGCACCACCTGGTCCCGCAGGCAAACCTTTTGCAATTACATTGTATTTTTTCTCATCATTTTCATCTAAAATTGGATGTAATAATTCATCTAATTGTGCTGGCGAAATTCTCATTACAACTTCCTTATCTGATATTAATCCTTCCTTTAACATACCAAACGCCATATTCAAAGCCGCAACACCTGTTCTTTTTCCTATACGACATTGTAACATATACAACTTACCTTCTTGAATGGTAAATTCTATATCTAACATATCTTTATAATTTTTTTCTAAAATATTACGTACTTCACATAATTCATTATAAATGTTAGGCATAACTTCTTGCATTGAAGATAAATGTTTATTTTGCTCATTCTTAGTATCATCGTTTAAAGGATTAGGAGTTCTAATCCCTGCAACAACATCTTCCCCTTGTGCATTTATTAACCATTCACCATAAAATTTATTATCACCTGTTGCTGGATTACGCGTAAAAGCAACACCCGTTGCTGAAGTATCACCCATATTACCAAATACCATAGCTTGAACATTAACTGCTGTTCCCCAATCATCAGGAATATCTTCAATACGACGATATGCAATAGCTTTTTTCCCATTCCAACTCTTAAATACAGCTCTAATGCCACCTTCTAATTGCAACTTAGCATCATCGGGAAACTCTGTTCCCAAAATTTCTTTTATTTTTGCTTTAAAAGAATTAGCAAGTTCTAATAATTCATCTGCTAATATTTCTGTATCAATTTTATAACCCTTTTTTAATTTAAATTCATCAAACATATCATCAAGTATTTTACGAATTCCCTTCCCATCTTTCGGCTCAATACCTTCTGATTTCTCCATGACAACATCAGCGTACATCATTATTAATCGTCTATATGAATCGTATACAAAACGCGGATTATTTGTTTTCTTTATTAAACCAGGAATTGTCTTTGAACTTAAACCAATATTTAATACAGTATCCATCATACCAGGCATAGAACTACGAGCACCAGAACGACAAGAAACTAATAAAGGATTTTCTGCATCATCATACTTCAATCCCATTACATTTTCTATTTTTTTCATTCCTTCTAGTACTTCTTCCATTAAATTATCAGGAAGTTGACAATTATTAGCATAATAAGCTGTACAACATTCTGTTGTTATAGTTAATCCTGCAGGTACTGGTAACCCTAATAAACACATTTCAGCAAGATTTGCTCCTTTACCTCCTAATAAATTTTTCATATCGGCTTTACCTTCAGCTTTTTTGGCGCCGAAAAAATAAACATACTTTTCTTTTGTTATTTTTGATTTTTTCATATTTTTTTTCAAAATAAAATTAACTTAAATTTATAATAATTCAATAATATAAATATAATATTTTTTTATGAAAAAATCTATATACACTAAAAAAATATGAAAAAATAAATTAAAAATTATAAAATTAAAGATATAATATCCTATTTATAAAATTTTTTCATAAAAAATTTTGTTTTTTATCAATAAAAATATTATTTTGCACATTATGAAAAAAATAGTAATAGTTATATTAATTGTAGTTAGTTTTATATGTACTGTAGCTATATCTTCTGACATAAAAATAATTGATATATTTAAAGCTAAAACAGATTCTAATAGTATTATTATAGAATGGCATACAAAAAATGAAACTAATATTGAAAAATTTGAAATTGAACGTAGTACTTCAGATAATTGTTTTACAAAAATAGGCACTGAAAAAGCAAAAGGTTATGCTTCTAATTATTCCTATCGCGATACTGATAGTTTTTTCAAAAATATAATTACTAGTAACCTCCTTGCTCAAACAATTATTTCTTATAGACTTAAAATAATATATTCTAATTCTAATTCTCCAACTTATACAGAAGAAATCATTGTTACTCAAAACATGAGTAGTGTTAAAAGAACATGGGGAATGATAAAAGAAATGTTTAAGTGATAAAAATTATAAATAGATAAATAAAAAAGAGACTAATTAGTCTCTATTTTTTTATAAGTTTATATAATAAATAATTATAATATAGTTAAATATATGCATTTTTTATTTTCATATACTATTTTTATATACTGTATATAATATAATTATATTAAAAAATATTTTAATTTAAATTAATTAAATATTGAATATCAAATGAATAAAATACACTTTAATACTAATTTATTTACTGCGAATGATTTAAATAAAATACAAATTAATGAAATATTCAAAAAAGCACAATTTTTTATTGATAATTTCAATCCGAAACAGAAATTTGAAGATTTAAAAGGTTTTACCATTGCTCTAGCTTTTTTTGAACCTTCAACGCGTACAAGACTTTCTTTTGAATTAGCAGCAAAAAGATTATCTGCAGATACATTATCTTTTACTTCTACCGGTTCTAGTATTATAAAAGGTGAATCTCTAGTAGATACAGTTAAAACTATAAGTGCAATGAAAGTACAAATGTATATAGTGCGTAACGTATTCGCAGGAGTACCACAATTAATTCACAAACATACGAATGCTATTGTAATAAATGCAGGTGATGGAAAACATGAACATCCGACTCAAGCAATTTTGGATACATTTACATTAAAACAACATTATAAAAATCTAGAAAATTTAAGAGTATGTATAATTGGTGATATATTACATAGTAGAGTTGCAAGATCAAATATAACAATGTTAAGAACTATGGGTGCAAAAGTAAAGTTACTCGGTCCTGGAACATTATTATATAGATATATAAATCCCTGGAATATTGATATACTCAATAATATTGAAGAAGCAATTGAATGGGCTGATGCTTTAATTGTATTAAGATTACAAAAAGAAAGAATGGAAAGCGGAATTTTACCTTCTCTTACAGAATTTGCAAAATTTTATCAGGTGACTTTTGATAAATTTATAAAAAAAGACAAAATTGTTCTTTTACATCCTGGACCAGTAAATTATGGTATTGAACTTGATTATAAATTAAGCAAATTACATAACTGCTTAATTAATAGACAAGTCACAAATGGAATATTTACAAGAATGGCAATAATGTCCTTATTAGGACAATAAATTTAAAAATTAAAATTTTCAAATAACAAATATTTAATATTTGGAAATATAAATGTAATATACAAATTATTTATATTATTTTTGTTATATCAATTTTTTACATTACGAAAAATAATTCTATTAGTTTCTTTGTCAAAATCCGCAATTATATTAGCTCCATTTGTTATATTATTTTTTAATATTTCTTCCGCTAGTTCATCTTCAATATATTTTTGAAATTCACGTTTAAGATGCCTAGCACCATAAATTTCACTATATCCTTTTTCAGCAATAAATTCTTTAACACTATCAGACAGCATTAGATTTATATTACTTTCTTTTAATCTATTAATAACTTCCTCTGCAAATATATCTATAATTTTAAATATATCTTCTTTTTCCAAATTTCTAAAAACAATAATTTCATCTATACGATTTATAAATTCTGGATTAAATAACTGCTTAGCAGATTCTTCTACAGTAGTCTTCATAATATCGTATTTATCTTCTTTTAATTTCGAGCTAAATCCAATTTTACCGCCAATTTTAATATCTTTTGTACCAACATTAGAAGTCATAATTATAATAGTATTTCTAAAATCTATTTTACGTCCATTACTATCTGTTAGTAAACCATCATCTAAAACTTGCAATAATATATTAAAAACATCGGGATGCGCCTTTTCTATCTCATCAAAAAGTACAACACTATAAGGCTTTTTTCTTACTCTTTCGGTTAATTGTCCTGCCTCATCATATCCAACATATCCTGGTGGAGCTCCTACAAGTCTTGAAACTGCAAATTTTTCCATATATTCACTCATATCAATTCTTATTAAAGCATCTTCACTATTAAATAATATATTAGATAGAACTTTTGCTAATTCTGTTTTGCCAACTCCTGTTGGACCAAGAAACATAAAAGAACCTATTGGACGTTTAGGATCTTTTATACCAACTCTTGCTCTTTTAATTGATTTTGTCAATTTTTCTATAGCCTCATTTTGTCCTATTATATATTTATTAAGCTCTTGGAATAAATTTAATAAAATTGTAGTTTCACTATCTGCGATTTTACTAACAGGTATACCGGTCATCATAGCAACAACTTCTGAAACATCATTTTTTGTTATTTTTAATAAATTCATATTATTTTTCCAGCGTTTATTTGCTAAAACAAGATTAAATTCTGTATTCTTCTCAATATCTCTTAATTTTGCTGCTTCTTCAAAATCTTGTCGTTTTACAGCTTCTTTTTTTCGTTGCACAATCCCTTTTAATTCTTCTTCTATATCAAGAACATATTTAGGAATAGAGTTATTAGACAAATTCACTCTCGCTCCTGTTTCATCAAGAACATCAATAGCCTTATCAGGAAACATTCTATCTATTATATATCTATCTGCTAATTTAACACAAGCTTCAATAGCATCATCTGTATAAAAAACTTTATGATGATTTTCATATTTAGACTTAATTTTTGAAATAATTTCTATTGTTTCTTCAATATTAGGTGGTTCAATTATTAATTTTTGGAATCTTCTTTCTAAAGCACCATCTTTTTCTATAAATTTTCTATACTCATCAATTGTTGTTGCACCTATACACTGAATTTCACCTCTTGCTAATGCTGGTTTAAATATATTAGAAGCATCAAGCGAACCTGTAGCTCCACCAGCTCCAACTAATGTATGCAATTCATCAACAAATAAAATTACATTATCAGCATTTTCTAATTCTTTTATAATAGCAGTAAGTCTTTCTTCAAATTGACCGCGATATTTTGTACCAGCCACTAATGCTGCAACATCAAGAACAACAACTCGTTTTCCTTTTAAAGCATAAGGAACTTTTCTTGAAGCTATTCTTAATGCTATTTCTTCTACAATTGCTGTTTTTCCAACACCTGGTTCACCAATCAACACCGGATTATTTTTTTTCCTACGAGATAATATTTGAAATATCCTTTCTATTTCTTTATCACGTCCAATAACTGGATCAAGTTTACCTTCAACAGCTAATTTTGTTAAATCTCGCCCAAAATTATCTAAAATAGGTGTTTTCTCTCTCTCTTTTTGCAATTTAATTGTTTTATATAAAGTTTCTATGTCATCATAAATATCATCTATATTCTCATTTTTTTCTTTTCCTTTTAATATATCATCTAATTTATCACTAACAATATCATAAGTTACATTCAATGTTTTTAATATTTTGCTTGTAATAGAATCGTTATTATATAAAATTGCAAGTAATAAATGTTCAGTACCAACCACATCAATTTTATGTTTTTTTGCTTCAAGTTTAGATATTTGTAAAACATATTCTGCTTTTTTTTCAAAATATAAATTTTTATTTTTCTCAGATACCGATATATCAATATCTTCTTTATTTTTAATATCTTCCTTAATTGCCTCTTCTATTAACTCCTTTAAATTAAGTATATTAATTAAAAGTTCTTTCAATATTTTTATAGCCATACCATTTCCTATTCTTAAAATAGCTAACATCAAATGTTCTATTTCTATTTTAATACTTCCCAGTCTTTTTGCTTCAACACGGCTTAATTTTAATATTTTTATAACCTTATTTGAAAAATTACTTTTTATTAAATCATTATCCATAATATTATTCTATAACTATTTTTACTTAATATACATAAAACATAACAACGAGCGACAATTTGAAAAAATCAAATCAAAATGTCGCCCTATATTCTAACATAAAATAAAATTATTTTACAGCAAGAATTATACCATTTTATTTTCTAATATTTGGTAATTCTAATCCATATTTCTTTTTTCTATCTTCTACTTTTAACCATATTCCAAGTAAGAAAGCTAGAATTCCTAAACTAGCAAATATTAACATAGGTACTGTATAATCATACATTTTTGGATTCGTAATTCCTATATTTGTTTCAGCAAGAGCTTTTCCTATTAATATAGGGAATCCCATTAAACCTATATTTTGTATCCAAAATATAACAGAATAAGCAGAACCTAAATATCTATTTTCAACTAATTTTGGAACACTCGGCCATAAAGCAGCTGGTACTAACGAAAAACTTACACCCAACACTATAATTGCTCCATAAGATACTAGCGGTGTAAAACTATCTTCTGGTACAAGAGCAAAAATTAAATGACATAAGCACATTAATATAGCACCAATTATTAACATTGTTGCACCTTTCCCCTTGTTATCAAGAAAAGCACCTAATAATGGAGTTAAAATCATAGCGCCAATAGGGAACCAAGAAAATATATCACTAGCCTCAGTACTACTAATATTTAATCTACATTCTAACATGTTTGCCGCAAATTTTTGGAATGGAAATATTGCTGAATAATATAAAACACATAAACCTGCTATTATTAAAAAAGTTTTACTTGTAAATAATATCTTTAAATCACTAATTCTAAACGGATCATCTGGATCAATACCACTATCTGATAGTTGCCTATCTAGTTTCTTATCCATTAAAGAGTATACTACAAAACTTATGAAACCAATAATTAATAAAATTAAACAAAATAAAACAGAAGTTGATACAGAACCCAAACTTTCTGCTATTCTTGGCGAAATACGAAATACTGCAAAAACACCTAGTCTTGCAATAGCCATTTCAATCCCCATAGCAAGTGCTAATTCTTTACCTTTAAACCACTTAACAATAGCTTTAGAAACTGTTATACCAGCCATTTCAACACCACAACCAAATATCATAAATCCAAGCGAAGCTAATTTTGCAGAAGCAGGAAATGAAGTCCAAAAAGAATTTAAAGAAGCTTCTATACCTGTTCCAATAAAAGCATCACTTACAGCATAATATTTTAATGATGCACCAATAACCATAATCGATGCTGATAATATTGCAGTAAATCTAATACCCATTTTATCTAAAATTATACCTGCAAATATCAAAAAGAAAGCAAAAACATTTAAAAAATATTCAGAGCCAGAAAATGTTCCAAATGTTTCAGAATCCCATCCACGACTACTTTCTAACATACTTTTTAATGGTGATAAAACATCAACAAACATATAAGCAAAAAACATCATTAATGCTAATAAAATTAATGCCGTCCATCTTGTAATTTTTGAATCGCGGAGCGAAGAAGAAATTTTTTCGTTCATAAAATAATTTACATTAAAAATTTTAAAATTTTATAATAATTATATTTTTATTTTTAAAATTAATATTTTTTTTGATAAAAACATTGTACTTTAAATATAAATATTAAAAATGTTTATAAATATACAATAACAATGTTTTTTATTAATAAAAATAATATAAGTATACAATTTTTTTTGATATTTTAAATTTTATATTTATATTTGTAAATGTATATATCTTTATTTTGGATGGGTGCAGGAGTGGTTTAACTGGCACGCCTGGAAAGCGTGTGTACCTTTACGGGTACCGAGGGTTCGAATCCCTCCCCCTCCGCATAAAATAAACACATTTTTTATACTTACTATTCCAATAAATACTATATATCTTAAAAATTTAAATAATATCCTAAATATTCTATAAAATAATATATTTTATTATTTACCTCTTGGATGAAAATTTCTATGTACTTCTTTTATAAAATTCTTATCTATATGAGTATAAATTTGTGTAGTACTTATAGAAGAATGTCCCAACATTTCTTGTACTACTCTTAAATCTGCACCACCTTCAATTAAATGAGTAGCAAAAGAATGTCGCAAAGAATGTGGATGTACTTGAAATTTAATATCAGCAAGCTTAGCATATTTATCTATGATTTTCCAGATTCCCATACGAGTTAATTTATTTCCACGATTATTTAGGAAAATAATATCATTTTTTTGAATATCTTTAATGAGAAAAAATCTTGCTGTATCTTTATAAGTTTTTAACCATTTTAAGGCTTCACTCCCTATAGGAACAATACGTTCTTTACTTCCTTTTCCAAATATTCTAACAACTTCCTCATCAAAAAGTATATCTCTAAATCTTAATTCTATTAATTCAGAAACACGTAACCCACAAGCATAAAGTGTTTCTAATATAGTTCTATCTCTAATTCCTAGTATTGTTGTTATATCAATAATTGACAACATTTTCTCTATCATATTGAAAGATAAAACTTCTGGTAATTCTCGTTTTATTTGTGGACTTTCTATTAATTCTGAAATATTCTCAATTACTTTTCCATTATTATATAAAAATGTATGAAATCCACGTATTGATGAAATATATCTTGCAATTGTTGCATTAGAAGAACATACATCTGATAATTCAAAAATAAAATCTTGTAAAATATAACATTTTACTTCATTATAATTTATTATCTTTTTAGATTTTAAAAAATTAATATAACATTCTATATCATTAGAATAAGATAATATTGTATTTTTTGCTAATCCTTTTTCAAACTTTAAAAAAGCAAAATATTCTTTTACCTCGTTATCTATTTCATTAAAAATATATTTGTTTGTTTTATCTATCTGCTTTTGTAACATATTAAAATTAATTATACTATAAATTTTGTAAATAAAGTTAATACTAAAGGAATATAAAATAAAGCAAATATTGTACTAAGTAATACAGCAATTGCTGCTTTCTCAGGATAAACTTTTAATTCTGTAGCAAAAGCAACTGTATTTGCTGCAAGTGGAACTATTGACATTATTATTAAAATATTATATATTTCCCTATTATATATATTAAAAAAATTAGTATCAATAAAAATTATAAATAAAATTATTAAAGGAAATATAAAGAATTTTGCAAAGAATGTTAATAATATAAATTTTAAATCAAAATTTTTTAATTTTATACCAATTAGTCCCATTCCTATTAACATCATTCCAAATACAACATAAGCACTTTTAAAATGTTCTATAACTAATACTACATTATTACTTAACTCTAAATTTAATATATTTAATATTATACCTATGAAAAAAGCATATATACTAGGAAGCCTTACAACTTTTCTTATACTTTCGTATTTTGAATAACCACCACGGGCAGTAATATAAAATCCTAAAGTATTCTCATACAATATAACTCCCAATATTAACATTACTGATATAGCAAACTCTTTATCACCCAATATAGTAGCAATTACCGGTAATCCAAAATAACCAGCGTTCCCCGACCCTGATGCAAATGCTAATATATTTTTAGTAGCATCTTCTTTATAAACAAATTTTCCTATTATAAAAAATAATATAGAAACATAACAACATATAAAAAAAAATAATATTGGAAGCGATAATGTTGTAAAACTTATTTCTGTAGTAAATGCTCCATAAAAGACTATTATTGGTGCTAAAATATAAATAAGTGTTTTTCCAATTGTTTCACGATCTATTTTAAATAATTTTGTTCCTATATAACCAATAAGTATAATTAAGTATAATGGTATTATCTTATATAGAACAATATTAAATAAATACATAATTATCAAGTTTATATTTTCTACAAATCATAATTCAATTCACCTTTTTTTAATATATCATGAGCAATAACTATTTTTTGTATTTCAGATGTACCTTCAAATATCCTATTTATTCTTGAATCACGATAATATCTTTCTATATCATATTCTTTTGAATATCCTGCACCACCATAAATTTGCATTGCATAATCAGCACACATATCTAATGCTTCCGAAGCAGCAAGTTTAACTATAGCAGAATGTCTACTTGTCATTTTTCCTGAATCATACAACGAAGCAGTACGATAAACAATAGATTCTATTTGATATATAGCTGTTTCCATTTCAGCTAACATAAATTGAATAGATTGAAATTTAGAAATAGATTCATTAAACTGTTTTCGTTCTTTTGAATAGGTTACACATTTTTTTAATAATTCTTTACAAGCACCTAAACATGAAGCACCTAATCCTAATCTACCTGCATCAAGTGCTTTCATAGCTATTAAAAAACCTCGTCCATCTAACCCGATTAAATTTTCTTTTGGTATGTGTACATTATCAAAAGTCAGCGTTGAAGTTTGACTACCTTTAATTCCCATTTTTTTCTCAGGTGGACCTATAATAAAACCTTCAGTATATCGCTCTATAATAAATGCACTTATCCCTGTTTTAGTACGAGCAAAAACAACAAATATATTTGCTATTGGCGCATTAGAAATCCACTGTTTAGAACCATTAACTACCCATTTGTTTTTTGAAGAAATAAATTCTGCTTTTGTATTTATATTAAATGAATCAGAACCTGCTTGCGATTCTGTTAAGGCAAAAGCACCTATTTTTTCTCCTGTAGCAAGAACAGTTAAATATTTTTGTTTTTGTTCCTCATTTCCAAATAAATATATTGAATTACTAGCTATTGACACATGTGCTCCAATAAATGTAGCTGTAGATAAACATGCTCGACTTATTTCTTCCACTGCTATACAATAACCACATTCACCAAACCCACATCCACTATACTCTACAGGAAAAGGAAGACCTAATATACCTAATTCCCCTATTTTTTTTATTATATGAATTGGTATTTTTTCATCTATATCTATTTTTGATGCTAAAGGCCTTAATTCAGTCATAACAAAACTTCTGATTGTTTTGCGTAATAAACGTTGTTCTTCTGTTAATTTTAACTCTAACATATTATTTTAATACCTTTAAAATATAAATTTAATTATAATTAATGTTCTAATTCAGGTTCTAACTCTATAGGATACTCCCCAGTAAAACAAGCAGTACAATAGTCAATTCCTTCTTCATACGGTACTGATTCCATTAGTTTTTCAATAGATAAATAATGTAAAGAATCTACACCTAGTGCTTTACCAGTTTCATCTTCATTATCGTAAGCATTAGCAATTAATTCTTTTTTATGAGGGAAATCCATACCATAATGACAAGGCGAAGTAATAGGCGGCGAGGAAATTCTCATATGTAAACAAGCAGGATTTGCAGTTCTTAGTAATTTAACAAGAGATTTAGAAGTAGTACCTCTAACAATAGAATCATCAATAACAACAATATTTCTATTTTCAATAACTCCTTTAACAGGATTAAATTTACTTTTTACTTTAAATTCACGATTATCTTTTCCTGCTTGAATAAAAGTTCTACCAACATAATGACTTCTTATTAAACCAATTTCAAAAACCGATTCATACCCTTGTTTTTGGTTAGCTCTTGCATATCCTAGTGCTGCTGTATTAGCACTATCAGGAACAGCTATTACTGTAACTTTTTTGCCATCCTCAGTTGCTATAACTGGTTTTTCCGATGCCAAACTTTTACCTAATTTTCTTCTAATTTTATCTACATTATGACCAAAAACACGACTATCAGGTCTAGCAAAATAAATATACTCAAAAATACAATGTTTAGCAACAGGCGTAACTTCTTGTATTTTAAAAGATTGAATTTCACCTGTTTTTATTGTATTTTTATCGATAACAACAATTTCATTATGCATTACTGATTTTATTTCTTCTGCACCTATAATATCAAAAGCACAAGTTTCAGATGCAACAAAATAAGCATATTGTCCATCCTCTAATTGTTTCCTTCCAATACTTAAAGGTCTTACTCCATGTGGATCTCTTGCTGCAATTAAAGCATTTTCTGTAAGAATAGCAAGAGAAAATGCACCTTTTGTAATAGAAAGTGCTTCTTTAATTTGTTCAATTTGTGTAGATTTTTTACTATGAGCAATAAGATGTAAAAAAAGTTCAGTATCAGTAGTTGTATGAAAAATTGTTCCTTTTTTCTGTAATTGACGTCTTAAAGTATTAGTATTTGATAAATTACCATTATGAGCAACCGATAAAATTCCCGAATGATACCTCATATTTAAAGGTTGTATATTATTAACAGTATTTGCACCCGTTGTAGCATATCTATTATGACCTATAGCCATATCGCCTATTAATTTATGTGTAAAAATTTTAGGATTAGAAAAAACATCTAGTACTAACCCTTGGGCATGATGACTTGCATACCGTTTTTCTTCTAAATTATTACTTTTTTTATATTTATAAAAAGATGTAATACCTGTTGATTCTTGCCCACGATGTTGTAAAGCGTGTAACATATAATATGTCATTAAAGCAGCTTGCGGATGTCCATAAGCACCAACAACTGCACAGTTAGGATTTGCTTTATCTGTACTAACGTAATCACTAACTGTATGAAGTTTATAATTATGAGCTTTTATTTTTGAATTATTATCCAATTTATCAATTACCATAATTTTAATAAATGAATTAATATTTTTTCTAAAAATTTATGATTTAACTATTTATATAAATAATTTTTATAAGTATACTATATTTTTTTTGAAAATTCAATATATTTTTTTTCTGTATTTAAATAAGCATCTAATCCTATAGGTAAAATAATTGAAGATTGTATATGTCCAAAAGGAACATCATAAACAACAGGCACATTCAAATTACTTGTTATTTCTGTCATAATCTCTAACATTGTATATGTCTTATTAGGGAAAAAATTTCCTCGTTTATTTAATCCTTTCATTTTACCAAAAATAATTCCTTTGCAATTTTTCAATTTATTTGAAAGTAAAAGTTGATTCAACATTCTATCAAATTCATGTACAAGAATAGAAACATCTTCAATAAATAATAAAGCACTTTTATTATCAATTCCATAATTTGTTCCCATAGTAGAGGTAATTAAAGTTAAATTGCCACCTTGCAAAATTCCACTAGCCTCACCCTTATAAATAGTTTTCATATCAGGAATCGAATATTTTACATTTTTATTAGAAAATAGTACTTTATTCATATTATCTTGATGTTCATTTGTTAAATTACTAGAACCAACTGGACCATGATAAGTAACAATTCCACTCCTTCTATAAATTGCTAGCAAAAGAGCTGTTATATCACTATATCCCATAACAATCTTGGGATATTTCCTCAAAGCATCATAATCTAACAAATCTAAAATACGCATTACACCATAACCACCTCGTCCACAAATAATAGCTTTCACTTTCTTAGAATTAAATAAATTATTTAATTCATCAGCACGTTCTTTATCACTACCGGATAAATATCTATGTTCATTTTTTTGATTTAAAATAGAATCACAAACAATAACATTACAACCTTTAGATTTAAAATAATTAATATACTTATTAATTTGCCATTTAGAAACCGGACTAGCAGGTGCTGTAAAGGCAACACTATCTCCTGATTTTAAACAAGACGGATTAATTATTTGTAAATTTTCATTATTTTGTGGAATAAAATTAGTATTATTTAAATTAAAATCATATTTATCTTGTGAAAATAATTCTTGAGAATATATTCCTAATGTACCTAATTGAATAACACCTAAAAATTTAATAAACTCTCTACGATTTAACACTTTATCATTTTTTAAATTTTTATTGCTTTCATCTCTCATTATATTTAAATAATCCTTTTATTTTAATATTATATATTAATGCAATATAATAAAAAAAGAAATTGTTTTAAAATTTTTTTTATCACATTTTGATATAATTTTCTATTATATCATATTAAAATATTATATTAAAAAAACCAGTTTTTTATTTCAAAAACTGGCTTATATTCTTGTATAAATAAAAATATATTATAACTTAGTATATTATTAATCATCATCTTCAAAATCATCATCAAAGTCTGTTGTAAAATCATCTGTTAGCACATCTTCATCTGTCAATTCAAAAAAACATTCGTCAAAGTCAAAGTCTTCTTCATTTAGCTCATCATTAAAATCGAAGTCTTCATTCTCATCTAATTCATCAAAATCATCTTCAAAATCATCATCAAAGTCATCTTCCTCTATATTTTGTTTATTAACAGCTTTTATAATTTTAAATTTAGAACTATTATTAGTAGTATTACTAATAATATAATTAAATAATACATTGATTGTTTCTAAATAAACAAATGTACTAATAAGCAACCTGTAATTTTGTAAACTATTCATTTCCATTATTAAAATAAAATAATATAATATAAGTTAAGTTAAAATTTTTTATATAAAAAATTTAATTTATTTTTCACTTTTATAAAAATAAGTATCTTTTAGTGCAGATATTACAACTTTTATATCTTTAAAAGATTTACAACGAGTTAACCATTTTATTGTATAACCAAATGGTCTTAAAATTCTAACAGAAAAAGAACCATGCAAAACATCAATAGCTATAAGATTTTTTATAATATGATATGTTTTCCAATCAAATTTATGACCATTCTCAGAAACTGGTAATTGTCTATAAAAAATAGCATCGTTAATAATTGCTGTTTTAATAGAATTCTTTTTTAATCTAATAGCATATTCTGTATCGTCTCCAATAATAAAAAATTTTCGTTCAGCAAATCCAACTCTAGTAAAAACAGATTTATGAAATAAAGGACCTTCATATGTTATACCCTCAGCATAAATAACATCTTTATTTTCAAAATCATCTTTAGAAACTATACTTTTCCAAATACTTTTAAAAGGATTTGTCATATTTAATTCTTTTGTATCATTATAAAATACTTCTCCATTAGAAGCAATACGCTTTGGGACTACTACAAAATCAGGTTTTGCGTATTTCAATAAATTTTCTAAACAATACTTATCAGCAACAACATCATCATCCATTTGCCAAACCCAATCATATCCAGATTGATAAGCAAAAAATGAACCAGTATATTGTCCACCAGAACTCCCTAAGTTACTTTGAGTTATAACTTCTAAATCATGTTGCAACTCTAACCATTCTTTTGTACCATCTGTACTTGAATTGTTAACAATAATTATTTTATCTATTTTATGAGTTTGTTCTCGTAAAGCATTTATAACTTTCTTCAACAGTTCTAAACGATTATGAGTAACAACAACTGCAGCAATTTTATCGATCATTTTTATATTCTTGTATTAAATAAATTTCAATATACTTTTTCGTAAAAAATAAATTATGATTGTTATTAATCTTCCATTAATTTACTTTTCTTTATTAGTTCATTAATATTATCAATTTGTTTTTGAAAATAATATATTTTTTCTGGTTTTTTTTGTTTTTGTATTAATATATTATAAATCTCAATTGCCTTTTGATATTCTTCTTGTTTAGTCAATATTTTTGCCATAGTTTCATTTGCCAAAACAATTTCTTCCGTTCTTATTTCCTCTATCATTTCAATATCTTCAATAATAGGAGTAATTTTAGCATTTTCCAAACTTTTTGATAATAATAATAATTCATCCGTTTCAACAATATTTGAATTATTTATTTTTAATTCTTCAATCATATTATTTGAACTATAACTATTTAACATTAATTGTTCTTCAATCCAATTACTCATATTAATTATAACTAAGTTTTTAGGGTATCTTAACTTAGCTTTATTAATAATATACTTTGAAAGTTTATATTCTCTATTTAAATAATATGATTTAGCCAATATAGATATTGCAGTTGGATAATTAGGATATAATTTTAATCCCAACTTACAAATTTGTATTGAAGATTCTAAATCTCCTTTTTCTAAAAAATTTTCAGCTTCTATTACAAACGTTGTAGATATCTTAATCATTATTATATCAATTAATTAACATAAAAAATAGTTTTGACAAATGCATCTTTATTATCATAAAATCTAAAGAAATATAATCCAGAAATAAAATTCTCCATATTTACATTTCCACTTTTTAACACATTTTTTGCATCAAATATTTTAATACCAATATTATTATAAATTTCAAAATTCATACTACTTTTATTTTTTAAATCAAAATATATATGTTTACTTTTTTGATATAAATTTATATAATCTTCTTCCCCTTTATATTCTTTCTCTATAATTCTTCCATAATCCTTTTTAGAACATTTAGCCAATGATTTCATTAATTTTTCCTTTGTATCTTCAACTGCAGTACAAATTATGCATCTTCTAGTTTCATCAGGTTTTACTTTATCAAGAAAATACAGTCCTACAATATAAGAAACATCTGTAATATTACCAACTTGTAAATTATGACCATAAGTTAATGCTTTTATTTGTTCATTCTTATCTATTATATTTACAGTAGCATTATCTATTCCAGCTGCTTGCGGTAAAACAAAATAATCAGTCATACCACCAATATCTTCAATAGGATAATATACCAGAGAACCAACATATGCAGTTGAATCATCATCATAAACAATTTCAACAGCTGCATAATCTTTATTTATATCAAAAGGAATACATTCTTCACAATATTCTACAATATTTCTTGCATTAGATTTTCCAACATCCCAATCATAATAATGTCCAATAGAAAAATCAGTTAAATTTGTACCACTTATATTTTTAGCATCGATAATAACTTTTAGTGCTGTAGAACTATCATCTGGCAATATATATTTTGTTTTTACTTCTATTCCTATTTTATTATCTTTAATAGCTTTATCATCTCTAACTATATTAATATTATAATTATAAGCATCACCAACCAACTTTTTGGAAATAGAAAAACTATTTCTATCATATAGTTTTTGATCAGCATCTAGATTAACAGAAACCGCCTTTTGTAAATTTGATACTGCTACAATTCCACCTTCATAAATAAAATTACCTAACTTTTTATTAAGGAAACCTTCACCAAAACTTTCTAAACTTGTTGGAGTTGAATATCCAATAGAACCTGCATCCCCAGCAGAAATAACCATCATATCATTACGAAATGTAGTAACACTATTATTTGTTGCTAATCTCATCTTAAAAGCATCTTCATATAAAAGATTATTTTTATTTTTCCCAGAAATATAAACTTTAAAAATAGCCTCATCACTATATGGATTATTTACAATTACCTTAGTCTTATATTTAATTCTTTCACCTTTTTTTATATTCCCAATACTTAAAGTTGGTTCTATAAATGTATATGCATTTGAATTCATACAAAATATTTGTACAAAATTTAATTGTACATCAAAAGCATCATTTAAAATATTTTCTAAAATTATATTTAATTCTAATGTATCTACTTCATCTACTCTATTAGTAATTTCTCCAGTATTTATATCAGTAAAGAAATTATCAACAAGAATAATTGAAAAATTTTCAGTTTCATAATTTAACAATGCTTTATGTGCATTTACCCGTAACGGAATAAACGCTGAATCATAATCATTTTTCCCATTATCATTTATTTTATCAGCATTTTGTCTTACAATTTCCAATACTTCTTTTGAATTTAATTCTGGGTTAAAAGCTTTCAATAGCCCTACAACTCCAGAAACAACAGGAGTAGCAAAAGATGAACCACTAATAACTCGTTTATAAGAATTACTACCGCTAATAGTCCAATTACCATTAGACGGTGCTAATATACGAACAGGAACACCATAAACTATATTACCTGCAATGTCCTCTTTATCAACACTTCCAACTCCTAAAACACCAAAATAGCCCGCAGGATAAAAAGAAGAATAATTCCCTGCACCATTTGAACCTACATTCCCGCCTGCTGCAACAATAGCAACATCACATACAGTGGCATAATCCACAACAGTTTGATTAACAATAGAATAAAATACTGGAATTCCCCAACTACAGTTTAAGACTTTACACCCACGTATAGCAGCATAAATCATAGATTGATAACCATAAATAACATCATTATAATTATTCTTAGTAGAAGTCTTTAAAGGTACTATTTTACACCTATTAGAAACACCTGCAATTCCTATAAAATTATTAACTCGTGCACCAACAATTCCTGAAACTTCCGTTCCATGTTGTCCAGAAGACGAAACATCATCATAACTAGAAGCATCATATGCCCAAGTAAAATTATATCCATAATAATCATCAATATAACCATTATTATCATTATCAATACCATCATTAGGTATCTCTGATTCATTAATTGCTATTCCATCTGATAAATCTTCATGTTGCCAATTAACCCCACAATCACTTATCCCAATTAAAATATCTTCTGAACCTTCAGAAATATCCCAAGCATTAAAAATATCTATACGACTTAACATTTCTTGATCATTAATTTTTGGATCATTAGGATACATCATTAATTTAGGAATATAATAAGGCTCTGCAACTTCAATATAATCATACTTGTTTTTTATATATTTACAAAAATGTAATACGTTTATTAAAGAATCAAACTCTATAATCATAGTACGAAATAATATTTTCTCAATATCTTTTATTTTATTAACCTGGTCTTGAGTTAATTTATTCATACGATCTTTTTGGTTACTAACAGCATTAGAAGGCGAAAGTAAAGTAGTAATAATTTTAAAATCATTATTTTCTATATTAATAGAATTAATAGAATTTTTTAAACTAAATTCGTCAACAATATCAATAATTTTATTTTTTAATAATTCACTATTATTTTTAACTCTAATAATAGCAACTCCAGACAAAACATTCACTGAATAAATCGTGTCTTTATATAGATTTGTAATTCTTGAAGGTGCAACTAATCTTGCTGGTAATTCACCAACTGCACTATAAGATATATCATTATATGATATAAATAATAACAGTAATAAATTTATAAAATAAAAATTAAAAATTAAAAAATTATTTATATTTTTGAACATCTTCTTTTTCATTAAATTATAAAACAATACTTATTTAAACTTATTTAACAAATTTTAAATAAAAAACCACACCATTCATCTTCACGAAGCTCAGTAACTAATTTAAAACCTATATTCTCCGATCTTTTAATAACCTCATCTCTATCATATACTAATATACCAGAAACTAATAATATACCCTTACTTTCAAATAAAGAATCATAAAATTTTTGTAAAGATGCAACTATCAAATTAAAAAACATATTTGCAACAATTACATCAGACTTTGGAAATTCATATTCATAAATATTACTTAATTTTATTTCAATTTTATCTATTACAGAATTTAATATTGCATTCTCTTTCGCATTTTCATAAGACCATTCATCATTATCAAAAGCATATATTTTTTTTGCACCTAATTTAGCTGCTAGTATAGCAAGTATTCCTGTACCAGTTCCTGCATCAATCCATATTTGTCCTGGTTTACATATATCTTCTATAAATTTTGCCATTAATCTAGTCGTTGCATGTTGTCCCGTTCCAAAAGACATTTTAGGATTTATAATTATTTTAAATTTAACATCAATTTCATCTTTTCGCCATTCAGGAGTAATATAAATACTATCACTAATTCTAATAGGTTTTATATTTTTTTCCCATTCTTCAATCCAATTTCTATCTTCAATAAGTTCTTCTTTTGATATTTCTACATATGGTAAAATTGATTTTAATTTTATAATTAAGTCATTTTTTATACTAGAATTCCATTTATCTTTATCAAAAGAAACAATTATATTATCCAATCTTTCTTCAATTCCAATAAAATCAAAATCAATCAAAACACCGTATGCAAATTCAAAGTCCTCCTCAAGTATATTTAGAGTAACATTAATATATTTTTTATTATTTTTCATTTGTTTTTCCATTTCTGTTAATTTTTTACAAAAATAACAAAAAAGATTAATTAAATATATATTATATTCAACTAAAAAATAAATAAAAATTAATTAATTTAAAAAAGACAACACATATTGTATTGTCTCTTAAAACTTTTAAAACATATATTTATTTTTTCATAAATCAATGCAAATAAAAATATATTTTATAATTTTTAATTAAAAGGATATTCTGCCCATAAAAATTTATTACGAATAACTTCAAAATATGTACTATTTGTAGGCACAATAATTCTTACTTTCTTTTTAGATAAATAAAATTCTAGTATATCACCAGATTTTAAAATTTGCAATGACTGCCCATCTGCAGTCATAATAGCTTCCCCGGTAGTAGAAAAAACCTTTATTTTTATATTTTTTTTATATGGTAATATAAGTGGTCTCAAAGTTAAAGAATGTGGACAAATAGGAGTAACACAAAAAACATTTGCACTTGGATATATCAAAGGACCACCACAAGACAAAGAATAAGCAGTAGAACCTGTAGACGTTGTAATTATTAATCCATCAGCTCTATAATCACCAATAAATTGTTTATTATAATAAGCTTTAAGAGTTATCATTTTAGATAAATCTTTTTTTTCTATTACAAAATCATTTAGTGCATTTATTAAATTACCATTATATTTTGTTTCTATTAATTCTCTATTTATTATTTTAAATTTACCACTTAATAAATTATCAATAGCTTCATATAATTTATTAACAGAAAATTCTGCTAAAAATCCTAATCGTCCAACATTAATCCCCATAATAGGTATATAAGTATAATCTATATATTTTTTTACAGCGCCTAGAATTGTTCCATCACCACCAAATGTTACTATAAAATCTGCCTGTTCTATTATTGTTTCATCGTTAATTAATATCAAATACTTTGAATTAATTTTATTTACAAATTTATCATATAAATTTTTTTTTATAAAACACTCTACTTTCTTTGCTAGTAAATAATGAGTAACTTTTTCTGCATATTCACAAGCTTCTGGTTTATCAAAATTATCAAAAATTACTATTTTCATTTTCTTTATTAAATATTAAAAAATAAACTACATCCAAATTTCTTCATTATATTTTCTTGACATTAAATTTTCTACTATTAAAGAAGCAGAAATATTTTCAAAAAGTGCTTTATAAGTTTGTATTGTTATAGGCATTTCAATATTCATTTTTTTTGCTAGTTCATAAGCTGAAAATGTTGTATAAATACCTTCTGCAATAGTTTTATGTTTTTTTATTATATCTTCTAGAGTCCAGCCATTACCAATTAATTCTCCAACGTTTCTGTTCCTACTATGCTTACTTGAACAAGTAACTATTAAATCGCCAAGTCCGGACAAGCCTGAAAATGTAAGATAATCAGCTCCAAGTGCAACTCCCAATCTTGCAATTTCAGCTAGCCCTCTAGTAATAAGTGCTGCTTTTGTATTATCACCTAAATTTAATCCATCTAAAATTCCGGCAGTAATAGCAATAACATTCTTCAAAGCACCGCCAATTTCACAACCTATTACATCCTTAGCAGTATAAATTCTTAAACTTTTCGTTGAAAATGAATTTTGAATATACTTAGCTAATTCTAAATTTTTTGACGCAGCTACTATTGTCGTAGGAATATTTAATGATACCTCTTCAGCATGTGATGGACCAGTCAATATAACATAATTTTCAGGACGTAAATCAATAACTTCTTCAAATATTTCTGATATTCTTAATAAAGTCTTCTGCTCAATTCCTTTGGCTCCATTAATAATTACTTTATCTTTAAGATAACATCCAATAGGTTCATATAAATTTCTTATAAATTGAGTTGGAACTGTATTAACAATATAATCGTAAGCAATTATATCGTTAATATTACTTATAGCTTTAATATTTTGGGGCAGAGTAATATTAGGCAAAAATATTGAGTTTGTATGTTTTGTATTAATTTCTTCGGCTATTAATTCTTCAAAAGACCATAATATAACATTAGCATATTTACTTGCTAATTGCATTGCTAAAGCTGTACCCCAACCTCCCGCACCAACTACAATAATTTCATTATAATTCATATTTTTATAAAAATAATTTTAGTCTAATTAAGTATTTATTTTTAAATTAAGTAAAATATCTAAAATATAAGTCAATTACTTTTTTCTTTTGTTGCTTCAATATTTCCTTTATTTTCTTTAATTTTATTTTCTTTAAAAAAATAAAAATAGAAAAATATACTTTCTGGAATAGCTAATAAACATAAAGAAAATGTATCTCTATTAAAATAAAGAGAAGTCCAACTATCAAAAAATAAAATATTTGAAAGAGTACCGGTAATAGACCATCCAATAATAAATATTAAAGCAACAACTGTAATAGCTAAAATCCCATCTTTTATTGCAGATTCTTGCCAATATTTAGTAAAAACATAAATAACTAATATTAAATGTAAATAAAATAATACTAATTCTATCATCTTTTATCACTATAATAATTTTTATTGTTGTTTTTTTTATCAAAATTAATTAATTTTGATAAAAAAAACAAAACTATTTTAATTAATTTAATTTTAGAAATTTTAATAATAAAGAGGTTAATATGCTACAAAGCTATATAAAAGAAGAACTTATAATGATTTATATTACAGTACCTTCACCGGAAGCAGCTCATAAAATGGCATCAACATTGATTGAAAAACAATTAGCAGCTTGTGTATCTATAATACCAAACATAATATCAATCTATCGTTTTAAAGGAGAAAAAAAAGAATATCAAGAAGAGCAATTATTAGTAAAAACACGTTCTTCGCTTTTTGAAAAAGTATTAGAAGAAGTTAAAAAAATACATTCTTATGTTCTACCTGAATTTTTTTCTGTGAAAATAGAACAAGCTTCTCGTGAATATGAAATATGGTTGAATAATGAAACCGAATCTAAAACTATTGTATAAATTAATAAAACAAAAATATTTATAATAAATTTAATTTTTAAATTTAATTTTATAAAAATAATAAAATAACATTAAAATTTTTGTAAAAATAAAAAAAATATGTATTTTTGTAAATTGATATTTTAGTATATATATTTTTAATAATAACTACATTTTAATATTTTTGAAATCACGAAATATTGCACAAAAAACTCACGATAAAGAAAATAAATATCGTGTAAATCAGGACATAAAAGCTCCTGAAATTCGTTTAATTGACGTAAATAATACACAATTGGGTATTAGAACACGTACAGAAGCTTTAAGGATGGCTGAATTAAAAAATTTAGATTTAGTAGAAATAGCTCCAAATGCAAAGCCTCCAGTATGTAAAATAATTGATTACGGAAAATTTTTATACGAACTTCAAAAAAAAGAAAAAACTCAAAAGAAAAATCAAATAATACAAACTTTAAAAGAAATAAGATTCAAATGGCGAACTGCTGATCATGATTTTAATTTTAAAGTAAAACATGCAAGAAACTTTATAAATGAAGGTAGTAAAGTTAAAGCTATTGTTATATTCCGTGGAAGAGAATTAGCACACACACAAATAGGAAAAGACTTACTCTTAAAATTTATAGAAGCAATGAGCGATATAGCTAAGATAGATCAGCCTTTAAATGAAGAAGGTCGAAGTGTATCTGTAATATTGTCTCCTATAAAAATATCAAAATCTACTGTTAATAAACAAAAAGAAAAAAGCAAAAAAGAAATAACTAGAGAAATAAAGTCAGATTAATTTTTAACAATTACAATATTTAATTTTGATTTATCATAAAATATTTATATTTTTGTAATCTATTTTATTTTTGATTAAATATATTTAGGTAATTAAATGCCAAAAATGAAATCAAATGGCTCGGCAAAAAAACGTTTTAAACTTACGGGTAGTGGTAAGTTCAAACGCAAAAAAGCTTATGCAAACCATATTTTGACAAAGAAAACTCAGAAACGTAAAAGAAACTTACGTAAGTCAACATTAATACACTCAGCAAATGTAAATGCTGTAAAAAAAATGTTGGCATTAGGATAATAATTATGTTTTTAATTAATTATCTTTAATTTATTGTTTGTTTAACTAAGACAAATTGGGTTGAAGCTCCCCTGTTGTCTTTAATAATGGAGAATCCTAATGGCAAGAAGTGTCCCAAAAGTAGCCTCACGTACCAGACGTAAAAAATTTATGAAACTTTCAAAAGGTTTCTGGGGGAAACGTAAAAATGTCTGGACAATAGCAAAAAACCATATTGAAAAAGGTTTACTACATGCTTATGTAGGACGTAAATTAAAAAAACGTACATATAGAAGTTTATGGATAGTACGTATTAATGCAGCAGCTCGTGAAAATGGTATTACTTATTCAAAACTAATGTATGCATTAAAAACAAAAAATATAAGTATAAATAGAAAAGTATTAGCTGATTTTGCAATGAATAAACCTGAAGTTTTTACTGCTATTGTACAACAAGCAACAAAATAAATTTATAATAAAAAATATAAAAAGCTATTGATAACAATAATTATAATATATTAATATAACTATATCAGTAGCTTTTTTATTTATCAATTAAAAAAAATTATATAACACTACTTAATTCCAATAAAAAATAAAAAATAGTTAATATGTCATTACAAGAAGAATTAGAAAGACGTGGAAATTGGCTTTTTAAACATAGAGGTACTCTACCTATTATAATTTTATTATTTGGACTAATTGTTAATATATATCAAAAAAACCCTGAACGCACAACAATACAATATGACGATTCTTTAATATTTGAATTAATTTGTTTAGGTATTTGTTTATTTGGACTATTAATTAGAATATATACAGTAGGATACACACCCGTTGGAACATCAGGTAGAAATACGGATAAACAAATTGCAGATTCATTAAATACGACAGGAATATATTCAATTGTACGTAACCCACTTTATCTAGGAAATTATTTTTTGTGGTTAGGTATTGCAATGTTAACATTCAATTTTTGGTTCGTATTATCTTTTTCTTTAATATATTTCATTTATTATCTTCATATAATATTTTCAGAAGAACAATTTTTAAAAAATAAATTTGGTAATATTTATACTGAATGGGCAAAAAAAACACCATTAATAATTCCAAAATTGAAGTTATTAAAAAAAACTAATTTAACTTTTAGTTGGAAAAAAGTACTAAAAAAAGAAAAAAATGCTTTTGCTGCAATATTTTTAATATTTTGCTTATTTGACATAACAGAAAAAATAGCTTATAATAAAACTAATTTTAATACAATTTGGATATATATGGCTGTTTTCTCATCAATTATTTATTTAATATTACGTACGATAAAAAGAAAAACAAAATTACTAGACGAACCAAATAGATAAACTTACTATTATATTTTTATTAAAAAACCAGATATTATTATGAAAAGACCAGATTGGGATGAATTATATATTACAATGTGTTATTTAGTAGGAATGAGAAGTAAAGATCCACACACGCATGTAGGTGCTGTAATTGTTGATTCTGAAAATGTTTTAGTATCAACAGGATATAATTCGCTTCCTAGGGGAATAGATATTGATGAAAATTTATATCGTATTTCAAGAGAAAATGGTGAAAAATATTATTGGTTAGAACATGCTGAACGTAATGCAATATATAATGCTGCACGTAGAGGTACTACTTTAAAAGAATGTAAAATATATATACCTTGGATACCTTGTACCGATTGTGCACGTGCAATTATACAAACAGGTCTATCAGAAGTTATTATTCATAAAAATGGACAGGACTTTTATGATAAAAATACAAATGGAAAATGGACTGCATCATATAATAAAACAACAACTATGTTTAAAGAAGCATCTATTAAAATGAGATATTTAACTTGTAACATAGTAGCACCTGAAATATTTATGAATGCAAAATTATTTGATGCAATGGTATTTTTAAATTCAAAAAACAATGAAGAAGCGAAATAAATGTTAAACAAAAATATACTTGTTCCAATGGCAAATGGAACAGAAGAAAGTGAAGCAGTTATTGTTATAGATTTATTACGTAGAACAGAAGCTAATGTTATTATTAGTGGATTATTGTCTAAAGAAGTAATAACATCTCATAATATCGTAATAAAGACCTCTGTTTTATTAGATGATATAAATTCAAATACTATTTTTGATGCTATAATATTACCGGGTGGATTAAAAGGAGTAGAAGCATTTTGTAATAATAAGCATTTAATTGAATTATTAAAAAATAATTATATAGCTAAATCTATTATAGGTGCAATATGTGCTGCACCAATAGTTTTAGAAAAAGCAAATATATTAACAAATAACGATACTTTTACTTGTCATCCTTCTGTTATAAATAAAATAAATCTTAAAAACCATATTTCTACAAAGACTGTCTGGAATAATAACAAACAAATTATTACAAGTCAAGGTTTAGGAACTGCTTTTGAATTTTCTTTTGAAATAATAAAAAAATTATATAATTATAATATAGCAAATACAATAGCAAGTAATATATTATATTATAATTCTATATAATATAATATAATATAATATAATATATATAATAAAATTAATTATAAAAAAATAGCAATATAAAAAAATAATATTGCATAATTAATGTGCAATATTATTTAATAGTTAATTTTGAACATAAACTAAATTTTAATTTATATATCTAGTCTTACTTCAATATCGGGTGAAACTTTTTCTCTTAAAATACGTTCTACCCCTCCTTTTAGGGTATAAACTGCCCCCATACAACCAGCACAAGCGCCAGCAAGTTTTACAAAAACAACATTATTTTCGTCAACTCTTACTAACTCAATTTTACCACCATCTGATTCAATAAATGGTTTGATGTCTACTTCTATAACATCAGCAATTTTTCTAAATAACTCTTGATTTTCCATATTATATTTTATAATTATTAATTTATATATAAATTAAATAGTAATATATATAATTATTTTATTATATAATTACTATTAGTTATTAAATTTCTTTTCTTAATCTTGCAACAGGAATTTTTAAAGTTTCTCTATACTTAGTGATAGTTCGTCTTGCTATATTAATTCCTTCTTTTTTTAATAATTGAACTAACTTATCATCACTATAAGGTTTATTTTTAGGCTCATTTTCAATTATATTTATTATTTTTTCCTTTATCACAGTAGTAGAAACTGCTTCTCCATCATCATTAGGTAAAGCTTCACTAAAAAAATATTTTAACTCAAAAGTTCCTTTTTGAGTTAATACGTATTTATTATTAACAACACGACAAACAGTAGATATATCTAAATCAGTATCTTCAGAAATATCTTTATATATCATAGGTTTTATTTCTCTAATACCCATAAAAAAATCTTTTTGTCGTTTGGCAATAGCAGTCATTACCATTAGCATAGTAATACTACGTTGTCTTATAGCCTGAATAAAAAAACGAGCATTTTCATATTTTTCACGTATCCATTTTTTAGTATCTTTATTATATAATTTATTATTTTTTGTTTCTTGTTTTATTTTCTCATAAGTAGAATTAACTTTAATACTTGGAACATTAGTATCATTTAATGTTATAACTATATCATCTATATTTACATCATATCTTGCAATAAAATCAGGAGTAATAGTATTATATCCAGAACGTATGTTATTCCCTCCCGGTTTCGGATTAAGTTTTCTAATTTCATCAAAAGCAATTTTTAATTCTTCTGCTTCTAAATCCATTTTTTTTTGTAACTGTAAAAAATGTTTCTTTGAAAATTCTTCAAAATATTCAATCAAAATCTTTAATGCAATCTCTTGTGCTTTTGTACGTAATTGTTTAGCTTCTAGTTGTACAATTAAACATTCTTGTAGATTCCTAGAAGCAATTCCTATGGGCTCAAAATGCTGAATTTTTTTTAAAATCAATTCAGCCTTCTCCATAGAAACATTTTGTAGTATGTTACTTTTTAACTCACAATCTTTATTTTTATTAATAATATTTAGTTTATTATTTTTATTATCTGATAATTTTATAGCTGAATTTAAAATATTAAGACTTTGTATATCAATTGAATAATTTATAGCTGGATTACTATCTATATTTTTTCTATCTTCAAGTCTTTTTTCATATAACTCTTTTTGTATATTAAAATTATGTTCCTTAATTATTTCATTTGTTTCATTAACAATATCTTCTAAATCTCGTCTCAAATATCCATCATCATCAATACTTCCTATAATATATAAACCTAATATATTTTCTTCTTCTGATAAATTTAATAGTTTTTGCTGAAATATTAACTCATCATATAAAGAAGTTTCAGATTTTATTTGAAAAGGTTCAAAATCTTTATCATAATCATTAACTTTATTAGGCGTAAAATCATCGTCATCTTCCCAATGATTTTCATAATAATCAAAAGAATCACCTTCTTCTATATTAGATTTTCTTAAATCATCGCTATAAATAACTTCTACTTTATTATTATCATAAAAATTTTCAAAATCATTTTTACTAATATCAGAATTATTAGTATCTATATTATCAAAAGTTTTATCAATTTCATTTAATTCTTCTATACTATCTTGTTGATCTGGTGCAGGTGCAAAAATATCATGATCAGCAAATTCACTTATATCGTCATCTCTATCTTCTTCAAGAAAAGGATTATTTTCAATTTCTTGTCGTACAGCATGTTCTAATTGAAGTATAGGTAATTGCAAAAGTTTTAAATAATGAATTTGTTGCGGAGTTAATGACTGTTGTAATGATGTTTTATGTAATAGTGTAGGTTTTATCATTATAAATTTTTTTCACAAAGTTAATTGAAAATAAAATAAAAACTTATAAATAATTAACAAATACAATCCCCTTTATATTTCTAACGGAAATTTTGTTTTTTTATGTATCTTTTTTATTCGTAAAATATCTTTAAACATTTGTAAAGAATCACATAGCGGATTGACTTTACTTCTAATATCATTATACCATTCAACTTTAATCTGTTCAATACTACAATTAGATTTTAATGCTAAATATAATATTTCAACATCAAATCCAAATTTTTCAATTTTAGTTTGACTAAATATTTTTTGAGCAACTTCATATTTAAAACCTTTAAATCCACATTGAGTATCAGTAATTCCTTTAAATACAAATAATTGAACAAGCTTATTAAAAATTTTCCCCATAAACTCTCTATAAAAAGGTTGATGTACCTTTATCATATTATATCCAAAGGCTCTATTTCCAATAACAATATCACATTTTTTTTCTTCAAATTTTTTTATTAATTTACCTACTTCATAAATAGGAGTTGATAAATCAGCATCTGTAAAAATACAAATTTCTCCTACTGCTTTCAGCATCCCATATTTTACTGCTGCACCTTTTCCACGATTTTCACCATAACCATACACTTTAACTTTAGGAATATATTTCTTTGCAATATCAACAGTTTTATCAATTGATCCATCATCAATTACTAAAATTTCGTAACAATAAGATTGTTCCTCAAAATACTTAATGATAGTATCTAATGAAGTTCCTATTCGTTCTTCTTCGTTATAAGCAGGTATTATTAATGATACATATATATGACGATTCATTAAAAAAATATTTTATACTCAAAAAATTTATAAAAATTAGCTAATAATATAATTAAATAAAAATTTATAAAAATTAAATATATTTTATTCAACAATAAATATCAAAATAAAAAACTATGATTTTCTTAATTCAGCACCATAGAATTTTTCTATACTATTTATAATTTTATTTATATCTTCTTCAATTTCAGTATCTGTTAAGGTACGTTCATTACTAGAAAATAATAAAGAAAATCCAATACTACGTTTATTAGCATCAATATTTTCACCTTGATAGACATCAAAAATATCAACATTTTTTAATAAATTACTTGCAGTTTCTTTTATAGTTTTTAAAATTTCAAAAGCCAAGTATTTTTTATCAATCAAGAATGCTAAATCGCGACTTATTGTAGGATATAAAGAAATAGATTCAAACTTAGGATTAATAAATTCAACATCACTTAATTTTGTCATATCAACAAAAGCTAAAAAAACAGGAACATCAATATTATATTTTTTTAAAATATTTTTTTCAATATCTCCTATATAACCTATATTTTGCTTATTTATAGTAATCTTCGCTGTATTGTTAGAAAATATTTTATTTCCATTATCTGAAAGTCGTATTTTTACATTTTTAACTTTTAAAAAATCAAACATATCTTCAACAACACCTTTTATATCAAAGAAATCAAACCTTCTTTCCTTTTCAGCCCATTGTCTTAATTTTGAATTCCCAACAAGTGAAATAACTAGATGTTCACGTTCATCAATCCCATCAATAAATGAATTAGAAATATTATTATAAGACAAAAATACTTTACCTGTTTCATAAAGTTTTAAGTCTTTGTTCCCTTTATTTAAATTAAAAGAAATAGTTTTTAGCATTTGTGTAATAATTGATGGCCTCATTACAGACATTTCTTCACCTAAAGGATTTGCAATAGTAATAGGTTTATCTGTAAATAATATTGCTGAACTAGGTTCTACAATATTATTAGTTAATATTTCTATAAATCCATTTGTAGTTAAATAATGTCTAATTTTATTTCTTAAAGGTAAGGGTTTTAAAATTGCAGGTAGTTCAACTTTATCAAAATCAATATTTGAAGTAAATACTGGTTGAATACTATCATAATTTATCAATCTTGCTACTTCTTCTACTAAATCTATTTCATATCTAATATCATTTCTTCTGTTAGGAATTTCAACAATAGTTTTTTGCTTATTTGTTTTCAATATCTTAAAACCTAAAGAATTAAATATAGATTTCATTTCATCAGACGAAATAACTGCTCCTATAATTTTACGAGCCTTATCAAAGTCAAATTCAATATTTAAAGGTTTAAACTCTTTAGGATATATATCTACTGAATCATTAATAACAGTTCCATCTGTAAGTTCAGCAATATAATAAGCAGCTTTATCTAATGCATTTTGTAAAATATCAATATCAACTCCTCTTTCAAATCTATAAGAAGCATCTGTAGAAATACTTGTTTTTTTAGATGTCCTACGTATAATAACAGGATTAAAAAAAGCAGATTCTAAAACTACATTTATTGTATCATTAGAAATTTCACTATTTAAACCTCCAATAATACCTGCCAACGCTATAGGTTTTTCTTCATCACATATCATTAACATGTTTTCATCTAGTTTATACTCTTTCCTATCTAAAGCAATAAAATTATAATTATTTTTACTTCTTTTTACACATATTTTATTACCTACAACTTTATCTAGATCAAAAGCATGCAAAGGTTGACCACAATCCATAAGAACCCAATTTGTTACATCAACCACTTTATTTATAGGTCTTATTCCAACTTTTAATAATTCATTTTTAAGCCAATTCGGTGATTCACCATTTTTTATATTCTTTATTACTCTTGCCGTATAGCGAGGACATAATTCATTATCATTTATATTTACTTTTATGTAATTATTTATATTTTCACTACTAACATTAACTTTAGAAAAATCTACATCAGATATTACTGATTTTTTTATTTTTGTACGTTTATAAGCAGCAATTTCTCTTGCTATTCCTAAATGACTTGCACAATCCGATTTATTAGGCGTCAAACTTATGTCTAATATAATATCATCAATATTTAAATATTTGACAATACTAACTCCAATAGGCGCATCGTCCGACAATACCCAAATACCATCTTTATTATCTCCTAACTCTAATTCGTTTTGACTACAAATCATACCTTCGGAATAAAATCCAAGGATATTACGTTTTTCCAACTTTATTCCACTAATAGGAATTATTGCTCCAATAGTTCCTAATACAACTTTTTGTCCTGTTTCGACATTAGCTGCCCCACAAACAATTTGTAACTCAACATCACTCCTAATATTAACTTTACAGATTGAAAGTTTTTCAGATTTAGGATGTTTTTCTTTATTTTTTACATATCCTACATAAAAACCATTATATTTATCTTTAAGAATTTCATAAGACTCAACTTCGATCCCAAGCATTGTTAATATATTAACAAGTTCTTCTATTGTATAATCAAAATCAATATAGTTTTTCAACCATTTATATGATATTTTCATAACAGAAATTATTAATTAAATTATAAATTATAACATAATATAATTATTATATTTAATTCAAAGTAAAAACACTATCAAAAACATAAATTTATAATTAAGTATATCAAAAATAATATAAATGATATACTTAATTATAAAAATAATATTTTTACTTTTCTAATAGTTAAATTATCTTTTATTCAACTAAACGATTTTTAATAGCATAATGCGCTAGTTCAGCAGTATTATTTAATCTAAGTTTTTCAAGAATACGCATTCTATAAGTACTTACTGTATTTATACTTAACCCAAGGTCTTCCGCTATCATTGTTGGCGTTTTTCCTTTAGCTAACATACACATTACTTGAAATTCTCTATCAGAAAGTACTTCATGTAACGGTGCTTCGCCCGTTTCTAAATTATTAATAAGAATCTCACCTAATTGTGGTGAAACATATTTTAGCCCCTTAGCAATTCTATCGATAGCCTCCAAAAATTCATTTGGAGAACATTCTTTATTTAAATATCCAGAAGCACCTGCTTTTAATAAACGTACCGCATATTGTTCTTCAGGATACATAGAAAATGCTAAAACAGGAGTATCAGGCGCAATATGTTTTAATTCTTTTATAGTATCAAGTCCATCTTTACCAGGCATTGATATATCTAAAACAACAATATCATACTTTTGTTTTTTAGCTTTTTCAATAAGTTCATCACCTGAACTTGCTTCATCAATTTGATAAAAACTTAAGTTTTCTTCTATTATTTGAATTAACCCTTTGCGCACTACTGCATGGTCATCAACAATAATTATGTTTACCATCTTGCCTCCTCATTATTTATGTTGTATAATGAAAAAATTAAATTAAAAAATATTTTTTCAATTCTTTAATTTAGTAATTTATTTTACTTTATATTTTATAAACAAATATACTAAAAAAAAAATTAATTTTACTAAAAATATTATTATACTTATTATTTTTTTTTTTAATTTTGTAATAATATCTAAAATTATTTTTTAATAAATAAAACTATTTTTAGAATATTAAGTATATATAATTATAGTTTTAAATTAATAATTCAAAAATAACTTATTTATCCTTTTTAATTATGCCAACATTAAGAGATATAAGAAATCGTATTTTAAGTGTAAAAAATATTGAAAAAATTACCTCAGCTATGAAAATGGTTTCTTCGGTAAAAGTCAGAAAAGCTCAAAAATTAATAGAGACATCACGCCTTTTTTTTGATAAAATAGAAAATATGCTGGTAACCATCACAAATACAGATAAAACATATTATAATCCTTTACTAACATCAAATTCAGAATTTAATAAAAATATCGTTATATTGATAATTGGAGGCGATAAAGGACTTTGTGGTGCATTTAACAACAACTTATTTAAAGCAGTAGATAATTATTTAACAACGACTTTCATTGAAAAATATCCTCTTGCAATATCGCCAAAGTTAATTTTGATAGGTAATAAAACAATTGAACATTATACTAAAAATAAAAATAATTATAATATATTATATTCGTTTAGTAGTGCTTTTCAACCGCTTGATTATAATATAGTAACAAAAAATCATGAATTAATAATAAATGATTTCTTAAATAAAAAAATAGATAAAGTTGAAATATTTTATAACCGTTTAGTAAATCCAATAAAACAAGAACCAACACATTTACAATTATTACCATTAAATATTGAAAATAAACAACAACAAATAAAAATAAAACAAATAGATTATATTTTTGAACCAAATAATAATATCATTATTGATGCTTTAATTAATCAATATTTTAATCTAACTATTTGGAACTCTTTATTAGAATCCAATGCTGCAGAACAATCTGCACGTTTATTAGCAATGGATAAAGCAACACAAAATGCAAACGATTTAATAAAAGAGTTAGAATTACAATTTAACAATGCACGTCAAAATGCAATTACAACAGAAATGCTTGAAATTGTTAGCGGAGTTACATCATAAATTAGAAATTTTTTTTAATAAAATAATATAATATATAAATTATGCAAAATCAACAAGATAATATTGGACATATAATTCAAATTATTGGACCTGTAATTGACGTTGAATTCCCTACAGGTCAAGTCCCTGCTGTTTTTAATGCTTTACATATAAAAACAAAAAATAATGAAGGAATAGAAAAAACTTTAGTATGTGAAGTACAACAGCATTTAGGTGAAGACAGAGTTCGTACTGTTGCAATGGATTCAACCGATGGTCTTATTCGTGGTATGGAAGTTATAAATACGGGGGAAACTATTTCTATACCTGTTGGTCCAGAAGTGTTAGGTCGTATGATAAATATTACAGGCGATCCTATTGACGGTAAAGGTGAAATTAAAACGGAAAAAAAATCTTCTATACATAAACAAGCACCTGAATTTTCATCACTTATCACAACAAAAGATATGTTTGAAACCGGTATAAAAGTAATTGATTTAATACAACCATTTACAAAAGGTGGAAAGACAGGACTTTTTGGTGGTGCAGGTGTTGGGAAAACTGTGATTATTCAAGAATTAATTCATAATATTGCAAAACATCACGGTGGTTATTCTTGTTTTGCAGGCGTAGGTGAACGTTCAAGAGAAGGAAATGATTTATATCTTGAAATGCAAGAATCAGGAGTAATAGATAAGACAGCACTAATATTTGGACAAATGAATGAACCACCTGGTGCACGTTCAAGGGTTGCACTATCAGCTTTAACAATAGCAGAGTATTTTAGAGATATAGAAGGTAGAGATATGCTGCTATTTATAGACAATATATTTAGATTTATTCAAGCAGGTTCAGAAGTATCGGCATTACTTGGTCGTATGCCATCTGCAGTTGGTTATCAGCCAACATTAGCCACAGAATTAGGTGCTTTAGAAGAACGTATAGCTTCTACCAAAAAAGGGTCTATTACTTCAGTACAGGCTGTTTATGTACCTGCGGACGATTTGACAGATCCTGCACCTGCAAACACATTTACACATTTAGATGCAAAAACAGTATTATCAAGACAAATATCTGAATTAGGTATATATCCTGCTGTTGATCCTTTAGAATCTAGTTCTAGAATAATGGACCCTTTAATATTAGGTGAACGACATTATAATGTAGCAAGAGAATGTGTAAATTTATTACAACATTATAAAGAATTACAAGATATAATTAATATATTAGGAATAGATGAACTTTCTGATTCTGATAAACTAGCAGTATCTCGTGCAAGAAAAATTCAAAAGTTTTTCTCTCAACCATTTCATGTTGCAGAAAAATTTACAGGTCGTGAAGGAAGATATTGTAAAATAGAAAATACTATTGAAGGATTTAATGCTATCCTTTCAGGAGAATGTGATGAAATATCAGAAGATTTTTTCAGTTATGCAGGTGATATAGAAGAAGTGATAGATAGATTTAAAAATGGCAAAATTTAATTATAAAGTTATATAGAAATACATATGCAATCTAATAAATTATTAAAACTAGTTATAGTTACTCCTGTAGAAGAATTATATAAGGGAAAAATAATAAAAGTAACAATACCGGGAACAAAAGCACCTTTTCAAGTATTGTATAATCATGCTCCGATTATATCTACTATTGAAAGAGGAAATATAATTTTTATAGATGAAAATAATAAATACTTTAATTTTTATATAATGTCTGGAATAGTCGAAGTGTTGAATAATAAAATTACAATACTATCCGAAGAAATAAAAAAAATATAAATTAAATATTTAATTTGCTAATTTAATATATAATTATAAAAATTATTGTAAACTATTATATTTTACAATAATTTTTATAATTATATATTATTTTGTATATTTGTATTTTTGTATCTTTTAAATTTTAAGTTTAAATATATTTATATATAAATAACATAATTTTTATTAACTTTTATAATTATATATTATTTACAACAAAAAAATATTATTAAAAACTAAATAAGATGAGAAAAATTTATGAAAATGGTAAAGAATAAAACTCAAATAAATTCTAAAAAAGAAGAAAAAAATATTCAATTAGATCAATTAAAAGAAATTGAAAACACAAAAGATTTAGATTATAACTTAGAAAAATTAGAAAAAGAAAAAAATGATATAGAAGAACAATTAAAACGTCAAGTTGCAGAATTTGAAAACTTCAAAAAGAGAACAGAAAAAGAAAAAAATGATTTAATAGAATATAGTAATATGATTTTAATATCAAAATTCTTAATTTTATTAGATGATATATCAAATGCAAAAGAATCATCAGCAAGTACAAATGACATAATAGCACTACAAAAAGGAATTGAAATGATATACCAAAAAACATTAAAATTATTCGAACTTGAAGGAGTAAAACAAATTGAAGTAAAACCAGGTGATGACTTTAATGTTGATTTACATGAAGCAATATTACGACAACCGTCTGATTTTGAAGAAAATAAAATAGTAAATATTCTACAAACAGGATATACTTATAAAGAAAAAGTTTTGCGTTACGCAAAAGTTTCAACTTCAACTGGTATTAAATAATCATTTTATAATTATAATAACTAATTTATAATAAAAAATACGATAAAAAATAAAATAATAATGGTAAAACGAGATTATTACGAAATACTTGACGTATCAAAAACATCGACACAAGAAGAAGTTAAATCTGCTTATAGAAAATTAGCATTAAAATATCATCCTGATAGAAATCCAAATGATAAAGATGCAGAAGATAAATTTAAAGAAGCTAGTGAAGCTTATGAAGTTTTAAGCAATCAAGAAAAACGTCAAAGATATGACAGGTATGGACATGAAGGATTACGAGGTGGTGATTATTCTGATTTTTCTAATATTAGTGATATATTCTCTCACTTCGGGGATATTTTTGGTGGTTCAATTTTTGATGATTTTTTTGGTGGGAGTAGACGAAATAACTCATCAAGGCGAAAAGTTTATAGAGAACGAGGTAGTGATATCAAAATAAAAATGCCATTAACAATTGAAGAAATAGCATTTGGAACAGAAAAAACAATAAAAATAAAACGTTTAGTAGAATGTAAAAATTGCCATGGAACCGGCGCTAAAAATGGAAATAAAATCGAATGTCCTGTTTGTTCTGGAGCCGGCGAAGTTAGACAAGTTTCACGTTCTATGTTTGGTCAATTTGTTAATATACAACCTTGTAATAATTGTCAAGGTACAGGAAGTATAATAAAAGAAAAATGTCCTATATGTAATGGTGATGGTCGCATACCTTTTGAAGATACAGTTAAAATTACTATACCAGGTGGTGTTGAAGAAAATAATTATATTACAATAAGAAACAAAGGTAATATTGGACGTAATGATGGTGAAACTGGCGATTTATTAGTAATTATTCAAGAGTTACCACATTTAACATTAAAACGTTTAAATAATAATATACTTTATACACTAAATTTGACATTCCCAAATTTAGTATTAGGTGGTGAAGTTGAAATAAAAACATTGGATGGAATAGAGAAAGTAAAAATACCAACAGGAAGTCAACCAAATGATACAATAAAATTATCAAATAAAGGAATACAATATTTAAATTCTAATAAACGTGGCGATTTTATCATATTGTTAAATCTTGTAATTCCTAAAAAAATATCACAAAAAGAAAAAAATATAATAACAGAACTAAGTACACAAGAAAACTTTTTATCACCAAATATTACAAAAAAAAGTAAAAGTTTTTTTGGAAAAAATTAAACTAAAAAAGATATTAAATAATGAAAATAGCAGTTATTTATGGTGGAATATCTACAGAACGTAATGTATCTATTGCAGGTGGACGTGCAGTTATAGAAGCTTTGCGTTCTAAGGGACATGAAGTGATTCCTATTGATCCTGCATTAGGTGCAGATATAGAACGAAAAGCAGAATTATTAACAAGTAATATAGAACAATATTCAACTATTGAAGAATTAGCTCAATTTAATCCTAAAAATATAATTGATTGTGTTGCATCAAATTTATTTGACGGTGTACAATGTGCATTCTTGGTATTACATGGTAAATATGGAGAAGATGGAACTATTCAATCTTTATTGAATTTAAGAGGTATCCCATATACTGGTAGTGGTCTACAAGCAAGTGCTATTGCTATGGATAAAATAACAAGTAAAAATATATTTGTAGCAAATCGTATTATAACACCTGCTTGGGATTTATTACATCCATCTGATGCAGAAGATGAAGATTTTCTTTTACAATTACGAAAAATATTAGGAAAAAATATTGTTATAAAACCTGCTGATTCGGGCTCAACAATAGGATTAACAATAGTAAAAGATTCAACTTTTGAAGATCTTTCAGCTGCAATAAATAAAGCAGCTAAATATTCCTCAAATATTATAGCTGAACGTTATATTGAAGGACGAGAAATTACTGTTGGTATTATTGATGGAAAAACCCTTCCTATAATAGAAATTGTTCCTAATGAAGAATTTTATGATTATAAACATAAATATTCAAAAGGACATACAAAATATATATGTCCAGCTGAACTCTCAAGTGATATTGAAAACTTCATACAAAATATGGCAGTGTCTGCTTATAATGCATTAGGGTGCTCAAATGTAGCAAGAGTAGATTTTATTCTTGATAAAGACGGCCAACCATATTGTTTAGAAGTTAATACAATACCAGGATTTTGTTCTACAAGTTTAGTTCCAATGGCAGCTAAACAATTAGGTGTTGATTTTGCAGATTTATGCGAAATACTTGTAGCACGTGCTTTACAATATAAAAAAATATAAATATATAAATTAACAATGATATTATTTTATATCATTATTAATTTAATTTTGCCATTATTTACCAAGCACTTAATAATAAAGCATTATGATAAATCTTGACAAATTAAATCTTCCTTTTACAAATATTCTTCTTATTATAACAATTTTATTTATAATATTATTAATAGCTCCAATTATATCTAAAGCTTTAAGGATACCTTCTATAATAGGATTAATTGTTTTTGGTGCTATAATCGGTCCTAATGGTTTTGGTATAATTCCTATTAATGATGGAATAAAGATATTGAGCGAAATAGGATTAATATTTATAATTTTTCTTGCAGGAATAGAACTTGATTTCAATCAACTAAAAAAAAATAAACAAGCAAGTATATTTTCTGGTTTTATAACTGCAACATTGCCGTCAACAATATTATTTATAATACTCTTTTTCTTTTTTGATATATCTTTATTAAAATCAATACTAATATCACTTATATTTTCAACTCAAACCTTAGTTGCATATCCTATAGTAAGTCGTTTTGGACTCACTAACAATCGCAGTTCAATAACTGCTATAGGAGGAACAATTATATCTGATGCTCTTATTTTATTTGCAATTGGAATTATCGTTACAAGTCATAAAAGCCCATTAACTATTACTTATATATCTAAGTTAATATTAAATATAATTTCATTCATGTTAATAGTAACTTTCTTATTCCCATATATAGTAAAAAAAATATTCACAAAATTTGAAGATGATAATTATTTGTTTTTTTTATTAATATTATCTTTAGTGTTCTTATCTGCAACATTAGCTTATTTAGTTGGATTAGAAGGGATTATAGGTGCATTTTTAGCTGGAATAACATTAAATCGATACATACCAAAAACGTCTTCTTTAATGACAAACTTAAAATTTATAGGAAACTCTATATTTATTCCTTGCTTTTTATTCTTTGTAGGAACACTTGTAAATTTTAAATTAATTTTTGAAAATACTAATATAATACTATTTTCATCAATGCTTGTAATTATAGCAATTACTTCTAAATATTTAGCTTCCTATATAACAGGAAAAATATTTAATTTTAATAAAAATGAAATATATTTGCTTTTTGGATTATCAAGTACACGAGCAGCTGCAGTAATAGCAGTTACAATTGTATGTTTTACAGAAAACTTGATAAGCAGTCATATATTAAACGCTTCTGTTTTATTAATTGCAACTTCTTGTATAATAGGTTCTATTGTAACAGAAAAAGCATGTCGTAAATTAATATTAAGTAAATCTAATATAATAGATACAGAAGAAGAATTAACAGAAAAAATATTAGTCCCTTATGCAAATCCAAATAATATAAATAAATTACTAGATATAGCTGCAATGCAATTTAATCTTAATACTCAAAGTATAATATATCCACTAGCAGTTATAACTGAAAATACAGAATATAAACAAACAATAACAACAAATAAAACAATACTAGAAAAATTAATACAAAATTCGTATCCAAAATACATACAATTTCAGCCAACAACCCGTATAGATACTAATCCTGTATCTGGAATTTTAAGAGCAACAAAAGAATTAATGGCAACGACATTAATTATTGGATGGACTGGACAAAAAACAAAATTTGATATACTAGGGAGTAATATAGATACTATATTAGAACATACTAGTTTACAAACATTAGTATGTCATATAAATCAATCTGTAAATATTTTTTCAAAATTAATTATAACAGTTCCAAAAAATGCAGAATTTGAAAAAGGATTTAAAAAATGGTTATTTTTTATAAACTCTTTAACAAAAAATGCTTCTTTTAAAGCAGTATTTATTAGTAACCAAATAACTTGTAACACATTACAAAAAATATCCATTGAATTAAATATAAATACAAGTGCAGAATATCATATTTCTAACTCTGAACAAGAACTAATTAATATTTTAGAAAATATTTATAACAAAAATTCATTAATATTCATAATTTCGGGACGTAATAAAAGTATATCATTTGATATATCAACTGAGCGTATATTGCAACTCGTTACAAAACCAGAAAAGAATAAAAACTTTATTATTTTATTTCCAGAAGAATATAATTAATAATTTTTATTAATTTAATAATATAAAATAAATTTTTTCATAACAAATAAAAATTATAAAAAAATGTTCGCAACTACAAATGAACAAATGGATGCCTTTAAAACTGGGGCAATAGAATTATTACCAGAAGAAGAGTTAGCAAAAAAAATAGAACTATCAATTAAAAACAAAAAGCCACTAAATATAAAACTAGGTGCTGATCCAAGTAAGCCTGATTTACATATAGGACATGCAGTAGTACTTCATAAGTTACGTCAATTTCAAGATTTTGGACATAATGCAATACTTATAATTGGTGATTTTACTGGAATGATAGGTGATCCAACGGGAAAATCTAAAACTAGACCACAATTAACACAAGAAGAAACTAAAATAAATGGAATGTCCTATTTAGAACAAGCAACAATAATACTTGATAAACAGCGACTAAGTGTTAAATGGAATACAGAATGGTTATCAAAATTAAAGTTTGCAGATGTTATACATTTATCTGCAAAATATACTGTTGCACAATTATTAGAACGTGATGATTTTTCTAAACGTTATAAATCTAATCAACCTATATCTCTACATGAATTTATGTATCCTTTAGCACAAGCTTATGATTCATATGTAATAAATTCAGATGTAGAACTTGGAGGCACAGATCAAAAATTTAATTTAATAGTTGGACGTGAAATACAAAAAGCATATGGCAAAGAACCACAATGTATTCTTACTATGCCACTTTTAGAAGGAACAGACGGTATTGAAAAAATGAGTAAATCATTAGATAATTATATAGCACTAACAGATACACCACGTGATATATTTGGAAAAATAATGTCTATTCCTGACAATATGATAATTAGATATCTACAATATGCAGCTTTAGCTAATTATGATACAGTTAACAAAACTAAAGAAGGCTTAGGAAATGGGACAATTCATCCTCGTGATGCAAAAATAGATGTAGCTAAACGAGTTGTCTCTATTTATTACGGAAAGATAGAAAGCGAAAATGCTTTTGAAGAATTTGAAAGAATATTTAAAAATAAAGAATTACCTGACAATATTGATATTTTTGAATTAAATGAACAAGAAATAATTATCATTGATTTATTATACATAACAAAATTAGCACCGTCTAAAAAAGAAGCAAGACGTTTAATAGAACAAGGTGGAGTTAGTATAGATGGTAAAAAAATAAATAATTATATGGAAAAAATAAATATAAAAGAGCAAAAATTAGTAAAAGTTGGTAAACGAAAATTTTTAAATGTCATATATAAATAAAATATTATAAATTATTTTATTTATCATCATATTAAAAATAAAAAGAAAGGTATCTTTTGTAGATACCTTTCTTTTTATTTTTTAACTATTATATAAATCTAATAAATCTAAATAATATATTATTATTGTACAGAAGTAATAATTGATTCAATAAGAACTTGTACTGTTCTATTATAGAATCTTCCTTCTGGAATATCATTTGGATAAATAGGATCTTCGGGACCAACACCTTTTACATTAAGAGCTTTGTATTGACCTTTTGATTGTTTATGAATACCAGTTCTTACAGTATTAGCACGTCTTGAAGATAATTTAACGTTATAGTCAAAAAGACCAACTATATCTGTATGTCCAATAACTTGAATTTCAGAAGTTGGAATTACACGATTATAAACATAATCTCTCATCACACGTTCATTAACAGGACCAGCCTCTGCACTACCAAATTGGAAAAGAATCAAACTATAGTTTTCACGAGTTTTACCTTCACCAGTAGCAATAATACGTTCTTGAGTTGAAACTTGTAAAGTAGGTATCTCAACTGGATCAGAGGAACAAACTGCACCTGATTTAGTAGTAACAAACATTTGAGCAACATAAGATTCATTATCAGTAGGATACTGTCCATCTTCATTAGTCCAATCCCACGTATAAGTACTTTCAGTTATACCAATTTTATTAAGTGTTATCCATTCTTTATTTCCACGTTTAATAACGATTTTCCTACTAGCAACAATATTATTATCAATACCATTAAATAATTGGAATACCATATTATCCGGTTGTGGTAAAGTAGCAAGATCTTTATCAAATACAGGCTTAAATACTTCCCATTCATTACAAATAATTTCTACACGTCTATTCTCTATCTGTCCAAGACTATCTTTTACATTAGATGGACTTTCTGGTAAATTTCTATATGTAAGTTTCATTCTATCAGGACTTATTTTCCAAATATCTTTCAAATAATTATAAACATTATCTGCACGTTCTTTAGAAAGTCCCTCACGTTTTTCTCCAGGATTTACAGCATCATTACATCCAACAATTTCTATTTTTACATCTGGATGACGATTTAATCTAAAGCCAAATATATTTAAAATATGATAATATTTATCTAAAGTAGCACCTATTATAGTAGTATCGGTAAAGATTCTTGTTTCCTCTGGAGTTTTAAATAATTTATATCTACTTGGAAATTTAGAACTGCCTTCATCAAAGAATACATAAGTTAAAAGTGGATGTAAACTCCAGTTTAAAATTTCTTCCATTACAAGACCTTTGAAATTAGCTAAATTAGGTTTTGTAATTTTTGATTTTTTAATATATTCAGCTTCTACAACTTGTGGTACAATTCTTGGGCGTTCTCCCATAGGAATAGTAATTTGAATATGTTCTGCATGTTTTGCAGCTTCCTCTTTATCTTCAAGTACAGGATATCTCTTAACTTCTTGCTTAACTGTTTTTGAACCAAATTTTGGATGGACAGAAGTAATATCAATATTAGTAAAATCTGCCCATTCGTCATCTTCTCCAAATCCATCATAACCTACAACATAAGAAAATTCAGAATTTGAAGAATTTAATTGAATTGTATCTATTTTATTAGTAATAGTATTTTTTAAAATTATATTTGCAAAAATTAAGTCACCTGTACATTCATCAACAACTTTACCAGTAATAAGAACAGTTCTTTTGTAAGTAGGAACAACAGCAGCATATAGATCTAAATCAGAATATTTTCTATCTGTGCTAGCTCTTAAATCATTTCTTGCTGATGAGAAATAAATTATATCACCTGCTGCTGGCATAGAAATAAATTGATCATCATTATTACTATTTAATGGTTTTCCTAAGTTAGTTGGTGTACTCCAACTTTTTGTAGAAGGATTATATTCTGTTAAATAAAAATCAAGTCCACCATAGTTTGGTGAATGAGAATCTGATGAGAATATTAAAGTCCTACCGTCACTACAAATAAAAGGTGAACAATCTTTTCCTCTAGTATTAATAGCTTTGATATTTACTGCAGGTTTCCATTCATCCATATCATCATCCCAATCACAACACCAAATATCCATATCTTCATATTTATTATTGCCACTGCTATTAGGACCTTTTCTTGTAGAAACAAAATATAACTTACTTCCGTCTGGTGAAACAGAAGGTTGCGAATCAAAATATTCAGAATTAACATTTTTTCCTAAATTTACAGGACGTCCCCAAATATCACCATCTAGTACGACCTTATATATATCGCAATCACCATATCCATCAGGTCTATTACAACCTGTAAAATATAAAGTTTTACCGTCAGAACTAATAGTAGCAACACCTTCATTAAGAATTGTATTTGTACCTAATTGATCATTATCAACAGTTTCATCAATATTAAAAGGACTAAAATTAAATACAGTATCAATTCTATTCTCCTTTTTTATAGCCCAAAAATCTGTCGAATTTTTTGAATGTGGGGTCCTTTTAGAACCTGAACGATTAGACACGAAATATATAGTTTTACCATCACCTGTTACAGTAGGAGCATAATCATCAAATTCTGTATTAACAATTGGTCCTAAATTAATAATTTTAATTTTTGGATTAGTAGCTATACCTGCTCCTTTTTTTGCACCGTCTGGTGCATCTATATGTAATCCATATAAATACTTATCTGATTTATTCACTTGTGCTATAAGCATATCATTAGAGGTATTATTAGCATTTTTAATAACCTCACCCGCGAACAAATTCGGAATATATAATGCCACAATTAGTAGCAAAAACATAAATCTTGTAGTGATTCTATACATTACATTTCCTTATATTTTTTATAACATATTATTTTTCAAATTTATTTACTTTTTATAAAATTCAATATAACTCATTTTTTTTAAATAAACAAAATTATAAAAAAAAATATTTGATTTTTTTTACACATTTGATATGAATAAATTATCAATTAAATATATAAAATCTAAATATATAATTATTGACAGTTCTATTATAAAAACACAATTTAAACTTTTAATTATAAATTTTGTAAATATATTTTATTTAAAGTACAAGTCTAATAACTTATTAACTGCATTTGTAGGAGTTGATGTCCCATTTAATACTTGTTTTTTTATATCAGGAATTATATTAGCAATACTTGGAGTATTATAAAACCTGTTTTTTATTTCTTCTTCTACCATAGAAAATACCCAATTGATAGTTTGTTGTTTTCTACGATTATAAAAAGTACCATTATTTTTTACAATTTCTACAAAATTGTTAATTTCTGTCCAAATTTTACTAATTCCATTATTTTTGATATCAATAGCAGAATAAGTTATAATTTTTGTTTTCCAACCAGGTGTAGCCGCTTGCAACATACTAAGTGCTTGTTTGTATTGAACTTTTGTCATGTTTGCATATTGAATATTACTTCCATCTGCTTTATTTATAGCTATCATATCAGAAATTTCAACAACACCTTTCTTTATACCTTGTAATTCATCGCCGGAGCCGGGAATAAGTATCAATAAAAAGAAATCGACCATAGAACGAACAGTTATTTCACTTTGACCAACGCCAATTGTTTCTATTAATATAACATCATATCCAGCTGCTTCACACGCTAAAATAGTTTCTCTTGTTTTTCTAGCGACTCCGCCAAGAGTTCCTGCGGACGGCGAAGGTCTTATATAAGCATTTTTTTCACGAGATAACAATTCCATTCGTGTTTTATCACCTAAAATAGAACCCTTTGTTAATGTAGAACTTGGATCTATTGCTAAAACAGCAACTTTTAACCCTTGTTTACATAAATAACTTCCAAGTGCTTCAATAGTAGTACTTTTCCCTGCACCAGGTGGTCCTGATATACCTATTCTTATAGATTTCCCAGTATGTGGTAATATTTTTTGCAATACATCTTGAGCTTTTGAAATATGATCTGGGAAATTGCTTTCTATTAAAGTTATTGCTTTTGAAAGAATAGTAATATCTTGACTTATTATACCATTATAATAATCATCTACTGACAACACCTTGCGTTTTGCCAATTTTATTCTTGGATTTAATATACCGTCTTTTGTATTAATTCCCGGCATAACATAAGTAGTAAATTCATTTCCACTATTTTCTGGTACCCATTCAGGTCTATTCATAGATGCTATTTCTTTCTCCATAACAAAATAATAATAACAAGTAATAAGTTTTTATAAAAACAAGTAAAGTAAATTAAAATTATTAAATGAAATAATTTCATTTATTTTCTAAAATCTAAAAAGGAACATCTTCATCATTCATATCAGGAGTTAAATGGGCAGCTAATTGCTCTACAATATCATTTCCTTGCGAATAAGAAGGATTGTTTACAATATTTTGTGACGAAGAAGAACTAACATCTATATTACTATCTTTTGGTGATAACATAATTAAAGTTGTTGCATAAATATCAGTAGTATATATCTTTCTACCTGTATTATCATCATAACTACCATATTTTAATTTACCTTCTATATATACTTTATTACCTTTACGCAAATAATCATAGGCTATTTTTGCAAGATTATCCCATAAAGTAACACGGTGCCATTCAGTTATTTCTTTCCACTCACCACTAACTTTATCTTTATAATTTTCTGTAGTTGCTATTCTTAAATTAGCAATCATTAAACCTGTTGAAGTTGTTTTTATTTCAGGATCTTGTCCTAAATTGCCAAGTAATGTAACTCTATTTAAACTATTAGGCATAATATATCTCCATAATATTTAATTTATAAAATTGTAAGTTTATATATAATTGAAAATTATATAATTTAATAAAATCGTTATCGTTAAAGTTCAAGATATAAAGAATAAGATATAATAAAATTTAATAATTTATTTGAAAACCCAATCCATTATAATTATCTTTTTGATTATAAAACATACCGTGTATACTATATCCCACATAATAGTAATATAAAAAAGATATTCCTATATTATTTGAAATATTTAATTTTACTCCTGTTTGCACCGAATTACAACCTAATATATAAATTATTTTTCACTCCTATCAATTTAAAATCATATCCACCTTTAATAGAAATAAACTTATATATATTATAGTCAAAATCAATTCCTAACTCTATAAAAAATCTTTTTACATCTTTAGGTATAGTAGAAAAAATATAAGTTCCACCTATATAAGGTCTTAAATTTTTATATTCATTAAAAGCAAATATAATATCTATAAATTCTCTACTATATACAAAAGGAGATTTTAAAAATTCATTATTATTATTTACGTATCCATCAATCAAATGAGAAGAAATATGTGCTAAACGTAAACGTGATGCCATATCTAAATCAAATATTTTAAATTTACTACAACTATTGATTCCAAAAAAATAGTCTGCTGTTTCAACAGGGAATTTCATTCTACCTTCTGAACGCAAACGTGATAAAATAAAAAAATCTGCACCAATGGATATTTTATTATTTGTATCTATATCAAACTTATAAAAATCAAAAGAATTTCCTATATCCAATCGCAATTTATTATCTTCAAATTCATAAAAAGAACCAATTCTAGCTTCTAAATGATTAGCTTCCAATGGCTTAAACAATAGATTATTAGGATTTGCCTTTCTATATAAAATAATATAAGATTAAATAATAATACAATATATATATATGTTTTTGTTTTTAAAAAATATTTCTTTAATTTAATAGATAACATCTTAATTCCCATTGTCAATAGGCGTTTTAATATCTATCATAACAGTACGACAATAAAACCTACATTCTGGTAAATTATCTTGATAAAGAATCTCCGCCTCACCGACTCCATGTACTTCTGCATTTAATATCTGTAAACGCTTAGCTACAGCTTTTGCTCTTTCTAGAGCAAGTTTACTATTAACTAGGCTATCACCTATTGCATCACTATATCCTATAATATTAACTTCTGAATTAGGTTTTATTCTTTTTTTTATATAGTCAACTGTTTGTTTATGTTCATATCCTAACTTAGAGGACCCAAAATCAAATAAAATTAAACTATATCTTTCAAATTCAGTATCAGATTGATTTTCACTACGTTTTGTATCAATACTCATTCTTTGAATATCAATATCTTTTAATTTTGAACTTACTTTTTGACCAATTTTATCAGTAACGTTTAAAACGTATTTTAAATTTTCCTTTCGACTTTTTATTTGATTATATTTATGATTATCATCTTCTATTTTCCATTTAATTCCACTTGGAATATTATTACTTCCACTCCACTTTTCTATTTCTTTACCGTTTTGACTAATAACAATATCCCAATCTTTTACATCAAATGTACTTGTTACTTCAGGTACAAACTCAATATCTGCTTCTTCCATTACTTTTAAAGTATCAAAAGTTAAAATAGATTCAGTTATATGAATATCATCTGATAATATTTCTACTCTCATATTTTCATCAATTCCATCATTATCTAATGATGTTGTTGGTTCTTTTGGTAAATTAATCGCAGAAACTTTAATTCTATCTTCATCTATTTTCCAAACATCTACAAAATAATTCTTAACAGATATAGCCCTTGCTTCAGATAGTTCTAAATTTCCTTTTTCTTCATCAATATTTGCATTAGTTCCGACTAATTTTATTTTAGCATTAGGAAATTCTCGTAATCGTTTTCCAACTATATTTAATATATGGTAATATGTTTCTACAGGATCTAATTCACGCAATATCTTAATATCAAAATTATCTGCTTGTTTTCTATTCAATAATTTATACCGTAAAGGTAATTCAGAAGAATTCTTATCAAAAAATATATAATTCAAAAGAGGTTTAAGACTTACATATGTAAAATCTTCAACCTTAATTGTTACATCATCTATTTTATTCCCTGTTAAATCAATTTTATATGCATTAATATCAACAATAAAATTCTGTTCATCATCAGGAAATGGTAATTCCGGTAAAATAGGTAACATAGGTTCAGCAGGTGGCGGAGGTGGCGGAGGTGGTTGTATATATTTTATTGATGCCCCCATTGCTATCTGAAAAACATTCCAAGATAAATCTTTTACCGGAGTTAAAAACCAATAATTAAAATAAATTTCTGGTGTAAAAACTAAAAAACCTACTTTATTTAATGGTATATCATAACCTAATCCAACGGATGCAGCTGCTAAAAAAGAACTTTTAGAATCTAGCTTTCCGGAATGAATATTTCTAATTGTAGTTCCATCTATAAAAGTACAACTACCTACTGGTTCCAATAATTTTTCATATTGACTATATGTAACATCAATAGGAATTCCTATCTTAGCACTAAAATAAGAATAAAGATTATTAGAAACTGGCTCTATTCTATAACTAATAAAAGGAGATATACTTATTAAGTTGTTAGATATATCTATTTTATTTTCTATTTTCCCAGAAATTATTTCCCCGTTAAGAATAACCGGTATTTCATCATACTTATTTAACACTCCATGTAAATTACCCAATGATAATCTTATCCCATATGACAAGAATTTATTTATAAATAATTGTACATTCCCCCCATATTCTAAACCACTTCCAAAACCTTTTTCAAACAAAGTACAACAATTTGGTATTCCTGGTAAAGCCTTAAAACTAGTGTTGTGATAGTTTAAATTATAATCAACAAATAAACCAAAACGTGGTTTCGTTTTCATTTTTTCCATTTCTTCTTCATAATTATACTCTATTTCTTCTTGTTGTTCTTGCGAAAAAGAAATAAGATTATTAGAATAGAAAAAAAATAAAAATAAAAAACAAATTTTATATAAATTAATTGAATTAAAAAATTTCTTGTTCATTTATTTATAAGTTAAATATATTTACATTATATATTATAATTACTAATTATTTATTTTTTTGAATATTTTCAATAATATTTTTAATATCTTTTATATTTTTATCATACATTCTTAATAAATTTATTAAATCTTTTATTAAAGGAAGCGGTTCATTAATTCCATTTTCTATGATATTAGTAAAAATAGAATTTTTTTCTTCTTTTAATTTTTCAAAATCAGCTGTTTTTTGTTTTAATAAATTTATATCATTTAATATATTATTATTTTTCATAATTTCATTATTCATATAATTTTTTTTTTTGTATATTTTAACAATTTTATATACTACTAAAACAAATACAATTAATAAAAATATAAATAAAATTATAAATCTCCAACTTATATCTTTATAATTATTATATATATTTTTTTCTAAGTTATTAAAATTGTTATCTATATTTTTATTATCAATTTCAAAATAAAATTTATTAGTAGCAGTTTTTTCTTTACTTTGTATATCAAATATACTTACTTCAAAAACATATTTACCATTATTTAAATCATAATAATAATGAGGAATATATAAATTATTAACACTTATCACACTATCTTTATTAATATCTCGCATAACAAATTTATACATACAATTATTTTTATATTTATCAAAAAACTTTAATACTTCTGCATCATTTATATAAAAATTAATTGTATCATTAACATTATAAACATTATTATCAGTATTTACCTGTTCTTGTGTTTGCCTAACATTAATAAAAATTCCTGCGTATGAAATAGTTTGAATATAAGAAAACAAACATAATATAAAAAATATTATTGTTTTAAATATAATTTTGTAATATTTTAACATATTACTTCTTTTTTAATTATAAATAAATAATATAAATATTATTTGTTTTAATGAATAAAAAAATGTATTTAGAATATATCAAAAATAATTAAAAAACAATAAAAAACCATAGACTTTTTATTAACTTTTTATAAAACAGTAAAATAATTTATATAAAATTAAAAATAAAAAACTCATTTACAACTGTAAATGAGTTTTAGTTTATTTATTTCTAATTATATTAAAAAAATAAATTAATTTTTTATTATAATTTATCTGCAATAGCTTGTCCCATTTCTAAAGTAGATGCCGAACCACCCATATCATAAGTTATTACTTTTCCTTCTTTTATAACTGCAGCTGTTGCATTTTCAATGCGTGTTGCAAGATCTTTCTCACCAAGCCATTCAAGCATCATTTTAGCAGCAAGAATTGTAGCAATAGGATTAACTTTATACATACCAGTATACTTAGGAGCTGAACCATGAGAAGGTTCAAACACGCCTAACTTATCACCTATATTACCCGAACAACCAAATCCCAGTCCACCAACTAATTGTGCAGCTAAATCAGAAATAATATCACCATACAAATTAGGTGCAACAAGAACTTGATAATTCTCAGGATTTTTTACTAACCACATTGTAATAGCATCAACATTAGCATCATTTAATCTTATATCAGGATATTCTTTTGCAACATTCTTAGCTATCTCAAAAAACAAGCCATCAGTAGCTCTAACAACATTAGCTTTATGTACTACACAAACGCTTTGTTTCCCATTATTTCTTGCATATTCAAATGCAGCTCTAATAATTCTTTCAGAACCATTACGAGTATTTATTTTACAAGAAATAGCATAATCATCTAATTTAAGATTGCTAAATCTTTCAAATGGTTTTGAAAGTTTTGTTAATACTGATGCTAATTCTTGTGGTACAGGATTAAATTCCACCCCACTATACATATCTTCCGTATTTTCACGGAACATAGTTATATCTATAGTGTCCTTATAATTTAAAGGATTCCCAGGATAAGCTTTCGTAGGTCGCAAACAAATATACAAATCAAATAGTTGTCTCATTCTAACTATAGGAGAACGATATATTAACCCTTTACCTTGCAATTCTGGAATTAATTCTTGTTCTGCAGCCTTTACTGGTTTTGAAGTAATAGCTCCAAACATTGCTGCATCTACATTATGCAATAAATCAATTGTACGTTGTGGAAAAGCATCCCCTTCTTTACACCAAAATTCCCATCCTATATCACCATTGATATATTCAGCATTAAATTTAAGTGCATCAAGAACTATTTTAGTTGCTTCTAGAACTTCTACGCCTACACCATCTCCAGGTAACCAAGCGATTTTGTAAGTTTTCATATATACTTACCTTTAATTAAATTATTATGAATATTATAAATTATTAAAATTAAAAAAAAATTATATAAATTTATTTATTTATTTTCTAAAAAAATTTCTGCTAACATACATCTTGCACTACCACCACCATTTTTTTCAATAGTATCTAAATTGACCGCTATTATTTTATTATATTTTTCTATTTTAGATATTTGACTAGTAGTTAAAGAATTATATGCACTTTGTGACATAATCATAAATTGTATACCTACATTATTTTTAACTTGTAAAATATTACCTGCAAAACTATTCATCTGTTCAAAAGAAATTTCTAACAATTCTTTTTTAGTATTAGATATTGTTTCTTTTAAAGTTTCTCTTTCTAATTTATCATTTACAGCTTCGAGACAAATAATAACTATTTGTTCTGTTACACTCATAACAACATTTGTATGATATATAGGCAAATTATTTTTATCAGTAGCATTAAAAGTAACTATTTTATACCCAAATTTTTCCGCAAAATCTTTTAATACCACTATATTTGTTCGTGCAGATAAACATGCATAAGCAACTTTAAAAACTCTATCTAATACCATTGAGCCAGTACCTTCTAAAAATAAATCCTTATTTTCGTAGTAAGTTAAATCAACAATATCTTTTACAATAAATTTATTTTTTATTATCTCTATAACAGTATTTTTTCGTTCTAATCGTCTATTAAGTGCAAACATTGGATATAAACAAATTCTATTATCTGAATGAAAAGATATCCAATTATTAGGAAAAATAGAATCAGGAGTATGCGGTACCGGTGTATCGTCAATAACTGTTACATTTATTCCATTTTCTTCTAATTTTTTAACATAATTATTAAATTCATTTAAGGCTTTTTCTTGAACATTATAATTAATATTAGTATCTTTGATTTGAAAAGCATTATTTAATGCTGTTTCATCATTAAAGCCAAAATTAACAGGCTTTATCATTAATAAATTATTTGTATTTTGCATATATTTTTTAATTTAAGTAAAAATATTTTTTTCTTATTAAAGTTTTATAATTTGTTTTATTAAATCATATTGTGTTTCATAATGATATTTATTTGCTATAACTTTCACATTATTTTTATAAATTTCATAATTATCTCTTATCTTATTCAATGCTTTTATAATTTCTTCATTATTATTTGAAACAGAAATTATTTCACCACAACCGTATTCATTTATAATAGTAGATAAAGCAGGTAGATCTGTAACTAAAACAGGAAGTTCTGCTTGAAAATATTCAAACAATTTATTTGGTAAAGCATATATATATGATTGAGATAATGGTTCTATATTACATAATCCTATATCACCGCAAGAAGTCCATTCATATAACTCATCATATTTTATATTTCCACAAAAATAAACTTTTGATTCTATTTTATTCTTTTTACAATATTCTATTAATTCTTCTTTATATTGACCTTCTCCAAAAATAATTAATACAAAATCATCTTCATTTCTTATAGCTTTTATTATAGGTAATAAACCTCTACCTTTTAATATAACACCTTGATAAATTAAAATAGTTTTATTTTCAGAAATATTAAAACGACATTTAATTAAAGAAGATTTACTTATTTTATTTGCCCAAGGATAATTATAAATTACATATATTGGAATTTTTAAATTATAATATTTTTTTATATAATCTTTATCTAATTCTCCAGATACAACTAATTGCGAAATATTTTTAATAAACTTTCTTTCTATATATGTTATAACCTTTTGTTTTATAGGATGATTACATAACGTTGATAAAGCAGAATAAATTTCACGAGAATCATATATAATATTTATAGTTGATTTATTTTTAATATACTTAATAGAAACTAATGAATATAAATCAGCTGCCCATAATGTTTTTATATTTATATTTTTTAGAATTATTTTTATTTTGTTTAAAAAATAATACCAATTGTACAAAACACGTTTTTTTGGATCAATTGGAATTATAATATTATCATTAAATTCCTCTAATTTTATTTTTTCAAAACTAGTTGTTATTACAAGACACCTTAAATTCATTTTTTTACAAATTTTAAATAAATTAGATGTTCTTGCATCAAATCTTATATCAGAAAAAGATATAATACAAATATCATAATTCATAATATATAAAGTTTTAATTAAACTTATCTATACACCATTATTGATTATAATGTTAGAATAACGTTAGAATAAAAAATAATTATTTTAACAATAAATCTGCCAATACTATTGCAGTACACGCCTCTATAATTACAGGAACACGTACTGCAAAACATACATCATGTCGTCCTTTTATATTAAGTTCAACTTGACTACCAGTTTGTAAATCAATAGTTTGTTGTGTCTTAAATATACTTGGTGTAGGTCTGACTGCAACACGAAAAATTATATCATTTCCATTAGTAATCCCAGCATTTATTCCTCCCGCATAATTAGTTTTTGTATGACCTTTTATATTAATAAATTCATCATTTGCTTCACTTCCATACATTTTTGTAATACCAAATCCTGCACCAAATTCAATACCCTTAATACCCGGAATACTAAAAATAATATGACTAAGTTTACTTTCAATACTATCAAAAAAAGGCTCACCTAATCCAATAGGAACCAGACTTGCTTTACATTCTATAATTCCACCAACCGAATCTCCAAGCTGCGTTGCCTTAATTAATTCTTGTTCTATATTTGAACTATTATGAACTTCAACTAAATGACTCTGTATACAAACAGGTGAAATAATTTTTTTTGCAATAACACCCGCTGCAACTAATGCAAGTGTCATTCTTCCTGAAAAAGCACCGCTACCTCTATAATCATTAAAACCATTGAATTTTTTATAAGCAACAAAATCACCATGACTTGGACGTGGATATCTTTGAAAATTAGAATAATCACTTTCTATAATATCTTTATTTTCAAACAAAATAGTAATAGGCATTCCTGTTGTCTTTTGATTAAAAACTCCACTAACTATATTAGGAATATCTGTTTCTTTTCTCCGTGTACGTCCTATATAAAAACATTTACGTTTTTCTATATCATCAATAAAATCTTCTTGTAACAGAGGAATTCCTGCCGGACATCCATCTATACAAACACCTATAAATTTATTATGAGATTCACCAAATATATTTATTCTATAATTAGTTCCAAATTCATTCATAAAAATATAATTTTATTCAAAATAAATATTATAAACAATAGTATATTATATATAGGTTAACATAAATTAATAATAAAATATATTTGATATATTTAATATATTTTTTTTATCAAATATATTTTTTATTGCTTTCATCTTATTTATTTGATCACTTGAATACATTCTATAGAAAAATTCTTTCTTTATTTTCCCAATTCCGTGTTCTGCTGATATTGTCCCACCCATCATTAATCCAAAATCAATTATTTCTGAATAGATATTTTCCGCATTTATTTTTTCTTCTATATTTTTATAAAACATATCACAATGTAAATGACTAGATGAAATATGTCCATATATACAAGATGGAATTTTAAAATCATTAAATTTTTTTTCTACTTCTAAAAAATACTCTTTTAGTCTTTCAAATGGAACGGCCATATCAATACTTAATTTTGTATGTCCTAAATGTCTTACTAATTCTGTTGTTTTTTCTGGTAATTTATGCCTTATTTTTATAAAATTATCATATTCATCTTTTGTTATAGCAATCCAAGTTTCATCATATAAAGAAGTATTATTACAAATAATTTGAAAATATTGTTCTAATATACTTTCTTCGTCTATTAAATTACATTCAATTTCAATCCAAACAGCATACTTTGCCTTATCAGGAATTTGAGGGAAATCATCTTTTAGAAAAATCAAAGAATTATTATCATAAAATTCTATGATACGAGGTAATATAAGCTCTTTAAATTCTTTATTATTAACTTCTTTATTGACGTTTTTAATAAATGTAGAAACATAATTATAAACGCTTTCAAAAGTTTCAAACCAAGCAATAATTCCTATTAAATGCTCACTCTTCTTTTTTACCTTTAATTCTATTTCTGTAAATATACCAAGTGTACCTTCCGAACCAATAAAAATATCTATTGCATCCATATTTTCTGTAATATAATAACCAGATGCATTTTTTATTTGGGTATTGAATATATTTTCAACATTAAATTCAAATATTTTATTATCACCTTGAACAACTACTTTATTATTTTTTGCAAAATTTTTACCTCTTTCAATATCAAGTATAGTTCCATCACTTAATAATATTTTTAATCTCATAATAAAATTACGAGTTGCACCATACTTAAAACTGCGGGACCCAGATGCATTAGTTGCAACATTACCACCAATAGATGCCTTAGATTCAGTTGGATTAGGCGGATAAAAATAATTATATCTCTCTAAATAATTATCTAATTGTTCTAAAGTTACACCAGGTTCTACAATAATACGTTCTTTTTTTATATCAAAAAATTTTATTTTATTTAATTTCTCTAATGAAATCAATATATCTTTATCAGGCGATGAACCACCGGTAAGTCCTGTACCACTACCTCTTAAAGTAATATGAAGATTTTTATTATAACATTCAATAATTAATGTTTTTAGCTCATCTTCATTTTCTGGTATATAAACTACATCCAAGTTACCTTTTAAATTTGATTCATCCGATAAATAATTTTCTATTGAATCTGTTTTTATTATCATTTAAAAAATTAAATTATTATTAATCTTCGTGTTTTAGAGATAAAATATAATATAAATCATCTTCCAAAGTTTTTTCTGGCGTTTCTACTATTCTTCCCATTTCTATATTATTATTTCTTAAAATAATTATAGTAGGCACCCATTTTATTTCATATTTTAAATATTCATTAGTTGGCTCTTTTTTATCATAAGATAAACCATAAATATCAATAACAGAATAGTCGATACCTATTTGTTTAAATATTTTCATTATACGAGGCATTTGTAACGAACAATCAGGACACCAATTTGAAGTAAAAATTATAACCCTAATATCTTCTTTGTCAATAATTTTTAGGTTTTCTATTACATTAGAATCAGGAATATAATCAGCAGCTTCATAATCATCCCACCCTGCTTTTTGTTGCCATTCTGTCCAAGTAAATTTACCAACAAGTGCTTCTTTTTTATTAACTGAGTCATCATTACAAGAAGTTAAAGAAAAAAGAAAAAATGAACTTATTACAAAAAATAATGTAATTTTTTTTAAAAATAAATGATTAAACATATTTTCGTTCCTCATAATTTTTCATTTATAAAAATATAAAATATATTTTTTAATTTACTTTGTTATAATTAAAATATAAAATATTTTATTATTATATCATTTTAATAACTATATAAATAATATTTTACAAAATAATACTTTTTTTGTTAATAACCATACACATTTAAAAATTAAAAAATAAATAGAATTATTATAAAAAATAATAAAATTAATATAAACAAAATTAAAGTTCTTTATAACAATAATAAAAACGACTAATATTTCATTTTTTTTTATTAATTTTGTTTATTGTAGAAAAAATAAATTGTAGAAAAAATTAAATTTTAAATAAAATATGAAAAAAATAAATTTAAAAGGTACAATTACAGCTTTAGTTACACCATTTAACAATAACTTAGAAGTTGATTTTAAGGCTTTAAAAAATATTATAGATATTCAATTAGCAGCAGGAATTAATGGAATTGTTGTTTTAGGTTCAACAGGTGAAGCAGCAACACTTACAGAAAAAGAGAAATTAGATGTTATATTAACAGTTCAAGAACAGGTAAACGGTAAAATTCCTGTAATCGTAGGAGCAGGTTCTAATAATACTATTGCAACAATAGAAAATGTTAAAAAAATAGAAAAATACAATTTCGATGCAGTTTTACTAGTATGTCCTTATTATAATAAACCTACAAGTGCGGGAATATTTGAACATTTTAATGCAATTTCAGAGTCAACCGATATTCCTCAAATTATATATAATGTACCGGGAAGAACAGGGACTAATATTAGTGCAGAAACTCAAATAAAAATAGCAAAAAAATGTAAAAATGTAATTGCTACAAAAGAGGCATCTGGAAATTTAGAACAAATGATGGAAATAATAAAACATACAACAACAGATGATTTTACTTTGCTTTGTGGTGATGATGCTTTAGCTATTCCTTGTATATGTGCAGGTGGAAAAGGAATTATTTCTGTATTATCCAATTATGCACCTAAAATGTTTACAGACTGCATAAATTTAGCATTAAAAGGAAGATATAATGAAGCAATAAAATTACATTATAATCTATTTGATTTTATGCAAATTAATTTTATAGAATCAAATCCTATACCTGTAAAAGCTATTATGAGTGAATTAGGATTAATTAAAAATAAATTAAGATTACCTTTATTACCTATTACAGAAAAAAATAAAAAAATAATTAAAGAGCTTATTATAAATAAAAAAGTCAACTAATATAGTATAATATAACTTATATAGTATTTTTAATTAATTAAAATAATTATTATATTTATTCTTATCTGTATTGGAAATAAAAAATAAATATATTAACATACAGTTTTAATTTAATATATTTATAATTATATAATCCACTTATTTTATATATAATATATTTTTTATAAAAAAAACACATTAATATATTTAATCATATTAATATACATATATAAAAATGTTAGAAATATTAGAAAATTATAACAATAATAGATTTAAAGATATAACTATTCATAAATATTGTTCTGATAATAAACAAGAATGGGAAACTTTTGTATCTAATTCCAATAATGGTACAATGTTTCATTTACAAAAATTTCTTGATTATCATACAATAGGAAAATTTGATTTTACAAATTATATAATAAAATATAAAGACAAAATTGTTGCTGTATTACCAGGTGCTTATAAAGAAAACAATACAATTTATTGGTCACCTGTAGGTTCAAGTTACGGTTCATTCGTAACAAATGATATACCTTTTGAATTAGCCTTGAATATTGTTGATGCTATGCTTTATTTTTTCAAGCAACAAGGAACAAAAGAGTTATTTTTAATTCCCCCGCCTCTTATTTATAACACAATATTTAATCAACATATTGAATATGCAATGTTATATAGAAAATTTGATTTTGAATATCATTATATTTCACACGCTTTAGAATTATCAAATAACTTCCGACAAAAATATCAAAAGCGAGCTGCTACAATGATACGTAAGTTAAAACGTAATAATGAACTACAAATAATAGAAAATAAAGATTATATTAACTTTTACCCTATTTTAGTAAAAAATAAACAAAAACATAATGCAATTCCTACTCATTCGTTAAATGATTTAATAAAACTTGAACAATTAGTGCCAGAACGTTTAAAATTATTTATGGCATATTATAAAGGTATACCAGTTGGTGGACATTTACTATTTATTGCTAATAAAAATGTATCTTTATGTTTTTATAATGCTATGGATTCTGATTATGATTACCTAAATATTGGTTATTTTTTAGTAGACTATGCAATTGAATGGTCAGTTAAAAACGGATTTAAATGGTATGATATAGGAGTTTCACAAGATACAAGTTCAGAAAATCCAATGACTCCTTCATTAAGTTTAATTTATTTTAAAGAAAAGTTTGGTGCACGAGGAATATTTAGAAGTACTTTTCATTATAAGTTTTAATTTATTCTATTAATTATATATTTTCAAAAGTAATATATATTATTTATATATTATTTATATCTTATTTATATCGTATTTTTATTTTACTACATATAATTTAATATATAAAATTATATATAAAAGTTTATATTATCTTCACTTTTAAAAATAAATACTAATACCTGCTAATAATGTAAAAACAAGTATTGATAAAGATAATATACTCATTTGTTTATCTAAATTACGTCCTTTCGAAATAATAATATTTTTCAAATGAATCACAAATAAAGGTATTATTAAAACATAAAAATAATTTTTATCTTCTATAATTATATATATAGTAAATAACATAAAAGACATTAAAATTAAAATAGTATGATATATTTTAGATTTTTTTAATCCTATTTTAACAGGAATTGTTTTTTTGTTACATATTTTATCATTTTCAATATCTCGCATATTATTTACATTAAGTACTGCAACTGAAAGTAGCCCAATAGAAGAAGCAGGCAAAAACACTAAAAAATTAATATTATTTGTCATCAAAAAATAACTTCCACAAGTACTAACTAATCCAAAAAAAACAAATACAAATATATCTCCTAAGCCTTTATATCCGTAAGCATTTTTTCCTAATGTATATGTCAAAGCTGCTATAATAGATAAAACACCTAATATACAGAAAATAATAAAATTAAAAGAAAAAATATTCCAAACACTATAAATAAGCAAAGAACCAATAAACATAGATATAAAAATAAATATTATTATCATTCTATTTATATCTTTATAAGAAATTTTTCCACTCTGAGTTGAATAAATAGGCCCAAGACGTTTTTCATTATCAGTTCCTTTTTTCAAATCGCCCAATTCATTAGATAAATTAGCAAGAATTTGTAAAGAAAGTGTAGTAGCAATAGCTAATATAAAAACTTTTAAATTAAAATAATTTTCTGCTATTGCTATAAAACTTCCCATTATAATACCTGATATAGATAAAGGTAATGTTCTTAATCTAAAACTTTTAATATAGTATTTTAACTTCATTTTATATAATTTTATTTTTCTCCAACATAAACAGTAGCAATACCAAAAGAAAGACGTTTTTGTTTTACATTAGAAAAACCTATACGTTCCATAATATTAATAAAATCGTTACCTTGTGGAAAAGCGAATACAGAATTAGGTAAATATTTATATGCATATTTATTTCCTGAAATTAAACCGCCTATAGAAGGTAATATATTCTTAAAATAAAATCCGTATAATTGTTTCATAGGAAAAATTTTAGGTTGTGAAAATTCTAAAATTATTACTTGTCCTTTATAATCCAGCACTCTATATATTTCTTTCAATCCACAATCTAAATTTTCAAAATTACGAACACCAAAAGAAACAGTAACTGCGGAAAAAGTTTCATTATTAAATTTTAAATTTTCACAATCTCCTGTATCAAAAGAAACTATTTTTTTTGATATATTTTGTTTCGCTGCTTTTCGTTTTGCTATTTCAAGCATATTTTCTGAAATATCAATACCTATAACTCTACTAGCATTATTTTTATAAGCTAAAAAAGCAAAATCACCTGTACCGCATGCTACGTCAAGAATATATTTAAAATTATCTTTTTTTATAAGATTAATAGCTTGTTTACGCCAAATTTTGTCAAAATTTAAAGACAAAAGATGATTTAAGAAATCATATTTATTAGCAATATTATTGAAAAGATTAATTATATTTCGTTTTTCTTTCATATTAATTATATAGTAAAGTCATAATTAAATCTTAATTATTTATGAACTTATGAATTAATGGGATTTTATATTTTTAATAATTTTATATAGCTATAAGCTCGAATAGCAAAATTTTTAGACGTATTTTTATTAAGTGTGTAGTTTCCATTCAGAATTATATGTTAGCATTCTGTTTTTGAGCACTAGTTTGTAAAATCACAATTATATTATTTACTAATATTCTATTTTATCATTTTTATTCTTCCAAATTTTAAAAGCAATAATAGCTTTTTCACGCAGATACTGCTGTGTATATAATTTACGTTCTTCTGTTTTTAATTTTAATTCTTCATATATAAAAAAATCATCAAAATTTATATTTTTAGCATCTTCCTTTGAATTTCCATAAAATAAATTATCAATATGAGACCAATATATAGCGCTAAGACACATAGGACATGGCTCACAAGAACTATAAATATCACATCCTACAAGCTTAAATGTTTTCATTTTTCTAGCAGCTTCACGAATAGCAAGTATTTCAGCATGGGCTGTAGGATCACAATTAATAGTAACTAAATTTACGCCTGTTGCAACAACAATACCATTTTTTACTATAACAGCACCAAATGGCCCGCCACCATTATCTATATTATTTATTGATAATTCAATAGCTAAATGCATAAATTTTTCATTATAATTCATTTTATAAACGTCCTATTTTTTTATCAAAATCAGTAAGCGGATAATCTATAATTATAGGGCGCCCATGAGGACAAATATGTGGCATATTACAAGAAAATAAATTCACTACTATTTTTTTCATATCATCTATACTTAATTTTTCACCAGCTTTTACTGCAGATTTGCAAGCTATAGTAGCAACTATTTTTTCATATTTACTTTTATAATTTACTGTATTATTATATATATAATCATCAACAATATTCATAAAATTTGTTTCAATATCATATATATTCATTTCTTCTGGAATTGCTAATATTTTAAGTTTATTATTTCCATCAATTGTAAAATCAAATCCAATACTATATAATTCTGTTTTTAATTCTTCTATTGTTTTAACTTGTAATGTAGTTAAACTTAACTCAACAGGAAATAATAAATTTTGTTGCATTTTTACTTGTCTTTTTATCCCATCCATTATTTTTTCATATTTAAATCTTTCATTAGCATTATGTTGATCGATTACTAATAATCCTGTTTTAGTCTGAAGAAATATATATTTATTATGAAATTGCCAAATAGATAAATCAGAAATATCATCAATAGAAATATTTTTAAATTCATTTATAGATATATAATAATTATTTTCTAAGTCATTATTTTTCAAAGAATTTTCATTATTGACATCATTATAATTTTGTCCTTCATCATATATTTTTTTTGCTATTTCATTTATTTTATTTTGTTCTCTAACACTTAAATATAATCCTTTTTCTCGACCCTTATAATTGTTATAATAACTACTATCATTAAATTTAGTTTTACTAGTTTTATTAAACTTATCTGCAATATTAGCATCAAAATTAAATTCTTTATTAAAATTATGTTTTATAGTATCAGGTGATAAATTAGTTAACTTATTTGTTTCAAAATCAGTTGCATCATTTTCAATAATTTCGCCAGTTTTAGTATCAACTAAAATAGTATTTTCAACAATACCTGTATCAGCATTTAACTCTTTATGTTCAACAATATTTGCATCATCATTATTTATTATATTATCTTGTAAAGAAATAAAATTTTTCAACCTCAATGCATCTGAAACTGCATTTTTAATACAATCAAATACATATCTTTCGTCATCAAATTTAACTTCATTTTTTTGTGGATGTACATTAACATCTACTGCACTATAATCAATATCAATATTAAGTACAAAAAAAGGTTTTAAATTTCTTGCAATAAATTGTTCATAAGCTAAACTTACCGCAAAAGTTAAATTTCTACTTAAAATACTTCTATGATTCAAGAAAAAATATTGAGTAGTAGCACTAGTTTTTGCAAATTGAGGTTGTCCTATATAACCATAAATATGGATTTTATCAAACATTTTATCTACTTTTAGTAACTTACTACCCTCTAGTTTATTACCTACAATTTGTATAATACGATTTTCTAAATTTGTAGGTACAACTTCAAACATAGTTTTATTATTATCAAAAAAAGAAAAACTTTTATTTGGATATGAAATAGCTAATCTTTTAAGAGTATCCGAAACTCTATTTAATTCAGTAATATCTGTTTTTAAAAATTTACGTCTTGCAGGTACATTAAAAAATAAATTTTTTACAAAAATCTGTGTCCCAACTTCTATATTGATTGGTTCTAACACAAATTCTTTTTGCGGTTCAGCAATAAGTCGCCATCCATATTCATCCTCTTTTGTTCTTGTTTGAATTTCTAGTAACGATACCGAAGATATAGCAGCTAGTGCTTCACCACGAAATCCAAACGTATGAATATCATTTAATTGCTCAATAGTAAATAACTTACTTGTTGTATGACGTAATGGTGCAATAAGTAAATCTTCTTTACTCATACCACAACCATCATCCCACACATGTATCAATGTTTTCCCTGCTTTTTGCAGTGCAACAGAAATTTTTTCAGCACCTGCATCAAGTGAATTTTCAACTAATTCCTTTACAACTGATTCTGGGCCTTGTACAACTTCACCTGCAGCTATCTGATTAGCAAGAAATTCAGATAAAACTTTTATTTTATTCATATATATTTTTAAATATTGTATTATTTGTAAATATATAAATATGTAAATACATTAAATAACATATAAAAAAAACGTTAATTAAATTTAATAAATTAAAATAATATAACGTTTATAATTATTTAATATATTTATATTTATATTTATATTTATATTTAATGTTTATTATATTAAATTAAATTAAATATTATGTGCTTCTTTCACTATTTTTATTGCCTCATCAACATTAACAGCATAAACAAAATTTTCATCTATCCTTGTTATATTCATTAGTGTACGTAAAAAATCTTGTACACCAACTAAAACAAGTGGAAAGTTATGTTCTTTATGTTGTCTAAAAGCTAAAAGTAATGCTCCTAAGCCTGAACTATCCATTAAAGTAACATCATTTAAATCTAAAATTAGACCTTTGATATTTGTTTTTGTTGCTATCAACAATTTTGTTTTTAATTCTGCTGATATTTCACCTTCTACTGATTTCTCTAAAATCTTAAATATAAAAATATCTTCTTTATTCTCTAAATTAAAATTCATTATTCTTTATTCCTCGTTTTAATTACATTTCTAATTAACAAAATTAATATTTTTTAATATAAATTCAAAATTATTTTAAATTACTAAGTATATAAATATTAAATTACATACGTTTTAATTTTTATTCTGAATACAAAAAGTAAATTTTTATCAAATACATACATATTATAATATTAAATTAATAAAAGTATTAAATTTATTTTTTAATAAAACAAACAAATAAATTGTATATTTGTAATATTTTTTTAATTATATTACTTTTAAAATAATATCTTTACTTTATATAATATAGCAATGCAAATTTTAATAATTAGATTATCATCCATTGGGGACATTATTTTAGCAACGCCTTTAATAAGAATATTAAAAAATAAGTATAAAAATGCAATTATAGATTTTATAATAAATAAACCATTTAAAGAAATTGTTGAATATAATCCTTATATCGACAATATTATAATATATGATAAATCAAAGAGTATAAAAGATAATTTAAAATTAAAAAAAAATTTACAAAACAATTATAAAATCATAGACTTACACAACAATTTAAGAACAATAATGTTCCGAAAAGATCTTGGTAAATATGTAAAGATAGATAAAAATAGAATACAAAAATTAAAATTAGTCTATTTAAAACAAGTTCCAAAAGCAAAAATTTGTATTCCAATGTTATATATAAATACAGCAAAAAAATTATTTGATATAGAATATGATAATAAAGGATTAGAATTATGGTTGCCAGAAGAAAAAGAAAATAAAATTTATTTACCAAATAAACAGAAGCCATTTATATTAAATAAAATTGCATTAGCTCCTGGCGCAAAGCATTTTACAAAACGTTGGCTATATCATTATTTCGTAGAATTAATTATAAAACTAAATAAAGAATATAGTAATATTGAATTCAATTTAATTGGTGGTATAGATGATAAAATAATATGTAATGAAATATTATCAGAAATTAAAACTAAAAATTCAAATATAAATATAAATGATTTTTCTGGTAAAGAATCATTAATTACAACTACAAGAATAATAAACAATTGTAACTTAATGATTACAAATGATACAGGTGTAATGCATATTGCAGCCGCAAGAAAAGTTCCAATAGTTGCCTTATTTGGTTCTACTACTACTTCATTAGGATTTACTCCTTTTGAAGTACCTTATATTGTATGTGAAGACGAAAATTTAAAATGTCGTCCTTGTACTCATATAGGGCGTAAAAACTGTCCAAAAAAGCACTTCAAATGTATGAATAATTTAACTCCTGATAAAGTATTTAATAAAATAAAGGAATTTGTTAATACTTTATATTAAAAAAAGTTTAATTATTACAAATAAAATCTTATTTTATAATAATTAAACTTTAAAAATTAAAATTCATTCAAAATAATATTAAAAATCTATAATTATAATAATATATAAATATTATATAAATTATTTTAGCTTTTTCAAATCATCTACTAAATCTAATTTTTCCCAAGTAAATTCTGGTCTACCAAAATGTCCATAATTAGAAGTTTTTCTAAAAATAGGTTTACATAGATCTAACTTATCTATAATTCCTTTAGGATCTAATTTTATATTTTTAATAATATATTCTCTAAGCTCATATTCTAACTCTTCGTTATCTATTTTTATATAAATAGATACTGGATCAGGTTTCCCTATCGCATAAGATAATTGAATAATACATTCATTACTTAATCCTGCAGCAACTACATTTTTAGCAATATATCTTGCCATATATGCAGCGCTTCTATCTACTTTTGTAGCATCTTTTCCCGAAAATGCTCCCCCTCCATGTGGTGCTTTCCCGCCATAAGAATCAACAATAATTTTTCTTCCTGTTAATCCTGTATCACCATGAGGCCCACCTATAACAAAACGTCCTGTTGGATTAATATAAATTTTTGTATTATCATCGACTAATCTAGTATTTTTGAATACATCATTAATTATATATTTAAGACAATCGTTCTTTATTTGTATTTGTTCAACTTCTGGATCATGCTGAGTTGATATTACAATTGTATCTATGCGTTTTACTTTATGTTCAGGTGTATATTCAATAGTAACTTGAGACTTAGCATCTGGTCGTAAATAAGGCATAAAGTCTGTAGTTTTACGAATATCCGCTAATTTTTTTACAAGTTTATGTGCATATGCTACTGATGCTGGCATATAGTTTTCTGTTTCATTTACCGCATATCCAAACATCATTCCTTGATCACCTGCTCCATTTGTATCAACACCCATAGCTATATCATGAGACTGTTTATTAATTACATTTATAACTGCAACTGATTCAGCATCAAATTTTAAATCATTTTTTGTATATCCAATATCTTTTATTACTCCACGCACAACATCTGGAAAATTTATACAAGCTTGTGTTGTTATTTCACCACCTACAACTATCATACCGGTTGTTGCAAAGCATTCACATGCTACTCTACTTTTAGGGTCCATACTTAAAGCTGCATCTAATACGGCATCTGCTACTTGATCGCAAACTTTATCTGGATGGCCTTCACTTACAGATTCAGAAGTAAATAAATAAATTTTTGACAAATTAATATTATCTTTCATTTTAATATATTTATATTTTATATTTATTTTAAAATATTTTTTAAATCGCAAAGATACGAAAAAAATCTAATATTTTATATAATAATACAGAAAATATCATATAAAATACTATTACAAATATAATAAAAAATAGTATTCTTCAAAGAATACTATTCTTAAAGAATACTATTTTTATAATATTTTAAGTTTTTTAATATAGTACCGGAGGAGGGAATTGAACCCCCGACACCCAGATTATGATTCTGGTGCTCTAACCACCTGAGCTACTCCGGCATTTTATTTAAAAAAATAATTAATATATCTTTCAAATAAAAATGAGTACAAAACTAAGAAAAAATAATAATATATACAAATATTTATTTTATATTCTTTTGCTTAATTAAAATTATAAATATTTAGTTCCCTGAAATAATATGATTTAATTCATCTCTTATTCTAGCAGCTTCTTCATATTCTTCATTTTTTATGGCGTTATCTAGTTTTTGTTTTAAAATTTCTATTCTTAATATTTTATTTTCTTCATTAATAGTATCATAAAATGGTATTTTATTTTTAAGAATATCTTCAACTTTATCTACCTGTCTTTCTACTCCAACTGCTTCAAGTATATCTTCATTAATAAAAATAGGAACATTACAACGTATTGCGATTGCAATAGCATCACTCGGCCTACAATCAACTTCTATATCATCTTCAAAGATTAAACGTGCAAAATATGTATCTTCTTTTAAATCGCACAATAATACTTCTTTAAGTACAAGATCTGCGGCATAAATAATTGTTTTGATTAAATCATGTGTCATAGGTCTTATTGTATGTACATTTTCTAAAGCAATAGCAACAGCTTTTGCTTCTAAAGCACCAACTGACATAGTTAAAGCACGATTCCCTTCTATTTCTATTAGAATCATTAAATAAGTATCAAAATTACCCGGTAATTGTGCAAACCCTAACATTTTAAGCTGTATTTTTTTCATTTCATTTAAATTTAATCAATAATTAAAAATAAAAATATTAATATATGTATTATTTTCAGTTTTTGTATTGTATTTAGCTTTTTCCTAATAAAGCAGCACCAATAATACCTGTTTCATCAAGAAATTTAGCTTGTTTCAAAATTATATCTTTTGAGAAAGCAGGAATTGCTCTCAATTTTGCTGTTTCTAACGCACTTTTAAACATTATATCATTGCTGCGTGCAATACCACCACCTATAACAAAATTCGTTATATCAAGTAAATTAACTATATTAGCAATAGCAATACCAAGATATTCACCTGATTTTACAAGACATTCAATAGCAACTTTATCACCTTTTTGAGCAGCATCTGAAATATCAACTACATCAAAATTTCTATTATATAATATAGAATTATTATTTTCTTTTAAAAGATTATTTGCCAATTCTATAATTTTATATTTACTAAAATATTCTTCTACAACACCAAGTCGATATTTATTTAATACTTCTATATCTGTTTCAACATTATTTAATTTGCTTTCTATTATTAAATGTCCTATCTCACCTGCTGCATTATGCATCCCACGATATATATTTTTATTAATTATTATTGCACCACCAATTCCTGTTCCAAGAGTAATATAAACAAAATCATTAAAACACATTCCAGCGCCATATTTTAGTTCTGCAATAGCTGCTGCCTTTGCATCATTATCAATAGTTATAGAACAAGAAAAACGTTTACGAAAAATTTTTCCTATATCAATATTATGCCAGTCAGGATAATTAAAATTAGGTGCTATATATAAAACTTCATCCCTTACAATACCTGGAACGCCAACACCAATAGACTTAATATTAAATTGTTCATATAATTTATCTAAAATAGAACAAATATCATTAAAAAAGATATTAATATCAGAAATATTATTAACAATAACTTCTTTATGTAATATCTTACAATTACTATTTACTACACCTATTTTTACACTACTACCACCTATATCTACACCAACAAAAACATCTAAATTATTCATAAAATTTGATTATCTTAAATAAAAATATAATTCTTAATAAAAATATAATTTATAAATTAATATATTATTTTAAACTATAGAATTTAGAACTTTATTTTACAAAAATAACAAATAATAAAGTAAATAATAAATAAAATTTATTATTCTACAATAACTTATTTTTAATTATATAAATTAATAAAAAATTTTATTTTATTAAACATTTTTTGTATTTTTAATTTTTTATTATGCCTACTAAATAATTATGAATTTTGCTATAAATAAAGTAAGTATTATTGGATATGGTAATGTTGGTAAATTTCTTGCATCCATATTAGATTCTCTTGGAATGTTACATACAGTAATTTCAAAAAAAGAAAAAATTCAAAGTGATATAACGAAAGCAAAATTTATAAATAATATAAATCAATTAAAAGACTTACCTGATGCTTTTATTATCGCTGTTTCTGACAATCTTATTGAAACAGTAGCAAAAGAATTATCAAATAATTTAAAAAGTAAATTAGAAGAAATATATGTATTCCATTTATCGGGTACATTAAGTAGAAATATTTTAGATATATGTTATAAATATAAAGCAAATACTGCTTCAATACATCCTTTTCAAACTTTTTTTTGCTCTAACTCTTCAACAAATTTATTAGAAAATGCTACTCAAACACTTACTGATACAGTATGGAATATTGAATGTTTAGAAAAGCATATATCAGTTATTTTTAATTTTATTCAAAAAATAAAAGGTATTCCAATACATATGTCTCAGGAAACAATTAATAATAAAGCTATTTATCATTCAACAGCTGTTGCAGCATCTAATTATATAACAATGGCAATAAGTTTATCATATAAGCTAGCTAATATAGCAGGCATAGACCCAAATATATTTTTACCTAAAATAATTAATACAACAATAAATAACAATCTTACTGCATTAAAAAATAATAAATTAGCTTTAACAGGTCCTATTGTACGTGGTGATATTGAAATATTAGAAAAACATATAAACAGTTTAAAAAATAATAAATCATTAAAAAATATTTATTGTTATTTGGGGCTTGGATTGTTAGAACTAATAAAACAAGAAAAAGTAATAAATAATGATAATTTGGAAAAAATTAAAGAATTACTAAATAATGAAGTAAAGAGTTAATATTTATAATATTTATAATATTTATAACAAAATATTATAAAATTGTATTTATTGTAAAACTAATAAATTCTTAAAGTATGATAAATAAATAGTAAATATTTTAATTAATTTATATTATAAACTTTTTAATATAATAAAAACTATTATTAAATAGTCGGCGTGACTGGATTCGAACCAGCGACCCCCACTACCCCAAAGTGGTGCGCTAAACCGGGCTGCGCTACACGCCGTAAAAGTGAAAAGAAGCACTATAATATATTTTGCAAAATAACATTTTTTTCTATAATTACAAAATTAGTTTATATAACAATTGAGATATAAACAATAATAATCTAATAACAATTGATACATAATGAATATTAATTCGTAATTATATTTAAAATAAAACTAATTGAATAATTTGATAATTTAATAATTTAATAATTTAAAAGCTTATAAAAAATATTCAAAACAATGAAAACTTTTAAATCAATAATAATTTTATTTTTAATTTTTATAATAAATTTAAATACATATAATTTTTGTTATGCAGAAAAAATGAAAGTACTTTTTATTGGAAATAGTTTTACTCATATGAACAATTTTACGGAAATGGTATCCACTTTAGCTGATTATACTATGGATACAATAATTACCGATAAATCAGCTTTTGATAGTTATACATTAGAAAAACATAGTAGCAATGAGGAAACTATAAATAAAATTAAATTAGGATGCTGGAATTACGTTGTATTACAAGAACAAAGCCAACGTCCTGTAATGGATAGTACAACTTTTTATAATAGAACTTTATTTTATGCAAAATATTTAGATTCTTTAATACATTCATATAATCCAGATGCAAGAACATTATTATTTATGACTTGGGGACGTAAATTTGGTGACAATAGTCTCTGTAAACAATATCTTTTATGTTGTACTTACTCTGGAATGCAAGACCTATTAATAAAACGTTATAACTTACTCGGTTGTAAATTAGCTGTTCCAGTTATACCTTGTGGTATAGCGTGGAAATATTTTCAGGAAGAACATTATATAAATTTATATGATGCAGATAATAAACATCCAAATGTTACCGGTTCTTATTTAAATGCTTGTATGTTTTATTCTACATTACTAAAAAAAAGTCCTGAAGGTATAAAATATAATCCCGCAAATATATCGGACGATGAATTATACTTAATACAACATCGTGCATATATTACATCAAGATTATTTTTACCTTGTTTATTTACTGAAGATTGCAGTTTCCCTGACTAATAAAAAAACTATAAAGTATATATTAAAAATATTATATATTTATTTAAATTATATTTATTATTAAAGTAAAAAATATTATATTGCATAATAGTAATAAAAAATATTTTGGGAGAAAATATTATGATTAAAAAAATAATTTTATTAAAAGATTTTTTTACATTATCATTAATTTTATCATTATTTTTCATTTTACCTTCCTGTGATGATACAGGTGTTTTACCAATTTTTCAAACAAGTTATGATTCTACGCTTGGTGCTGAATTAAACTTGCAAATTAAAGCAGATAATATAAATTATCCTTTATTAAATAATGCTTCGGCAACTCAATATTTACAAGGTATTATTAATGAGATAATTAAATCACCGGAAATGTTATATGCAAATACTTTCCATTACAAAGTAGAAATTATAAATTCAAATGTAATTAATGCATTTGCTACGCCAGGTGGTAACATATATGTATACAAAGGACTTCTTAAGTATCTTGAAAGTGAAGCAGAATTAGCTGCAATTTTAGCTCATGAAGTAGCTCATGCAGATAGACGTCATGCTGTACAAAGAATTCAAAAACAATATGGAATTTCTTTCTTAACTAATTTATTTTTACCTGATAATGCAGGACAATTAACAACATTTGCTACTGAACTACTTACAGAATTAACTTTTCTAAAAAATAGTCGTGACGATGAATTTGAAGCTGATAAATATTCATTTAAATATTTATTGTCTACAAAATGGTATCCCGGAGCGGGAAAAGAATTCTTTAACAGAATGTTAAAAGAATCGAATACAAGTACTAATATATTTGAAGAATTTTTTAGCACACATCCTACTGATAGTAAACGAATTGAGCAATTAGATAATTTAATTAAAAGTTCTAACATAGGCGAACCAACAGAAGAAAATTTATTTAAGGCAAAATATGCAACATTTAAAGCTAGTATATAATTTTTAATTAACTAATTATATATATTTATTTATAAAAAAAGCAAAATTAATTTTGCTTTTTTTATAAATATTTTATTTTATTTAATATTATTTAAATAAATATATTATGATTTACATAACGAAAAAAATGAATTTTTCAGCCTCTCATAGACTCCATAATCCAGAACTAAGTAATGAAGAAAATTTAAAATTATTTGGAAAATGTGCAAATAAAAATGGACATGGACATAATTTTTCTATTGAAGTAACAGTAGTTGGCGAAATAAATCCAAAAACAGGTTATGTAATTGATTTAAAAAAGTTAAAACAAATTATACAAGATAATTTAATATCATTACTTGACCATTCAAATTTAAATCTTGATATAAAATTCTTTCAAAAAAATATTCCTACTTCTGAAAATATAGCTATATTTGCCTGGGAAATTTTACACAAAAATATAAAAGAGGCAAAACTTTATAAAATAAAAATAGCAGAAAGTGAAAATAGTTATATTGAATATTTTGGATAATTAAAAATAAAAAGATAATTTATATTATTGAATTTTAATATATAATAAGAAACGTATAAAATTATAAAATAAACAAGAGTATTTAGAATAAAAGACTTATGTTAGACATAACAGATAAACAAACAATTATATACAACAATGAGTGTTTTGATGCTAATGAAAGCCAAACACTTTCTAACGAAGAGAAAGAAGAAATGATTTCTAAATTAGAAATAAAGTTTTCTGAAATTATGGATATAATGAAAATATCTCAAAAAGATCCTAATTGTGAACGCACTGCTCACAGAATTGCAAAAATGTATGTAAATGAAATTTTTTCCGGACGTTATACTGCACCACCAGATTTAACTTTCTTTCCTAATAGAAAAAATGTTGATAATTTAGTAATTAGTAAAGGGATTCAAGTAATGTCTATATGTTCTCATCATTGGCAGCCAATTGCAGGAAAATGTACAATAGGATATATACCTAACAAACGTATTATAGGACTATCTAAATTATCTAGAATTGTAGATTGGTTTTCTAGACGTGGACAAATACAAGAAGAATTAGGCGAACAAATAGCAGACTATTTAGTTGAATTACTTAAGCCAAAAGCTGTTGGTGTAGTTATAAAAGCAAAACATTTTTGTATGATAGCAAGAGGTATAAAAGGTTCGGAAGACGATACAGTTATGACTACATCAGTTATGAGAGGATATTTGCGTGATAATTTAAATTTAAGAAATGAATTTGTGAATCTTATTGATTAAGCTTTTATTTTAATATAAAATAAGATAGTTTATAGGGGAGTTATGGCAAAAGCTAATGAA
>CAYYIP010000005.1:0-136291 GCA_964472015.1 uncultured Hyphomicrobiales bacterium | reverse complement strand
AAAGTTCAAAATGGAATAAATTTAAATTAGTAAGTTTAGATACAAATGAAAACGATTCTTTAGTTCCAATTGGAACAATTGTGTCATATTTACCTGGATATTTTATTAATAATAATAATGGGAGTTTTACTTCTGATCAATCTACTGTGGCATTGGTAAATTCAGAACTCAATTCAAAAGGTTGGTATGTTTGTGATGGTTCTGTCCCAAATCTTGAAAATGCATTATATTTTAATAAATCGGATAGATATCTTCCAAATTTAACAAATGATCGTTTTCTTATGGGAAGCACAGTTGGGGGAGCGGTCGGGGGAGCAAATTCTAATAATATTTCACATACACATACCATAACTCATACTCATACTATTACGCATACACATACGACTAGTAATCATACTTTGACAATAAATGAAATGCCTAAACACAGACATAAAGTATCAAATGATTCAGCTGGAGGAACGGGTAATACAGAAGGTATGGTTGTTACAAATGCTAACCTTCATGGGAGTACCGCACATTGGAATTTTACTAATAGCGGTAATTCAAGTGAAGTTGGGGGTGGATTAGCCCATAATCACGGGAATACTGGTGCTTCGAGTGCAGCTAATACTGGTGCTTCGAGTACGGCCAGTACGGGAAACGGAGGATCCACCAGTTTAGAAAATAGACCTTTATATTTATCTTGTTTTTATATCATTCGAGTATTTTAATTAGAAAAATACATAGGAGATTTATGAAATGGAAAATATTTTTCTCAGTGATATAATGTTTTTGAAAATATTATTACTTTTATTTACTCTTATTATTTTAGGAATTGTTTTTTTCTATTTTAAAAATCCAAATATAACTGGGACTTATACAGTTAAATATAAAAAACCCGGTTGGTTATTTTGGTTAAAAATTAAAAATTTAAAAGGTGATGGTATTCTTTTTGGTGGTCCTAATAATCAAACAATTTCTTCTAGATATTTTATTTTACATGATGATTCTAGAATAGAGATGCCTATAAATTTAATGTTTAAATTTGATTCTTCTAGATGTAAAATGATTGATAATCAAATACGAAAAGAAACAGGTCATTAAAATCTTTAAAAAGGAGAATAATTAAAATATGCTAACAGTTATTGGGAAAGATGGAAAATATACAGGAGTTCAATATATTACAGATGAGGAAAGATTCCATAAACATCATAAAATATTAAAAGAAACGTGTATTTGGATAGAAAGAAAATTAACACCCATTGAAAAAGAAGGGAAAAAAGAAGAATTTGATTTTGATACAGATTATGGTTATCCAACGGAAGATGATATTAAAGAAAATGAAAGCTATAAAATAAATAAAAGATTGGAAGAAATAGATAAGGAATGTATAAGGTCTTTAAGATCTATTTTACATGATGGTGGTTCAACTGATGATTTGGAAAAATTGGGAGAACTTGAAGTAGAAGCTAGAACAAAAAGATCGAAAATAATAGAACCTTCAATTCCTGGAAAAGAATAGAAATTTAAAAATTAACAAGAATTAAATACAAACCTTTTTTAAAAGAAAGGATGGCGAATGTGAATATTTTAGTTATTAATAAACATTTACAAAATGTTGGCGGAACTGAAACATGGTGTTTTACAATAATTAAAGAATTATTAAAAAGAAATCATAATGTTGATGTATTTGCATTAAATAAAGGTAATTTTTTTAATTATATTGTTAAGACTTTACCTGATGTTGGAATTAATTTAAAAAAAGAATATGATTTAATTTTAATTAATCATAATTCTTCATTAAAATTTATTTTAGATAATAATATTAAAGGTTATAAAATTTTTACATCTCATGGTATTAACTCCAAAGATGAAATACCTATTCAGGGTGCTGATTTTTATGTTTCCATTTCAGAAGAAGTTTTTGATAATTTACTTTCTTTAGGTTTTAATTCAATTATAATAAGAAATCCCATAGATATAAATCATTTTCATTGTGAAAATGAAGAAACTTCAGATTCATCATTAAAAAATGTTCTTTGTATATCTGATTGGCAAAATTCAATTAGTAATATCAAACAAGTATGTTCTCAATTAAATCTAAATTTTAAATCTTTAGGAAAAGATAATTTCAAATATGATATAAGACCGTATTTACAATGGTCTGATATTGTTATTTGTGTTGGAAGAAGTTGTTATGAAGCAATGTCTTATTCAAAACCTGTTATTATTTATGATCATAGAGATATTTATTCAAATAATAAAGGATTAGGTGATGGGTATGTTACATCTTCTAATTTTGATGAATTTAAAAAGAAAAATTGTTCTGGAAGAACTAGTAAATTTGAATTTAATTCTGAAGATTTAAAATCGATTTTATTAAATGAATATAATAAAAAAGATGGTCAAATAAATAGAAAATTAATTGAAAAAGAATTTGATGTTAAAAAAATAATAGATTCATATTTGAATATCTATAAAATTAAAGATTATACAATTGTTGTTCATGGATGTTTTTTAGGTAAAACAGGTTATGCATATCATACAAGAAATTTTGCAACTTATTTAAATAATTATCTTTCTGTGAGAGTAAGAAATTTTTCATATGATGATAATCCTGATTATTTAAATAATGAACAAAGAAAAATGATTATTAAAAAATCGGAAGGTGAATTTTGGAACGATAAAGATAAAAAAATAATCAATATTGTTTTATGTGAAACAAATCATTTTTATTTTTATGAAGATTATAATAAAGATAATCCTTTAATTTTTTATAATGTTTGGGAAAGTACAAAACAACCAGAAGATTTTTTTAAAATTTTTACATCAAAACCTAATCAAATTTGGGTACCTTCTGAATGGCAAAAAGAATATACATTTTCTCAAATGATTATTGATTATTTATATGAAAATATTTCAAAAGTTAAAATTGTTCCAGAAGGTGTTGATATAAATAGATTTTATTTTTCAGAAGATAAATTAAATTTAAGAAATAAATCAGATAAATTTACATTTCTTATTATTGGAAGATGGGAATATAGAAAATCAACATTAGAAATGGTTAAAGCATTTCATAATGTTTTTGGAGATTATGATAATGTTCAATTGTTAATTCTTGGAGATAATCCTTTTGATTGGCAAAAAAAATATACAGCAAAAGAAAAATTAAAAAAATATGGTTTAAATTCTGAAAATATTATCCCAATTAGTAAAATAAATGATGAAGAATATGTTAATTTAATTCAATCTTCTCATGTTTTCTTATCATGTTCAAGATCTGAAGGTTGGAATTTACCATTAATTGAAGCTATATCTTGTGGCATACCTTCGATATGTTCAAATTGGAGCGGTCAATTAGAATTTGCAGAAAAAACATCATCAATACTTATTCCAATAGAAAAATATTTGCCTGCGAGATTTGATGATCCTTCAAAATATTGTCCTGGGGAATATGCAGAACCATGTTTTAAGCAACTAGAAGATGATTTATTTACTATTTATGATTCATATAATGAATATAAGGAAGAAGCAATTGTAAAATCAAAATATATAAAAGAAAATTTTAATTGGATGAGATCAACAAATATTGCTTTTAATAATTTACTTGAACTTTTTAATCAAGAAGATATCATAATAGATAAAGAAAAGGATAATATTAAAATGAAAGAAATTGTTGTAATTGATTCATATGTTGATTGCATAGAAAAAGAAAAAAAATTAATAACTCTCATTGAAGAAATTAAATCATTTAATATGTCTATTCTTTTAGTTTCACATTATCCTTTAAACTCAGATATTCAAAAAATGGTAGATTATTATATTTTTGATAAAGATAATTCAAAAGGTTCACATTATTTAGATTGTATATATAATCTTAAAAATGTTCAAATAAAATGTAAATTAAATAAAGAATATCATGTATTACCAATTATTAGATCAATAAATAATTCAGTCAGATTTTGTTTGAATAAATATGATATTATACATTGGTTAGAATATGATATTAATGCAAATTTTAATGAATATTTTGAAAATTCAAGAAAGAAATTAGAAAAATATAAATTATATGGTTTGTTATATGAACATATGGGAATTAATACAACTATATTTTCTTTTCATATTGATTTTATAAAAGATATTAATTTACCTGAAAATTGGGATGATTATTATAAACATTGTGGATCAAATTCAGAAAATATTATTTTTGAAAATTGGTTTTATTCATATTTATCTAAAATAGATATTAATGATTTTTATATTGAGACAAAATTTAATTATTTATTAAGAAAAGATTCTTTTAAACAATTGGATGATAACGTAAAAATATTAGCATGTCCTAAAAATAATTTTGAAGATTTTGTATTTATTATAAATAGATCTAATGAAATAGTTAATCTCAATATAAATATTAAAGATAAGAAATATATTTTAGGTATTATTAAACCTTCATTATATAAATATTTCGTTTTAGATAAATCTAATATTGTAAATGATGAAGATATCAAAATTTTAATCAATGATGAACCTATGTCCATTAATTATAATAAAGAAAATAAATGTAAATTTGATAATAATATAAAATCTTTAAATTGGAATGAAAATGAAAATGATAATATAATAATTAATAATAAAGAATCATTTAGAATATTTTTTGTAAATAAACCTTTTTGTGAAATTTTAAGTAATGAAGATAAGGAATATTTAGTTAAGTTTATTGATCAAGATAAAAATGAAGTTATATATCAAACAAAAATAAAAAATAATAATTGGTGTCGTTGTCTTAGAGAATATTATGTGAATTGGAGAATTGAAATTTATCATAATGATAAATTGATTAAATCTCATAATCTTAATTTAGAAGATAAAAAAGTATTAATAAATATTGATAGTAGATCGTTGGGTGATACAATTGCTTGGGTTCCAATTGTTGATGAATTTAGAAAAAAGCATAAATGTGAAGTTGTTTTATGCACATTTCATAATTATTTATTTAAAAATGTATATAAAGATATTTCTTTTATTGAACCAGGAAATACAGTTTTAAATCTTTATGCGGGATATACTATAGGTTGTTTTGATAATAATTTAAATAAGAATAAAAGAAATTGGAGAACGGTATCTCTTCAAGAAATAGCTTCTGAGGTTTTAGGAATTGAAAATAAAAAAGAAATTTATGCAAATATATCATATGAAGAAAAAGAAAGACCAATTAAAGAAAAATATGTTTGTATTTCAGAACATAGTACCATGCAATGTAAATATTGGAATAGAAAAGATTCTTGGCAAAAAGTTGTTGATTATTTAAAAAATTTAGGTTATGAAGTTATTGTTATAAGTAAAGAAAAAACAAGTTTAAAAAATATTATTGATAGAACAAATAAACCTTTATTAGATACAATCAATACAATTCATCATTCAGAATTTTTTATTGGTTTAGGAAGTGGTTTATCTTGGATTTCATGGGCAATGAAAAAACCTGTTATTATGATTTCTGGCTTCAGTGATCCTTGGTTTGAATTTAATACAGGTATTATAAGAATATCACCCCCTAGTGATATTTGTTCAGGATGTTTTAATGATATTAATGTTGATTTTGATAGAGGATGGGATTGGTGTCCTTATAAAAAAAATTATGAATGTTCAAGATTAATTAGTGAAAAAATTGTTTATAAAGCAATTAATAAAGCTATAGATTTTGTTAAATCAGAAAATAATATTGAAACATTATCTGAGATTTATTTTTAAAAAGCAAAAAAAATTAGATTTTTTAAAGTCGTCAATATTAAAAATAATTGAATTTTTTATTATAAAGGCCTACATAGCATTTATGTAATATTATCATACTTAATGTAATGTTTCAATTTTAAATGCTATGTAGGCCAGGTGATGGTCACTACTTATGTTTTTTTGATTGTTTTTGAACAACATATCAATTCTTTTGAATTAATGAACTCTATAATTGTCTTTTTGCGTACTATTGTTTAATCCTCTTTGAAGTTTTTAACATTTAATAATTAACTTCTAGATGATTTAAATCATTAACTTTTTGTGATTTTGAACATCTTCAATAACTTTAAGACTATTACATACATATGTGCCATCCGGTATATATTGTAATTTAAAATTACAATTATTAGGATTGGAAAGAAATTCAGAAGTTATATTTTCTAACTCTAAATTTGTATTAATATTTTGTAAAATTGCATATCCAGGTAATTGATCATATGGATATTTTCTGAGTGAATCTAAAGGAAGAACTTTTTTGATTTTACAACTGAACATATATCTTGTGAACTTTTTTGCAAATCTTAAATCTTTAAAAACAAACAAACCTAACGATCCTTTTGGAGCTATTACGATTGTATTATTTTTGTATTCTCTCGCATATTCTTTTTCATGTAAAGTTATCGTATTGCTGATAGAAGATTCAGAATATTTTTTCACAACTTTGTATGCATAAATTAAATTATCATACATCATTAATTATTTTAAATTTTGATATATATGAGTTCTATCACAGATGATTTACAAATATCAATTTTTTTTATTTTTATAAATTCATATTTAAATTTTTCCATTTATTCTCCTTTTTGATTTTGTAAATCAGTAAATATTTGATCATTTATTATTTTTTTAATTTCTTCAAACGAATAAGGATAATAATTATTTGTGTCAACACCTATATCCATTTGTGTTGGATAATATAATTTTAAATTTCCATGAGAATGAGCAAATAATTGCCAACTTCCATAATGACTTTTAGGCCATGTTCTCATACAATAATGACAAACAACAATATATTGTTTTTCAATTTTTCTTTCAAACATTGTTAGATTTTTTCTTCCTAACCAATAATCATGATTACCTTTAAGAAAAATATGTTTACCGTTTAATCTTTTAATAATTGATCCAGTGTATTGTTTATTTTTAATGCAAAAATCTCCAGCATGAATAACTGTATCTTTTTTTGTAATAATTGAATTGTGTCTTTTAATTATCTCTTCTTCCATTTCCTCAAGACTTTTAAATGGTCTATTTGAATGTTTAATGACATTATAATGACCATAATGTTCATCTGCCGTAAAAAAAATCATCTATCCTCCAATTTATGCTCCATTTTCCATATTCATCATATGTTTCGAACATATTATCCACCATCAAGTATCTATGTATTTTTCATTTTGTCGAGAAGTTCCACTCTTCTTTCTCTTAATAACCGAGCAGGTTCTTTTTCATTAAAATCAAGATCTTCTCCGATATTATACTTGTATTTTTTAAGTTTTTTAGCCATTTTGATGCCCATTACAAAAGCTTCTTCAAGAAGATCACTTAAATTTTTTGCCAATTTAGGATTACTTTCCAGAATTTCAAGAACAATGATATCATATATATTTCGATGGACTTCACAGATAGTACGTTTGGTCGCTACTCCTGTTCCCTTAGTAGAATCCAGTATTTTAGACATAAATATCAATTCCCCACTTTCCATATTCGTCATATGTATTTAAAGCATTCATCCACCACCAAGCATCTACATATTTTTTATCTAATTCAAAAGAAGTTCTATCTTTTATTGATGTGTCTTTGGGATAATAACACCAATCTAATTCTATCCAGGTATTATCGGATTCTCTTTTATAAATTGTCCAAGCGTGTCCTCCAAATGGAGCATTTACTCCAGCTTCAACATATCCTGCATATGTTCTTATTCTATCATAAGGGATACCGGAAGCTAACATCAAAGAATGAATTAAAAAAGCACCATCTTCACAATCACCTTTTAAAGATTTTAATGATTCGGTGGGGTATGCATAATATTCATTTCTTTTGTATTGTTCAATATCTGAAACATATGTGAAATTTTCTTGTACCCATTTTAATATTTTTTCAGCTTTTATGTCATTAGAATCTTCACGATTTACAATTTCTAATACTTTGTTTTTAATTTGAATATTATTAATTTGTAAATATTCACGATAATCAATTGAATTTAATTTACCTGCAGGATTATATGTATTATTATATTTTAAATTAAATTTAGAATTTAAAATATTAGATAAATCATTATTCTTGTAAATTGAAGATTGGAATAAATCAATTAAAGTTGTCTTAGGAATAATAGAAGATGATTGAGGAAATAAATTTTGAACTATTAATTCATTGATGATATTCATCTTTTTTCCTTTCTTTAAATTAAAAAAAAGGATCTTAGAAATTATTAAGATCCTTTTAATTTTTGTTATTCATACCAAGGAAAATATTCTTTAAATTCTTCCTTGATGGTTTTCATGGGTTTAAATTTCTTTGTAAGTAGATTAGAAGATATATGTTTACACAAATCTTCTAATTCTGATATGACAAATAATGGAATCATTCCATCCGTTGGGGTTTCTTTCATACCAATCAAACAACATATTATTTCATCAAGAACACCAATTGCTGTGTACTTGAGAAGTATATCATCATTATATCTATACTTATCATTAATAAATTCTAAAGAAAATTGTGAAAATCCTTTGAAAGTTTCAAGATCAACCAAAATACTTTCTGCATTGAAGTTAACATCATAATCAATCATTTTTCCCTCACGATTTTCAAAAACTTTCATTGCACCTATTTCGATACAATTTGTTATATAGTCGCTATAATGCATTTTCTCCTCCTGTGTTCTTTTTTATTCATTAATTAATATATATAGTTAGGAGGTATAATACTTAATTTTTAAGTATTTAATGATTTAAATTGGGAAAATTAATGTTTTTTGATTAAAATCAAGTGATATTTTTTGTGATTTTCTAATTTTGTTTGTGAAAAATTTAAAGAATATAAACGTTAATTTCAAAATTATTTAATGCTGATTCAATTATTTTTTCTATTTTAGACCAATCGCCACCTGATAATCCAGAACCAATTTTAGGCATTATAATTGATACATTTGAAGGTGAATTGTTTTCTTCAATATATTTTGATAATTCTTTAAGACATTTTTCAAGATAATCATATCTTAAAGGAATTTTATGTTTAAAACTTCTGACATTATGTTGACATATCATATTAACTACAAAAATATTTTTTTCAATTTCACAAATAATATTTTTACCTAGATTATGTATCCCAGGTTTATTTTCTTGAATATATTTTCTATATGCTATCTCAGGGATTTTCCATTTTAGAGATAAAGATTTTGTGAATCCAGCACCCCACATACCAATGTCATTACAAACATGAGTTAGATATTTTACTTTACTTCTTTTTTGATTAAGAACATCACCATAAATATAGTTAGTCATATTTGTTCCTTTTTTACTTCAAAAAGAATATTGGTGTCAAAAACATTTTCACAACCCATTGTCCAATATTTACCTAATTTATTCATTAAATCCCACAATTGCCATTTAGACCAACCATTTTCATCTTCTTCAAATAATTTAAAAGATTTTTTAATTTTTTCCTTTGATTCTTTAGAAAGATATGATATTTCTTTTTCAAAATCTTGTTTTAATTTTTCTTTCCCATAATTTGTTAGTTTTACATAGACATAATCGTTTACATTAAATGGAATTTTTTTAAACATTTTTACCTCTATTGGCCTTCAGATTTAATTTTTGAAATACTTTCACTTAAAGCTGAGATAAAACTTTTTATGTGATTTTCGTTTTCAAATATGAAATTATGTTTTAGATCAATATATCCAAAAATTAAAAGTTTAAAAGATGTTTTTATTCTCCACCATAATCTTTTGTACCATTTATCTAAGTGAACTTCTGGATGACTAAAGTCACCAGCTTTCTGTTATTCATTTTGTAATTCAATATAAAATATCATGGATATAATATTTAATTTTTTACCTATTTCTATGGAAATATCACACGCATGTTTTTTGAACCACACGAACATTCAATTCGATATCGTTGATTTTTACATGGCCATAATTTTGTGATACCTTTTTCCATGTTTCCTCCTTTTTGTTAGTGTAAATTTACAATTTTAAAACTTCAGAATAATTTAATTCTTGAGATACTTCTTTTAATTTTCCAAATTCTGGTTTTAATCTAACATCAAAATATTCATAATTATCTAAACATATTTCACTTTCATGATTAGAAATATGCAATGGTGGGGTAGTATATGTTGTATCCAAACGAATCAAATAACCATTTTTATTTTTTATATAATTAACTTCATTTGGAAATCTTATATCATTGATTATTATGATATCTCCTGTTATGGATCTATCTAATTCTTTAATCCAATAATCAATATCGACTTGTTTTCTCATTACATCGGTACCCCACCATTGTAATATTTCTCTTACAGTCATATATTTTTTTTGAGCTTTAATAAATATTTTAGTTTCTTTACCTTCCGATGAATAAGTTAAATTAATATCAAATTCAAAAATTCTTGCACATTCTTTTTTTACAATATCACCTAAAGCTGTTATTACACATGAATAAGAATATTTAATAAAAAGATTATCTATTCTATCTTTTATGTGTTCAGATAGAGTTGTTTTCCCACTACCAATTTTTCCAGAAATTCCAATAAATTTTTTTTTCATGAAACGAATTTCTCCTGATTATTTTTACTTTTCTAATGATTTATTATCAAAATCAATTACTAATTGATTGATTGATTCTTCCTCTTCTATTGCCGCAATGATTGCTTCTCTTATTGAATTTCTCCATTCTCCCTCGAATATAATAAATGTTGTTTGTATATTTTCAGGAGAATTATTATCTAAAATATCTTGAAATCCACATCCACAAACAGTCCAGTGACCATTATTATCACTGATAAGACCATAACCATGTCCTTTTTCAAGCCAATCAATAAGTTTTTTATCGGTGTGCATTATTTTCCCCTTTCTTTTTTTTAATTAAAAATTTAGAAAATTAAATGTTTCAAATATATTATTTTTAAAGTTATAAAGATAATATTTTCAAAAGTTGATCATAATCATTAAAATATCTTAAATCAACAATTATAGTTTTCACTTTAGTTGTTTCAAAACCTCCTCTCTTTTTGTATTAATGATGTTTAATGAATCATTTAAATTTTTTTGTATTTTAGGTTTTTCTTCAGATATTTGAATTAAAAAGTTATTTAATTTTTTTTCTTGTTTCTTTTCTTTTGTTAATTCATAAATTAATGTATCAAATGTTTTACTTTGATCAATTAAATTTTTATCTTTTTTTATTATCTTGTATATTTCATTTATTAATCTATTAATAAAGGTTTCTTTTGTTTCATTTTTTCCTATAAATTTTTTGTAATCAATAACTTGCATATTTTTAAATCCTTTTAAAATATTTTTTTGATAATTTTAATGATTTTTCTGAGAAATGAAATTTTTTTTGGTTTGGAATTTAAAATTTTAATTTCTTTTGATGTTAAAAATGTTGTACTTTTATAAATATCAATATTATTATCACAATATATTTTAAAATCGGGAAGTTTTTCTAAAATCTTTTTACCTTCCTTTCTTAAAATAGGAAGACTATTTTCTTGTACCATTAAAGCTAGTAATGCTCTTTCATAAGCAATATTTCTTCCTTTCTTTTTGATTGGATAATCACAATCCGAACATAAAGCAATACCTTTACCATATATACTATATATTGGATCTTCAATCACTGACGCTAATTTTTTTTTCAAAAGACAAATTGTTACTATTGGTCTATTTTCTTTGTCACGAAGATACATAAACTTTGTAATCATTTTAAATTCTCCCTTTTTTACTTTTTCTGATTTTTACTAATTTACAATTTTCACAGATTACTTCTTCTTTATTTTCAACTTCAAAAACTTTAAAACACACAGAACAATTTTTAATGATTTTCATTTTAATCTCCTTTTTTAATTCACTTCAATTTTTTCTAAATTCTTTAACACATTTTGTTAATATGGGTATTGCCATATCTATTTCTTCTTTTGTGTTATATTTTCCAAAACTGATTCTAATTGTTTCATTTGCTTCTTTTTCTGATAAACTTATTGCCTTTAAAACATGGGAAGATCTTTGAGAATTACTATGACATGCTGATGAAGATGATACAAATATCTTATGATAATTTAATAAGTATACAAAACTTAAATTATCTTTGATATCATGAAATATTATACTTATTGTATTGGGTATACTATGTTTAAGATTCATATTAAATGAAATATTTTGAATATTTTTTATAATTTCTTGTAAAAAATAATCTTTCAATTTATTTAATTTTTCATGTTCATTTTTATATTCTTTTATTCGTAACTCAACAGCTTTTCCAAAACCTATAATACCTAATAAATTTTCAGTACCAGCTCTAAAATTATTTTCTTGATCTCCTCCATGAATTAAACTTTCAAATGGAACATCTTGTTTTTTATAAATAGCTCCTATTCCTTTAGGTCCATATATTTTATGAGATGTAAATGTCATATAATCTATATTTAAATCTTTTACATTTATTGGAATTTTTCCAAATGCCTGAACAGCATCAACATGCAATAAACAATTGTTTTCATGAACAATATCTGATATTTTTTTAATATCTTGAATAATACCTATTTCATTATTTACAAAAATAATAGATACTAATGAATTTTTATTATTTTTTGTTAATTTTTGCAAGTTATTAAAATCTATCAAACCAAAATTATTATTCTCAATTTTAAGAATTTTTTTATTTTTTCTTTTTAAATATTCACATGTATTTATTACGCTTGCATGTTCGATATTAGAAGTTATAATTGTTTCAAAATAATCATTTTTAAGAATTGTATTATTGCCTTCAGAAGCACCGCTATTAAAAATAATTTCATCAGGTTCACAATATATAAATGATGCTATTGTTTCTTTTGTTTTTTCAATTTCAGATTTTGCTAGATAACCTAATTTATAAAGACTTGAAGGATTTCCATAATTATTTAAACCTTTTATCATTTCAGATTTAACACGTTTATCCAATTGTGTTGTCGCATTGTTATCCCAATAAATACCAGTCATATAAAAAATCTCCTATTTAAAATATTGTTCAAATTTGTTTTCTCCTTTCTTTTTTCATTAATTAATATATATAGATTCTTCTAGAACAAATTTTAAAAGAAATTTATAATTTCGAGGAATAAATAAATGGAAAATGATATTAAAAATTTTATTGTTAAACCATGTGACATATTTTTCACTCGAGGTAAAACTTTTTTAAGTACAGCAATAAGAATTTTTGGAGTTGGTGACGATCACAAAGCAAAAATTAATCACGTTGGTATTGTTATAGAAGAAGGACCGATAAATAAAGCAAATGTTATCGAGGCTCTTACTAAAGTTAAAAAACATACAATTTTTGATCAATATCATAATACATCCGATAAGATTTGTATTTTTAGACCTTTAAATTTAACTCAAGATGAATCAAACAAAATTATTGAAAAAGCTTTATCATATGAAAATTATAAATATGGTTATCTAAAACTTGTAACTCATTTTCTTGACTTCTTTACTGGCGGTAATTATATTTTTAGAAGATTAACAAATAGCGATAATTATCCAATTTGCAGTTGGGTTGTTGCACATTCTTATAAAGCTGCAGATAAGAATTTTGGTTGTGATGCATGTAAAGCAAATCCTGATCATATTTGGGATTTCTGTGTTAACAATCCTGATAAATATTCAAATGTTTTTCAACTTCAAAGGATTTAATTAAAAATGTATATTTCTTTACAAGAAAGTATAAACAAATACATTTTTTCATTTATTCTAATTGGTGGAATTTATACCTATTCTAAATATCTTCGTAGAAAATATCTAGTAGATAAAATTCAAAAAATAATTTCTAAAGAAATAGATAAATTTTTAAATGAAAATAAAAATAATTATAGTAAAAAAATATTTGATGAAGTTAATCAATTTTTAAAAGAATTTGAAAAATATCCTATGGAAATTGTTGATGTTTTTAAAAGTAAAAATTATTATAATATTTTAAAATCTAAGAACTACCCAGAATATTTTATATCTTTTATTAAAACAATATTAGAAGAAAAAGCTAAAAATATAAGTAAGAAAAAAAATTATAAAAAAGTTTATTCTAATTTTTATATTGATCTCAAACCTCACTTTATAAATGACAAATATATAATTGATGAAGAAATATTTTTAAAAGATATAAATAAATTATTTGAAAATCAATTAGGGAAAGGTAGAGGTGTTATTTTTGTAAATACAAAAGTTTATGAAATTTTTTCAGAAATATATAAATCTAATGATAAAATATTAAAGATTATCGAACCAATTTTAAAAAAAATTGATTCAATTATTATTGAAGTATTTAAAAAACAAATTAAAAATATTCAAGAAAATAATTTCAATATTTTAGAACAAAATTAAAATATCAATAATTTCAAACAAAAGAAAAAATTAATTTCAAATTAGGCAACTATTCTGCAATCACATTTTGAGTTAAATTCTAGAATTATATTTTTTTCTAGAACAAAAAATAAATTAAACTTTCCAATACTTTAGTTTGATTAATTAAATTCAAGGAGATTGTGGGTAGAAAACCAAATGTCTAATTTTAAACATTTAGCAAAAAAACTGTTATTTGAAATTAATTCTGATAATTTATCCTTTATTACTTCAATGGTGGAATTGTATGAACAACTTGAGAATAAAAATGATCCTGATAAAGATGAACTTTATTTAATTTCTGCATTAAGTCAAACAATCGAAAAAATTAAAATCTTAGAGTCTTATCTAAAAGAATTTTCAAAAAACAAACATTATTCTGTAAATACATTACAAAATCTATATGACAAAATAGAGGGATATGGTTCATCTAAATTTTTCAATTATTAAAAAAATAATTTTCGGATAAATAAAATTAATGCACGATCACGATAAAGTTAAAGAAACACCATTAAGTTATAAAGATTTTACTATTTTAATGGAAGCTTATAAAAATAATGTTGAATTAACAACAACTCTCCTTGAACAACAAAAACAACTTTTTTTACAACAAGAAGAAATACTTGAGAAAACAGAAGAAATTAAAAAAAATACATTTAAAATACAATCAATTTTAGAAGATAAATTTAAAGATATCATGTTCAAAATTCATTGTGCATGGGTTGCTTCAGCTACTGTTATAATTGCCTTAATAGGATTAATATATAATTTTTTTAAAAATTAAATTATTGAAAATGTGATTTTAAAAATTCTAAGTTTATGGGAAAATAAAAAATGGTAAAAGAAAAAAAAGAATTGTTTACAAGTTTATGGGATATTATAGATTATTCAACAAGTTATTCATTAGTTCTAGATTCAGATTTAAAAATAAAATTAATTAATTTTACTTTAGCGAAAGAATTAACAAACGAAGATAGAGATACATTAATAGGTAAATCATGGTTGGATTTTGTTGTTGAAAATGATAAATCGTTATTAGAATATGCTAGAAAATCTCTTTTTGGTGAAATTAAATTTTATTTTGAAGAATGTTATAATATTATTTGTAAAGATTCATCTATAAAAAAAATAAAATGGATTATGTCTTATATTAATAGCGATTTTAATTCAGTTATTTCAATTGGTATACCATTTATTGTAGAAAAACGAAATGATATTAGAGAATTGTCGAGAACACATTATGAAAATATTGTTCTTGCTGATAGAATAAAAATTGAAGTTGCAAAAGAATTAACTTTAAAAACTTCAGAAAGAATTATTTCACGAAGAATAGCATCAGTTATTGATAATACTAAATTAAAAAAATGTCTAGCATAAATAAAAATTAATTAAAATTTTACTAAAAAAGGATTTGAATTTAAATGGGTAAAAGTTCTTTAGCTAATAAAATTTCTTCAGATATTTTATCTAAAGGAATTGGTGTTTTTAAACCTAATTTTTTAAAATCTATTAATGTTATTAAATCTAATCTTAAATCAAATAATATTGATATTACATCAATAGAAAAATTAGCATTAACAACGATATTATCAAGTAAAAAATTAATATTAAAATTATTTGATGAAAAATTTGATTATGTTTTATCTTTATTATTAATTAAAAAAATTAATTCAAATATTCTTGTTTATCTTAATTCAATTGAAAATAAAAATTATAATATTTCTTTATATATAAGAGCTTATTTTTTTTATTATTGTTTTTTATCATCATTTAGGTGTGTTTTAAATGAATCATTAATTCTTAATATTTCAACAACATCTATTTATTTTATACCTATAATTGATGAATTAAGTATTGTTTCTTCTATGAAAGATGAGAAAAAAGAACTACCTTTTATTAATATTTTTAAATCTTCCAAATTTTCAAGAATGCCATTGAATGATCTTTTTATATTTAATAAATTTAAAAGACCATTTTCTTTAGTAACATTTGTTTTTGTTATTTATTCAGATATCTTTAACATTTTATTTAATAATAATGGAATTCAAAAAATATTAAAATCTAAAAAATTTATAAAGAAAGAAAAAGAATTTACCAAGTTATATTTACTACTATTATTTTCAATTTTTATTGAAGATATTACAAAATATGCTACAAAATTTGCAAAATTTTTAGAAAATAATTAATAATATTTTAAGGATATTAAAAAATGAAAAAATCAACATTAAAAATAATGAGTTATCTTATTATTAATGAATCAACTAATGATGAAATTGAAAGAAATGAATTATTTAAATTATTGAAAAATAGCAATAAAAATGAATTAATTGATTTTATAAATGAAAATAGATATATTCTAAATGAGTTAATATTACCTAAGATACAAACAACTATGAGTGTAGCGGGTATGGGTATTTCAGGTAGAATGCCACATAAGGGTCTTCCAGTTTGGTTATTTTATAAAACAGTAAGATCATTTTTTGATAAATGTATGAAACGTTGTGGAATTTTTGAAATTAATTCAATTAGACGTCAAGTGTGTATAGTTAGATGTAGAATTGATAAATATGAAAAATTATTACATATAGCTCAACAAAATGAACAATCTCCATCTAAAATTAATAATCTTCAAAAGAAAGTAAATAAATTTAGAAAGAAATTAGTTGAATATCAAAAATTTGGAGAAAGAAGGGGAACAAGTTATTAAAAAATAAAAAGAAATTCATAAATTCTGTTCAAAGTTTTTGAATAAATACTAAAAAGAAAGGTTAAAAAAATGGATTTTAAAGAACGAATTGATGTTTTAATGAAGGAAAATTTAACAGAGAAAAGTTATAAATTTTATGAATCATTAAAATTAATAATTCCTCCAATATGGGATAGATATTCTTCATCTTCTTTAAGATATCATAAAAAAGAAGATGGTAGAGTTCCAAATATAGCTGAGCATACATATGAAATGTTATATGCTTGTTCAAAAATAATAAGATTATTTGAATTTGAACCCAAAAGTAAAAATTCAGATGTTTTATTTTTATCAATTTTTTTACATGATTCATTTAAATATGGAATTGAAAATCCTTTAGAAAGAAGGCATACTACTTCTAAACATGATCAAATTATAGGAAATACTATTTTATCAAATAGAAAAAAATTCTTAGAAATATTGAATGAAGAACAAGTTAATAAATTAGAAAATATTACAAGATATCATTCTGGGAAATGGAGTACAGATTTTGGAAATACTGATTCTCTAAAAAATTTAAGTATAGAAACATTATTTGTACATTTTTTAGATATGTTAAGTTCAAACAATTGTTTAAAGATACCTGATATTGAGGAATCAAAATAGAATGGTAACAAGTACAAGATTAGTACCAGATTTACAATTTTATATTAATAAATTTATTGCAGAATCTACTCTCAATAAAGATTTTATAAAAATACCAGCACAAATAAATGTTTCAATTTTACATGATAATAAATCTTTTATTAGATTATTATTTGATGATGATTGGCCTAAATATTATTCAAATTATAGATATTTATTTAGACTTATTGATGGACAATTTTATCCAAAACAAATATCTAAAAGATTAAATCTTTATGCTCAAACTGCACAATATTATAAATGTGATTTAGATACTGAAGAATGTAATATAAATTTATTTAATCTTCAAGATGATGATTTAATGATGTTAGATAAATTATTATTTTTTAAAGTAAAAAATAATTTTGATTTATCTAATATTGATTATGATGAACTAAATACACCGTTATCAAAATTAATTTATATTTTTCTTGATTTTAAAATAAATAAAAGTTTTGAAAGATATAATAATGATAAATTAATTAGTCATTTAATAATATGGGACGATGGATCATATGGATCTAGAATTTTTTCAGATGAAGATGGTAGAACATGGACAACTTTAGAAGAACGAACATATAGAGGAATTAAAACAATTTGTTATTTTTATGAAATGTATATAATTGATAATTTTTTTATTCATACCTCAAATAGTTCTATACAAGGAGAATCATAATTGTTTTCTATAGATGATTTTTTTAATATTTTTAATTATCTTAAAACTGGTGATAACAATATACAATTAGATACGATAACTAAAAATATTGCAACTTCTGAAAAAATTAAAGTTGAGAAATTTTTTGAAGAAACTATAGATCAAGAAGTTTTTATAACAAACGATTATAAAAAATTCAGAAGTTTGATAATTGATTGGTATTCTTCTTTTAAAACAATTATTTATCATATAAAAAATACTTCAGATATTTATTCATTACCTGAAAATAATATAGATGAGTTATTTAAAAGTTTTGGTTTTAATAATACACAAATAATTTCTGAAATGTCTCATGGAAATAGAATATCTTTTTTTCATGAATTAGTGAATCTTTATAAGATTAAAGGAACTCCATATGCTTTATCAAAATTGGTTTCTTTTTTAGGTTTACCAGGTGTCGAAATTTCAGAATATTGGTTACAATTTGACGAATATTATAGATTAGTTTTTAAAAGTGAAAAGATAATATCAACTTCAGGATTAAAAGAATCATTTAATCAAACAATACCATTTTCAATTACTGAAGATGATCCTCATTGGACTTCAAAAGAATCAGATATAATACAATTATTCAATGAGCATAAAATTTCTTTTCCTATAAAATCTCCTTATGTTTCTATTGAGCCATTATTTCATTTTTCAGATATTAATCAAGCTCAAGCAATAATTTCAAAAAAAATTCACGAAGATTATAATCAATGGGTTTTTAATAGATCATTAGAAAAAAATATCATAATTAAAGATTATGAAGAAGAAATTTCATTTTTAGAATTATATTTAGCTTGTATATATTTATTAAAAAATATTTATAATATTGATGTTGGACAAACAACAGGTAGATTTTTACATTATAACGGAACTAAAGAAAAATATGAAGATATTGTTGCTGAATTTAATTATTTGGAAAATTATAAACCTACATCTAGACAAGATAAAAAAGAAAAAATAGCTGAATATTTAGATTTATTTACATTGGATGTTGAAAATAATTTATTAAATGATTTTTCTGCTCTTGAAATTTTAGAATTATTAAATCCTCAATTTAAACAACACGTAGAAAATATTACATCTTTTGGTTATGAAATTGTTATTTATTTCATTCAAAAATTCAGTGAAAGTTCTTCCAGATTAGGAATTTCTTCATTTGCAATTTCAAATTTAATTCTTGATCTTGGTAATTCAGCATTTAGTTTTATTAAAGAAATTGTTGGATTTTTTAAACCATACAGAACAAGATTATTATTTGATCAAAAATCATTTTTAATTAATTCTCCATTAAAAGATTCAATTATTATTGAAGATTCAATTGAGAAAGAAATAAATTTACAATTTATTAATCATGCTACTGGTGATAGTAAACCTGGATATAATCCAGAAAAAACAGATTTAACATATTATTCAAGACAAACATTTGATACTGGATCATATTTTGATGCTGGTGTTTGTATGGATAATTGTGATATCACAATCAACGAAACATCTCCTTAAAAAATTCAAAAAAATCAATTACCTCAATTTTTTTTCTAAAATACCTGTTTATCACTGTCTACAAAGAGTAGAACAAAATTAAAAAATAAATATTTGAGGTAAATTTAATTTATGGATAAATATAGTTATGAGTCAAAAAAGTTTATACTTCAATTAATTGGTGAGAATTATAATATTAGATCAATTTATGAAAAATTTATGTTACGATATGGTTATGATGGAAATTATGAGTCATTTAAAAAATTTGTTTATAGATTAAAAAAGAAAAATTTAACAGAAAAAATAATTATTGATTTTGAAAAAAATAATGAAACTTTGAGATCAAATTTTATTAATTTAATATCTAAAAAAGAATCTTTTACAATAATTGAGTTATGTAATATATTTAATTGTACTCCTTTTAAAATAGAACAATTAGTTAATGAATTTAAAGAAAAAGGGTATGAAATTAATAATAATGATCATTTAGTTTATATGACTAAAAATATTGTTTTAAATTCAAATGATCATATTATTAAACCTTTAGAAACAAATGAAATAATATTTGGTATAGCTTCAGATCTTCATTTTGGTTCTAAATCATGTCAAATAACAGCTTTAAAAGATTTTTGTGAAATTTGTAGATTAGAAGGTGTTAAACATATTTTTTCACCTGGAGATTTAACTACTGGTATAAATGTTTATCCCGGTCAAATTTATGATTTATATGAATGTGATATTACAGGTCAAACAAATTCTTTATTAAATAATTTACCTACAGGATTTGAATGGTATTTTTTAGGTGGTAATCATGATTATGCATTTATTAGATCTACGGGATTTAATGTTTTAAGTTATATGTCTAATAAAAGAAATGATATTCATTATGTTGGTTTTGATGATGCAGATATTCCAATTTTAAATAATGTTGATTTGAAAATGATTCATCCTTCTGGAGGAATTCCATATTCTATTTCTTATAGACTTCAAAAAAATGTAGAACAAGTTGCATATAATGAATTAAGAAAATTAGCTGATGGAAATAATACATCAAAAATTAGATTTATTTTAGCGGGACATTTACACATTCAAATGCAAGCAATGTTTGGAAATATTTTTGGTTGTCAATGTGGATGTTTTGAAGGTAGAACAAATTATCTCAAGAGAAAAGGATTATTTCCTCATATTGGTGGTTATATTATTAAAGCATCATTAAATAAAAATGGTCAATTGAGAAATTTTGAAGCAAAATTTCATATGTTTGATGAAATTGAAGATGATTGGAAAAATTATAATCATACATATATTTTAAATGAAAAAGAAAGATTAAAAGAACCATTGTTTTAATATTATTTTCTCGTGATCTGTTCTGCACTGATTTTAATTAATGAATGTTAAATGGAATATTGATTTTGTTCAATAATTCTTTACAGATGATTTTAAAGCAAAAAAATTAATCAGATTGATATGTTTTTGAAATAAATTTTGGATACATTATTTTTCCATTAATTTTAACTAATGTTCTATTATATGTTTCAGAAGAAATTATTTTAAAAAAAAATTTTTGATTTTTACATAATTTTGCTAAAGATAAAAAATCATCCTTTAGATCATTATTATTTTCACATTTTGAAGACCATAGATTAAACTTATCAATAATTGAATGAATATTTATTTTTTTTTCATTTTTATCACTTGAACTATCAAAAATTATAAAGCGATATTTCAAAATTAATATCTCCTCATTTTCTAAAATAAGTAGAAATTTTTAATTATTATTTTTGATTTTTTTCCATTTTCTAACTTATTTAATAATTCAATAAATGTATTCAAAGAAGATAAAATAGCTTTTTTTCCATTAAGAAATCCATATTTTTCACCTACCGCAATACAACCTTCTAATTCAGTCATAACATTTGCAGAATGAATTAAAATATTTGTTCTATTTTCAACATTCTTTAAGCAATAAATTTTTCGATTATATTTTGGAAAAAATTTTGGAGATTTGAATAGTTCTAATTCATATGTACCAGATGGAATACAACTAATATAAGGTTCATTATTTAACCAAGGTCTTTCTAGTGTTACACAGAATACGGAATGATTGAATTTTAAAACTCCAAACATTCCGTATTCTAAATTATTTTCTAATCTAAGTAATTCTAGAATATTATAATCCATTGATTTTTCTTCTTGTTCTTTTACTTTAATATTTTTGGAATTATTAATTATTTCTTCTTGTTTGTTAGAAATAATTATTATTTCTTTACTTTCTTTTTCAATTAAGATTCCAAATTTTTTCAAAATATTTAAAAGTTTTTGAATTATATTTTGTCCAATCAATATTTTCTTTTCTCCATTGGTTAATGAGAATATTAAACAAAATTGGATTTGATTGTTTAACAATACTTCCAATTTTATTTTTTAATGCTTGAATATTTTTTCCTGTCTTTTCTTTGTAGTTAATTATTTCTTCTTTAATATCAATTTCTTTTGGAATTTGTTCTAATTTTAAATCATTGAGATATCTTTCAAAAGTTGATTTACTAAATTTTGATTTAAGAAAACCAATTTCGTTAGTTCTTGTAAATTGTGTTCCTTCGAAAAATTTTTCCAAATATTCCTCCTTTTCTTTATGGTCGTATTGATGGACCGGGCGGGTTTCGAACCCGCGGCCTATTGATTAAAAGTCAATTGCTCTAGCCTACTGAGCTACCGGTCCGTTTGGTGGGGGATGTGGGATTTGAACCCACGTATGCAACTTCAAAGGCTGCCGTCTGTAACCACTCGACTAATCCCCGCAATTTTTAAAATGCTGATTATACTGCCTTGTAGCGCTAAAAGGTTATTTAGGATACCCGTTTTACCATTATCAAGGATTTGAAAGATTCTTGATATCGGTGAGGTTTAATTAGTAAATAGTTAAATGATTAAAATTTAAATTCATCAATTTTAAGTTTCAGATCTGCCCTCTGAAATGAATTTTGAGTTTTAATTTGAAGCGTCGGACCTTATTGTTATTAATGTTATCTATTAACCCAAGATAACGAAGGGCCTAAGTATTTTTCAACTTCCGTATAATCAGCATCTTTTTCTTATTTACAGTTCAACTTCAATATATGTTTGAGTATTACTTTCTGTCAATGTTATATTTACTTCTGATTCAAAATTATCAATTTCATTCTGATAATCTTTTAATAATTGTTCAATATTTAAAGGATCAACAAGTTTTGCTTGATTATTATCCCAAAAAGTTTTAACTGTTGAGTTATATTCTTCACCCGAATGTTTTGATTTATCTTTACTATGTTGAACTTCAATAATAGAATCAAGTTTAGTTTGTGCTTTATTATTTAATATTTCAATATTTTCTTTATTGGTATACAATTCCATTTTTAATTTCTTGAGAAACTTTTTTTCAACTTCAATGAAAGATTTATAATCAATGACATCTGCAATTGACATTTCAATATCATTAATTTTAACTTTCGTTGATGAATTTGAAAGAACAATTCCAGATTTTAATCTTTTTCGATTTTTAATCAATTGATCAAATCTTTGTAGTGAAGATGTAACACTTGATATGAATTTTTCTTCATTCATAGAATTATATGAAAATTGTTTTCCAATTTTAATATGCAATGATTTAAATTCTTCAATTGCTCCTTCAATTTGTTTATCATAAAGTTTTAATTTGATCAATGCTCTTGCTATAGAAATTCTCTCTTTTGTCATTATTCCATCCTTTCTTTTTTTTAGTTTTGAGGTTTAAATATGTTTTTTGGAGGAGAGTGAGGGATTCGAACCCCCGGTACTTTTCAGCACAACGGTTTTCAAGACCGCCACCATAATCCTTCTCGGTCAACTCTCCAAAAATTAATAAAGTTGATAGGGCCGGAGGGGTTTGAACCCTCGATTACAAGATTGAAAATCTTGTGACCTAACCGCTAGTCCACGGCCCCTTAATATTTTTAAATCTATTTTTTGTTCTTACAAATTAAAAATATTTCTCAATTAATTTTATATTGTGTTTTACGAAATTTTTTCCAATTTTTATGTCTTTCTTTTATTATATCATCCCAAGAATTTGGAATATTTTTAAAATTTCTTTTCTTTCTTAATTTAACAGGGTAAATCTCATTTTCTCCGAGAAATGACCAACGTTTTTCTTGTGTAGTTTTAATATATCTAAAATAATTTTTATATAAAGATCTTTTACCTGTATTTGGAACTGGAGATTTTCTATAAATAAAATTTTTAATATATTTTTTCTTTTTTCTTTTATCTAAATTATATTTGTAAAAATCTTCTTCAATATTTTTAGGATCTAAAATAATACCATCTTTTTCAACAATATACGATGTTGAATATTCCCATGTATAATAAGTTTTATTTTTAAGGTCTTTGTTGTCTATATATTTATCTAAAGAATCACATTTGAAGCTTTTACCTATTCTATAAATAATATTGATATTTAAGTTTGATAAAAATTCTTTATGTGAGTTAAAAATGAATACTTCATTTTTTCTTGTATAAAAATAAATAGATGACTCAATTTTTTCAATATTATAAAATTTTTGTTTCATTTTACACCTCCATTATTTAGTTAAACTAATGGAAGCTTGAAAAATATTTTCTCATTTTTTCTCCTTTTTTAACTTTAGTTTACAATATTTTTTTGTATTTGTTCTCAATGTATTTTCTAAATTCATCAATTTTACTAAATTCTTCAATACTTAAATTATTTTTCAAATTTAATTCTATCATTGTACAAGGACATATTCTAAATTTTTTACATTCTGGAAATAGTCTATAACATAAATAATTACACAAACTAACACATGGTATTGTTTCTGAAAGATCATCCCAATCACTTAAAATAGTTTCAGGACATTCATTAAATTTTTTTTCTTTGCACCATTCTAAAATTGAATCAATTGCTAATGGGTGAAATTTAAGTAAATCATTGTAAATAGATTTAAATAATCTATATTTTTTGTATCTTTTGTATTTGTTAAAAAAATTTTTAATCATTTCTTTCCTTTTTAGTTTTAAATAATATCATATTTTTACCCTCCTTACAAAATAATGCCCTTTGTCTTAAATTTAAATGAAGAACTTATTCACTAAGAATTTAAATGATTGTTAATTTCAATGAGATTATTTTTTAATTTTGATATTAAAATGTTAAAATATCTTTCAGTATTTTCTTTCCAATTATTTTTTTCTTCAATTGTCACATTATCATCAGTTAAAAATTGTTCTGTTTTTTTAAAAAAGAACCTAAATTCTAATTCGAGTCTTTTCCATTTTTCTAAAATTACATTATTTTGTTCTTGTTCTAGCATAATTATAGAAGGCATATAATATTTGTATTATATGCCTTCTTTCTCCTTTCAAATATTTTAGGTAATTAATATTTTTTAAAAAAAGAAGATTGTTAATTTTTGTCTCATTAATTAATATATATAGACATTAGAAAATTAAAGACTTTGATAATTTAAAAATTTAATTTAACAACGAGTATTCAATATCACGTAATAAATCTATATATATTAATTAATGAATAAAAAAACAAAAGAGGAGAAATATTATGAAAAAAGTAGATTTTAGAAATTTTGCGACCATCTTGATAGAAAATTTTGGCGACAAGGAAAAAATGAAAGAGATATGGATAAATTTTTCCATTATGACAATCTTTATGCTTTTAATGTCAGTGGCAATTTATAAATATGGAAAAGTTGCCACCATTAGAATTATTTTCTTATGGGTAGTGCAATCTATAAGTAGTATGTACACACTTTTCAATACGTTGATATTTATCAGACATCGAGGTAAATCTTATTTATAAAATTTAAAAAAAGACATTATATTATATAATGTCTTTTTTTTCTAAAATATTATTTAATTTTTTTAAAATTTAATATTTTAATTTTGTTTAATCCAAGTTAATTTTGTTGGTACTTCTTTTTCTTTGTAGATTAATGCACATTGGGGACATATAGGAACATCTTTTTTGGGATGCCAATATCTTGTTTCTTTCTTACAAAAACAACAAACTTCAGCAAATCCTTTATGGAGATTTTTAGGCTCCAATTCTATTTTAATCATTTTACCTCTCCTCTCTAATTTTTTTTAAAAAATCTAATTCGTTTATTATAGGAATGTTATGTTTTTTTGCTTTTAAATATTTAGAAGATGAAGATTCTTCATTTGAAATAAGATATTTAGTATTTTTACTAATTGTTCCTAACAAAATCCCATTCTCATTCAATATTCTTTCAAATTTGTTTCTAGGTATTGATAATTTACCTGTAATAGCAACTGAATATTTTATTTCTTTTTCTTGTAATTCTTTATTAGAAATAGGAATTACATTTACATCTAATAATGATTTCCAAAAATCAAATTTATTATTCAATTCTTTTTTAATATTTATAGGAATATCTAAATACTCAATTTCATTTAATGATAATGTTTTAGGATTTGTTTTTCTTAAAACATATGATATTGTTTTACCCAAACCTGTCAAGTTACAAATATACCAAAATTCAGATATTGTAAATTTATCATTGAATTTTTTTAATAAATTATATTCAAGAATTGTTATTAATTCTCCATAATAATTACCATATATTTTTTTATTATTTTTTAATCTTTCTTCTTTATTATCATTTTTTAAATATTCAACTAATTTACAAACTTCTGATATTGTTTTATATTTATCCATCCATTCTTCTAATGTATTAGGACCAAGACCATCAGGAATATTTGATATTTCTAAAATTTTTAAAATATTACCTTTTATTCTTGCAGAACATTTTAAATTATTACAAATTAAATGAACGCTTTCCCAATCTAAAGGAGAATCACAAGAAGGACATTTTTCAGGTAAATTAATTTCTTTTTCTTCTAATACATTTTTAATATAAGGTATAACATCTCCAGATCGTATTATTGTTATTAATGAATTTTTACCTAATCCATTCTCTTTAACATATTGAGCATTATGAGCTGTAATATTTTGAATGTTTGCTTGACATATAAAAACAGGTTTTTCAAGTTTAACAACTGGAATAATTCTTCCAGACATTCCTGTTTTCCAAATAATATCTTCGATTTTTCCAACACCGGTTTCACCTTCAAATTTATAAGCTATCATATTTTCAATAATATCTTTTCCACTTCTAATAACTGAATTTTTATTTATCACTAAACCATCAATGGGAAATAATATTTTTATTTGTTCGTATATTTCTTTAAGATTTTCTATATTTATTTTTTCAATAAAAGAAAATATAGGATAATTATCAAAAAAATTCCAACTCGATAAATAAGTGAATATATCTGTTTTGGAATCAATTTTATATGATTCATCTTCTATAATTCTAATACTATATGGAATAAATTCAACCATATCTAAATCTTTTGTAATTTCATCACGATTTAAAATTCCAGATACATAATTTCTAGGAGAAGGAATTTCTCTATTTTTCAATTCTTCTTCAAATTGAATAGGTATAATACATTCACCTCTTATTGATAATAAACCTTTTGGTAAATTTTCAATATCGTATTTATTTAAAACATATTTCATTTTTTTTGTACAGACTTTTCCATATAATCCATTACCTCTTGACAATGCTTTAATTAAAATACCATTTTGATAATATAAAATAAAAGAACCCCCATCAAATTTTGGAGATACAATAATACTTTCTTTAAAATCATCAGGAATTTCTTCATTGTATTTAAATTTTGAATTTATAGATCCAACTAAAACTCCAATATGTCTCGATTTACTTTTTTCTTCAGGATTATAACCCCAACCAACAGATTTTAATAATTTTGAATTTGGATTTTGTATTTTTAAAGTATCAATTAAATTATCAAATTCTTCATCTGTAATAAATGTTTGTCCTTCATAATAAGCTTTGCTTGTAGATATAATTTTTAATTCTAAATCTGAATATTCCATTTATTCTCCTTTCTTTTTTTAGTTAAAAAAAGAGAGTTTAACTCTCTTTCAACATTATTGTCATATATCCATACATTGCTAAAACATTTTTAACATAATTAATTGTTTCTTTGTATGGGGGAATATCATTAAATCTACCAATAGTACCAATTCCAGCATTATAAGAAGCTAGAACTAAATTAACATCTTCAAATTTCTGACTGCAAAATGCTAATATTTGTGCTCCCAAATCAATATTAACATCAATATCGTAAATTTTAGATTCATCAATACATCTAACTTCTAATAGTTCACTGTGTTGATCAATCATTATCTGTGTTAATCCTTTTGCACCTTTGGGAGAAGTTGCTTTGAAGTTCCATTCTGATTCAATATCAATTAAAGATGTTAAAAGAATTGGATCAATATCATACCTAATCGCAGAATTGACAATACATTTTGCAATTTTGATTCTTGTTTCTTCACCAATGTCACTCCTTAAAGATATCAAATAAGAGATATCTTCTGGTTTTACTTGTTTTTCAATTTCAACTTCAATCACATTAAAATTAATTTTTGGTATATATTCACATTCTTCCCAATTTAATATTTTGATACCGGTGTGTGTTAATATACCAAACATGATTAAAAACAGAAATGTCATAAAACATATCTTTATTTTCTTCATGATATTTTCCTCCTTTTTTTCATTAATTAATATATATAACTATTTAGTTCAAAACTGAAAAAGAAAATCAAAAATAATCAGAACAAAAATTAAAAATGAGAAGGGGTTAAATAGTTTGAAAAATCTTGATGAAAAAGATAAAGATATGACAATTTTTATTAAAGCTGAAGAAAGATATTCAGATTGTCTAAATGATTCTTTTTGTAAATGCAATACTATAAAAAGAGAATATCGAAAAGTTCCTAAAAATTATGTTGATATTTATGAAATAAAAGATAATAAAAGAAAACTATTAACTAGAAATAATTTGATTGTATCTGCTGGTAGAGAATGGGCTGCGTCTAGAATTTTAAATATGCAAAATATTAATATTACATCAACTCCCAATGAATTTTTATGTTGGTTTGGTGTTGGTTCGGGTGGATGTCTTTTAGAAGATCCTTTAAATCCAATTTCTCCAACTAATGCAGATACGGATTTAAAGAATAAAGTTGTTATGCATGAATCTAATTTTTCTTATGGTGATTATGTTTCAGGTGAAGGATATTATAAAAAACAATTTGATAATATCGAATATATACAAGATCAATATAATGATAATGCACAATTGATATGTTTAGTTACAAATTCTTTAACTCAAGATGATGCAAATGATAATATAATTAATGAAGCCGCTTTATATACAGGAATTTCAAGCTTATCTGGTTATGGTGGTCCTTTTACTTTATATGCAAAAATTACATTTCAAACAATTATAAAAAAGCCCAATATGAATTTAATTTTCGCTTGGTATTTATTTTTCTAAAAAAGGAAGTCTAAAAAATATTAAAAATAATAAAAAAGAAAGTAGAGAATATTTCGGAGGATTTTTTTAAATGGCAAATAATATTTCTGCTGGTGTATATTCTAAAATAATAGATTTGAGTGAATATGTACAGCAAGTACCAGGAACAATAGGATTTATAAATGCTTTAACTAAAAAGGGAAGAGATAATCAATTAATATTTGTTAGTTCAAAAAGTGATTTAATTAAAGAATGGGGTGAACCAAATATTTCAGATTATGGAAAATATTATGGACAAGGTTTATATTGTGCTTATAATTTTTTAGGTGAATCTGGATCATTATATTTTATGAGATGTCTTCCAGAAGATGCAACTTATGCAAATATTATTTTATCAGCTGTTAAAAATACAAATTCTGATAATCCAACAATAATTACATCAAATAATTCTTCTTTTAACTCTATATCTGAAATTAAAACATCTCTTGAACAAACAGACGAAAATGTTTTTCCTTTATGTGTATTTTATCCAATAGGAAGAGGAGAATATTATAACAATATTGGAATAAATATTACCTCTCATGCAAATCCAATGTTAAATGGAATTTATATTTTAGATATTTATGAAATTCAATCAGATGGATCTGAATTAATTGTTGAATCATTTGAAGTTTCTTTTGATCCCAATGTTATGGATAAATCAGGAGATTCTATTTGGGTAGGATATGTTTTAGAACAATATTCTTCTATCCTTAGAGTTGAAATGTCTTTAATGAACGGTAATTATTCTAATGGCTATGATTATCTTATTAAAATATTTGATAAAAATATTGGAGATGTTTCAGTTAATATTAATAATGAAATGAGTTCAATAATTGATACAAAACAAGATTTTTCCACTTGGTCTTGTGTGGATTCAACAGCTTCTTATATAATTATTGTAAAAGATGGATTTGGAAATAAAATTTATGGGTGGCTTGGAGAATCTTCAGAAGACAAAGATACCATTAATGTTTATGATCAAAAAAATACAGAAATTGGTAATCCTGTATGGCTGGGTGATGTTAGTTCATTTAAAATAGATTCAACAATTACATATGAAATTAAAAAATCAGATGTTCTTATTTCAACAATATTTTCAGCATCTCCATTACCACTTAAAAGAGGTTCTGATGGAAATATAATTAATGAAGATGGATCTTTTAATTCTGAAAAAGGAACAGATGTTTTACAAAAAGCATTTTCTGGTCTTTTAGTTAATCCCGTAACAAGAAATAAAGAAGATATTATGTATGACATAGATACTATTTATTTTAATTTAATATTTGATTGTGGTTATCCTGTAGACGTTAAAACACAAATTGTAAATCTTGTAAAAGAAAGAAAGGATTGTGTTGCTATTATTGATAATGGAGATAATGCAACTTCAAATAATTCAATTTCTGCAAGAAATGATAATTCTTTTAATACATATCTATGTGCAATTTATGATGTTTATTCAAAAATTAATGATCAATTTACAGGTCAGGATATTTGGGTTTCACCTATTTATCATATGTCTTATATTTTACCTAGAAATGATAGAGTGAGTGAATTATGGTATGCTCCTGCTGGATTTAATAGAGCATCAATTGATTCAGTTAAAGAAATTAGATATGTACCAAAACTTGGAGATAGAGATCAATTATATTTAAAACAAATAAATCCAATTGTAAAATTTGGAACAAATTATGTTGTTTGGAGTCAATTAACAAGCCAGACAAAAGCTTCAGCTCTTCAAGATTTAAATATCACACGATTGGTTCTTTATATAAAAAGAGCATTGGAAGTTTATACAAATAATTATATTTATGAACAAAATGATCAAATCACATGGTCTTCTGTTTCTGATGAAGTTGTTTCATTCTTAGAAGATATTAAACGTAAAAGAGGATTGTATTCATATTCTGTTGATGTGGGTGCAACTGAATACGAAAGAAAAACAAAAACTTTTCATGTTGATATTATTCTAGAACCAACAAGAACAACTGAAAAGATTTTCTTAAATTTCTTTATTAAATAATTAATCAAAAAAATGGAAGGGTTATTGATTTAACCCTTCCATTTTTCACTTCTGTAAATTAAACAGTGTTAAGATAACTGAGATATATCCACGCAACAATAAAAACCAAAACACCTTCACCGATTTCCTTCGCCCATTCTAATTTAGTTCTTTTCTTCATTTCTAACTCCTTTACGGTTTTATGCTCCACTAAAAACTCAAACCGTAATTACATCTTATATTTCAAATATTAATATATATAGATTTTTTTGATTTGGAAAAAGATTTTTAGAAAATTAATTTGAAAAAATGTGAAAAAAGAAATTGTTAATTTAACAAAATCTATTTCTTACAATCAAACATAAATAAAATGCCATAAATGAAGAAATTTGAAATTTTGTTTGATTTGTTAATGCATCATATTTTTCTTTTATAGAATTTGAAGATTGCAAAATTTTACACACTAATTGGACAACTTGTTGTTTGAAGTAAATAGGTTTTGTTGTTTTTTTAACTGCCATTAATTTTTGAACATTTGTAAAGAAATTTGTTGAACATAAGTCTTCTTTTTTATTTACTACATTTAAAAATAATTCTAATATGACTCTAATATCATCAATATATTTTATATCATTTAATGATTTAACTAAAAATTCAGCAATCAAATAATTAATTTTAGATAAATTTCTAGCCATATTAAATGCTTTTTGATCAATTTTTTTGAAAATTGCAATTTCTTTAGAAATAACAATTGCTATTTTTTGTTTTGAAGAACCAAGTGTTTTTGATTCAGTATCAACATCATATTCTTCAATATCTCTTAATCCTAATCCAGATTCAGAAATTTTAAAATATGCTTGTGCAAAACTCCTAACACTTTGAGCAATTTTATTTCTTATATCATATACACATTTTGACATTTTTTCAGGATTATTAAATTCTTTTAAAACTTTATTGAATTTTTTAATTGCAAAATTAGAAAGATAATAAATAGCATTTGATATTGTTTTTTCTCTTACAAATAAATGATTTTTTGATAAACCGTCTAATGCTAATCTAAATACATTTGGATCACAATAAACTCTTAAATGAACTCTCAATCGACTTGAATAAAATTTTATGTTTAAATATGTCATTGTTGCTAATGCTGAATATTCATCATTATTTTTTAAAAAATAATATATCATATATAATAAAATATTAGTTCCATTATCTCTTAATATTAATTCTTTTGATAATTTAGGAGGATAAAATTCTTTAATAAAACGACTAATATCTATATTTTTTAAACCTGTTAAATATAATAATTCGGTATATTCTTTTTTAAATGGTGGAAAATAACAAGGTTTAGATAATTCCATTAATTCATTTGCGGTTTTTGTACTTATCCATTTTTTTAATTCTTTATGTTTAACATTTGATTTATCATTTAAAAAATCTATTGTTACTGACATAATTTTTAAATCCCTTTAAAAAATATTAATATTTATACTATCTCTTGTAAAATGAACAAGTTGAGGTGAATATTCAAATAATTCTTTTTGTGTAAAAGTATCTAAATCATAATTAAAAAATATATTAGATTTTGGATTAACCAAACTGCAATGAGATATTCCATCAATATCTTGAATTGCTTTTATTATTTGAGATCTATATAAATTTGTATTATTTCCAAATTTATCATAAAATACTTCCATAAGAATATCTTTTATTACATTGATTAATTCTATTTTATTACCAAAATAAGATTGATTTGTAAAAACATCTAATTGAAGTTTAATAGGGATATCATAAACTGGTTGTACCCATTCGGTACCTGTAAAAATATATTTGTAATCTTTATTTTGAACAAAAACTATATCATCGGTAGATACATCCATAAAAACCCAATTTTCGTTACCAATATATTGACAAATTTTATTTCTGTGATTTAAGAATTCACCTATTGGATTTTTATCAATAATATACCTATCTCCAATATTTGGAAGATCCGGAGGTGATTCAATAATATCAATAACAGGTATTGAATTAACTTCATTAAATCTCATATTATTTAATTTACCGCAAGTTGTAGTAAATTTTATATTTGTAAAATCTGTCAACATTCTAAAATTTTGTAATTCTAAATTTATAATATTTTGAAAACATGCTAATTCAAAATGTTTCTTATCTTCTATTTCATCATAATATTCTTTTTTAATAAGAGGAACATCATAAATAGTTGTAAAATCTTGATCAATAACAATATTAGACATCATAAATGTTTTTAATGTTTTTCTAAATGTAAAAGATGATGTAAATGTAAAAATATCACCAATCTGTGAATTTGAAATTGTAAAATAAATATTTACATTATCTTTAGGAAAAGTAGTATAAGGATCAAATTCATAATAAAAATGTTTATTAATTGGATCATTTATCATTTGTAAAATTTTACCACTTTGAAGTATTCTCATGGAACATTCAGCATTATCATCTGTACCATTATATTTCAGTTCAAATACTCCAGAATTATCAATTTTTTTAACAATTAATTCTATTATTGAAATATCTTCATATTCTGAATTATAAGTAAAATTTAATATGGGAGTTAAAGAAATTTCATTAATAATATATGAATAATTTGCTGAAGAATTAGTTTTATCTATTTCTAAATCGAAAAATGTATAAAATATTTCATCATTAATTGTAATCTCTGTTAATTTAGGAACATATTCAATGTTATTATCTAATTTTAATGTTCCATTTCTCATGGGAATAAAATTATCATTATAAATAATCGTTGTGAATAATTGAATTTCATTACATTTTATATCAGATCTTTTTAACAATGGTAAAGAATTTTTTCCAAAAACATTACTTTTAAGAACAGTATTCATATTAACATAATCATTTTCAGATACAAGTCTTGACATCGAAACTAAATTATTAATTGCATTATTTCTTATTTCATTTATATCTTCTTCATTTTCACCATTTAATGCAGGAGAAGGATTTATACACGTATAATCAACTAATTTTGTTTCATTATTTTCATTTGTTAAATAAATTCTATCACCTTTATTTATAGATCCGGCAATAATATTACCATCTGAACCCAATGTTGAATAAATTGTTACATTAATTTTTGAACTTGGTTCTGGTTGAAAACCCATTAATCCATTTCCAAAAAATAATTTTAACCCATCGGTTGTTCTTTTATAAACATAACCATATTGTGTATTATTCATTAAATATAAACTATCAAATTTCTCATATGTTACTGAAAAACCATTTGGAGAAACAACAGAAATATCAATATTTGAAGGTTGTCCATCCAAAGGTACATCAAATTCTAAAAATTGGAATGCTTGTAAATCAGAATCAACTTGAAATTCTTGTTCAATTATTTTATATTGTCTAACTGGAAGCAAAAATGAAAATTCAGAAGAATCTGAATTAATATAAACAGGTATATCGTAAGTTTTATTTCCTGTTTGTAAGCTTATTCTAGGATTCATATTATCTATTACTGAAGCATGAATAATATAATATGTATTAAATTCAATTTCTCCAGCATAAAATTTAAAATTATTAGGAATTATAAATGAAACATTATTTGATTCAAATTGTAAAGGAATTGTTATAAGAACATCACAAATTGAATATTTTGCAGGTAATGACGAATAACCTAAAAATGTAGATAAATCCAAAACAGATTCAGTTAATTGAGCTTTTGTCATAAAAAATTCTTTATAAACAGAAGTTGCATAAAATAAAAGATTTGATGTAAAAGTTGACATATTATCAATAAAATATGATAAAAATGAACTTTTAGTTAAATCAACTTGTTGTAAATCACCATAATATTTTAACATATCAATCATAAATAATCTAATTTTATCTCTAGATAAAAATATATCTGAACTTGTCGATGTAATATTATTCATATGAGCTCCCAACTATATAAAATAAAATCCACTATTATTATCATATAGAGGATTTGATTTATTTTTTAGAATTTCATTTTTTTTAAGTAATCTACTTAAAAAAAGAGAATTGTTTAAAGTATGAATATTTTTATCATACTCAAAAAATATAAATGTTTCTTCTATTTGATCTTTAATATGATTTTCGTTTCTACTCTGTTCCATAACACAAGTTAAATGCCAAAATGTTTTATCATATGGAGATTGTTTTTTTATTCCAGAAATTGAATATAAACTACCTTTACTTTTATTTTTATCATTTAATAAATATGTTTCATCGAGTCTGATTAAATCATTTTGATAAGGAATTATTCCATAAGATCCAGGAATAACAAATTCAAATGTTTGATCAACTATATATCCAGTTTCTTGAGCATCAAACATTGTATCAATATCACCTAAAAAAAATATAGGTAATAATAAATATTTATTCCATTTTATTCCAGATAAATTTCCAATTTTTTCATAAGAACCGCTAAAAATAATATCATTGTCCCATACTGTTGTTTCTTTATTGATATTATAATAAGTTGATAAAAAAGCCACACCATCTTTACTATAAATATCATATAATAAAAACCAATATTCATGTATATAATCATAAATTCTTTGATAATTTTGCATTATTTTTAATCTAAACCTTCTCTTTTATTATATTGTTCAACAGCTTGTTGATAAATTAATTTCCATTTTTCAATTTGTTTTTCTAATTTTTGTAAACATTTTTCTGGATTAGCAGCTTGTTCACACATTTTCATATTTTGAATTATTCTTTCAATTACCTTTTTTGAAGACATAGCTCTACAATAATGAAATGTTTTTAATTTTTTTCTAACAGATTTTTCTTTTTTCCTTTGAGCATTACATTCTTTATTTAAATACGAAAATAAAAGACCTGTTATTGCAGAAGGTTTTCTAATAAAATCACCTATTGATTCATTAAGATATATATTAATAATTTTATCATCAGATTCTTTTTGTAAATATTCAACAATTCTTTCAAAATTTTTAAGATCTAGTTTTTTAATAGATTCATTAATGATAACTTCTTTTATTCTTTTTGATATTATATGTTTATTTTTCATTTATTTAATTGCCTCTTTTTGATATTTGCGTAACAATTTTGTAAATTGATCTTTAGAAATATCTTTTTCAACATTTTTCTTACTCAAAGAAAATTCATCAGAAGAGAAATTTAAATATCCTATTAATTTATAAATTTTTTTATTACTTGTACTATATTCAGGTAAAGGATAAATTTTTAAACTTGATTTAATAAAAGATCCTTTATTAAAAATTTTAATTATTGAATTATCATATATGCAATCTAACTCTTCAATAACTTTAAATCTTCCTTGAAATAATTTTATTTGATGATAAATAACATCATTGACTATTTCTGAAGGAACAATTGCAAGTAGTGTACAAGCATAATCTTTAATATATTTGTGTTTATTTAATGATTTACCATTATCATCTAACATTTCACCAATAAGACCAAAATATCCATATGTATCATTTCCTAAAGGCATAAAAAAAATATGTGTATTTCCTAAAAACTTCTTTTTAAAAATCCCTTTACTATTTTTTAAGATACAATAATAAAATTTATCTCTCATTTAAAAAATTTCCTATAAGAATTTTAAATATAGTTATTTAAATACATTAAGTTTTAAACCGGCTTTTTCACCTTTATATGAGGCAATTATATCAACGACAAATCCTTTTTCATTTTTCAAGAAATCTACATTGATGCTATCAATTTGAGCTCGATTATCAAATTGCATTAAAATTTCTCTAATAACTTCACTTATTTGTTGTCTAGTTTCTTCATCAAATGGCTCAAATAAAAAATCTTCAATGTAGCTTGCTGTTTCAGGATCATGATCTTTGGTTCTTCTTCTCATTCTTAAAAGATTTTTCCAAGAATTAATTATAACATCAATTCCTGTAATTTTTTTAAAATCACCAGAAGGGGAAATATCACTTGTATAATCAACAAGTATATCATTAGAACCTATAAGATCCTTATTAAATTTTTTTAAAACTCCGGACATCAAGGAACCTCATTTTTTATAATTTTAGCTTTTTCATTTTCTAAATCAGATTTCCATTTAATATAATCATGAAATATTTTAATCGGCATTTGCATAATATTAACATATTGTTGTTTACTTAATTCCATACAACAAAAAATATTTTCATGTAATTCTTTTTTAAACTTACTTATTTGATCATATTGAATGCACCATGCGAAAAAAGTTTTCAACTAAATCAATATTAATAATTTCTTCATTACTACAATGCACACATGTTCCTTTCATTTTTAATTCAATACCATATTGACCAAAATTCTTTTCATATTCTTCAAATATAATTCTTTTATCTTTTGAAGGTAATGATCTATAAGCATATATAATATCATCTCTTGAATCATATTCAATTATTTCACTAGATTCTGAATTTTCTTGTATAAATTTAGTAATAATTAATGTTTCAAAAACAGTTTCTAACGTAAATTCAGGAGATGCTAATGATTTTATTGCTTTTTGTTCATCTTCTAATGTTGGCTGTCTTACAATTACAGAGACTCCGGTTGCTAATTTCAAAGGAATTGTTAATTTTCTAATAAGAATATCATTTTCAGGAAAGGGATTATAATTAAATGTATCAGATGCTTTAATTGTTACGTCATATTTTTTCTCACATCTTGAACATCTAATACTATAATCCCTTATTTCATCATATGTAATATGATAAAGACCATATAAAAGACAATCTCTATCTTTAACTGTTATATTTTTTAAAAAACTATTAAAATCTGTAATATGCTCAGGCTTTGAAACGATACATTCATAAATGCATTTATTTAAATGATCTGTAATTTTAGATGCAGTCATCATACTGCCTTTTAATCTTTCTTCTTCTTGCACTGTTAATGTTCTTAATGTAAATGAATCATGTGTATGAGGGGTTATAACTTCATATTCTGGTAATTTGTAATTAAAACCTTTAAACATATTTATCTCCTTTTTATTTACGTATTCGTTTTAAATGTTTAAAAATTCTTAAAATTTAAAAATTAAGAAACAGGTCTATAATTTTCAACTGTTTCTTTACTTGCTCTTAGGGCATTAATTAAAACTTTACATCTATCTTTTACCCAAGGTTCATGCCATGCATAATCTACGTTAAATTCAATTTCAATATCTAATTTTGAAACAGATTCAACATCACTTCCCATCATATCTTGAGGATCTCTTGTTGGAAAAACTCCATCATAACATACATAATATTGAATTGTTTCAGCATCTGGAGCAGTTGTAAAATATAACATAGTTCCGGCATATGCTTTTTTAGAATAACCCTCACCTGAATCGCCGGCAATTAAACTTGTAATACCGGTTCGATAATCTCTTATCATTTTGACCCATCCATGCATAATATCAAAAATGGGTGTATTCATAAATTCTAAAAATTTAACAGAAACGGAGTTTCCATAATCGATATTACCAGGGACCGACCATCTTATCCCACCTAAACCTGTAAATTCAATTTTGTTTAATGTTCCACCTGGAGGTGTTACACTCAAACAAGATGCTGCTAATATATTTTGAATTTGTTCAGAGTTAGATATTCCGCTATTCATATTTGTTGTATAATCTGTTAATTTGGATGGAATTTTAGCAAACCAAATAAAATGCGTACCTGTAACATAAGGTTCGGCAATACCAACAGTAGTTCCGCCAAACTTTCTTGTTAAAATATTATTATTAAGTTCGGCAAAAGAAAATTTCATAATTTGTTTCCTCCTAAAAAATCACTATTTATTATAGTCAATCATTTCAACTTTTTTAAAGTTGAAAATAGACATAAAGTTTGATTTTTTTAAAAAATCTTTATTCATAATGGACTATTGTCAAGTCCTTTAAGATTAAATCTTCAAAGTTTGTTTACTTAAAAAAGTTTTAATTTTTATTTTGTTCTAATTAAAAATTGAGAACATTAATTTTAAATTTTAATTTTTTTTAAAAATTTCTGTAAAATGAATAATGTTTTTGGCCAATCATCAAAATGAATAGCTTTATCGTCAATATAAACAACAGCTGGTGTTTTGATGCATGTTATTTTATCATAATAAATATTATATTTTTTTAAATATTCTTCAATATCTTTTAAAGATTGTTTTACTTTTTCTTTATCATTATTATTTGCTTTTAAACTTATTCTTGCTGTAAAAATAATGATTTCAAAATATTTTCTTAAATTATCAATTGCTTCTTTTACACCAGATGTTGGTTCATCATAAATACTCCCATCATAATATTCTTTAGAATATTTATGGATAGGACCATCAAAATCAATTAAAATAGATAATTTTTCATTATTAATTTCATTCGATTCTTCTAACTCTTTTTCTTTTTTGTCTGTAATTTTATTACTACCTGGAAAACTATCTATTGCAAAAATTGATTCTAATTCACTTTTTAATTTTTTTTCTAAAAGTTCAATTATTTTCTTTTTCATTTTTTTCTCCTATATAATTAACTGAATTATCATTTCCATATTTTAAACAAATGTCTTAAACCACCATGATATTTAGTTGATCTTAAAAATTGAACATTTGTTCCACCAAGATTAATTAAATAATCTTGAATTATTTCTTTTGATATTAATTTTTTAATAGTATACATTCCTTGACTTTCAGCACCAGCAGTTTGAAAAAACATTTCTTTTGTTGACAATATTAAATTTTTAATTATATTATCAGATTTATCTCCAAATTCTTTATGTAACCACATATGAACATTCATACAAATTACTAAATCAGATTTGGGAAAAATTGTTTTGGGTGTAACACCATTAATAAATTCAAGATTATCTAAACAAAAATTTTTTTTAATATTCAAAAGAAATTTAAAAACAACAGGATCTGCTTCATAAGAAATACCTTGATTAATTGAAAAATCTTTTAATAAATTAAAAGTTGTATAGCCAGTTGCACAACCAATATCTAAAAATGTTCTAGGGTGAAGATTTAAATTTGATTTAATTTCTTTATATTCATTTGAAGTATTTTTATGATATGAAACGGAATTAAAATAAGGAATATCTATTTTTGAATAAGATTTACCTTGATGTTTAGATGAACCATTATAATAAATTAATCCAAAATTTTGAATTTCTTTTTTAATATCTTGTATTGATTCCTGTAGCGATTCGTCAATTATACTAATTTGATTTTTAATTTTTTCAATAGCTTTTTTATCATCTGTTCCATATGTACCATTTATCTTCACTGGAGGATCTTTTATTTTTATTGTTGATGTATTACACCAATAAAAATCAATTAATTTTATAACTCGTTCTTTTTTAGAAAAAATTAAATTTCCAGGATTTATATCTCTATGATTTAAACCAAAATTATTTAAAAAATTAATAATTTCATCAAATTGTTTAAATAATTCTTCTATTGTTATCATGAATAATATTTTTCTTATATTTTCTTCATTAATCCTTTTTGTATTACCTAAAACAATATCATATTTTTTCATTTTATAAGATTTATTTTCAAAATTTATAGATATTATTTTTGGACTATATTTACATTTAAAAATATTCATACATAAAATTTCATGTCCAATAGATGAAAAAGAATTTATAATATTATCTTTATATTTTTTTTCTATATAATTATCATATATAGTTATAGATGATTGATTTGAATTTAGATTTTTCAAATCTTTAAACTCCTCATTTTACTTTTTGTTCTAAATTAATTATGTTTTTTAAGCAAAAAAATAATATTAATAGAATTAAAAAATTATTTTTTAATTAAAAAAGTTGAGTGAGTATAAGCCATAAAACACCATTTAGAGGTGTTTTACTTTTACTTCCCCTCACTCACGGGGTAAAATATTTACATTTGGAAAGAGGAGAAATTTAACAAATGTAAAATAGGCTCATTGAATATCTAAAAGCAGCTTAGGAGGTTTGTATATTTAAATTTTTAAAGAAATACACATTGATGTTTTATTTTCAAATATTAATATATATAGATATCACATGTTTAAAATTGATATTAAATTATCATAAAAATTTGAAATAAGATCCCAATTTTTTAATTTAGGAACATCATTATAATTAATTATATAATAATTAATTTTCTCAATCAATTCTTCACTTGTATTATAAATATATTCTTTTGGTAATAACTCAGGATATGAACATTTGTTAGGAGCTAAAACAATAGTATTATTTAAAATAGCTTCAAGTATACTATAATTAAATGTATCTTCTTTACCTGTTATTAATAATATTTTACTTTGTGATAAAAATTCATAATATTCTTTCCAAGAATTATTATTATTTCTTTTTATTTTTCCAAATATTTTTTCAACTTCATTTTCAACTGATTTTGTTATTTTTTGTTTACAAGGTCTAGCTACAGATATAATATCATATATTTTTTCTTTATTAAAAAAAGGATAAGGTGGAATCGGTAAACCAATAACTTCAATATTTTTCCATTTTAATTTATTTGCATGATATTTAGATCCAACAAATATTTTATCAAATAATTTTGATTGACCTGTTTCAACAAGCCATTTTGATTTCCTATCTTTTTCAAAATAATCAAATCTATTTTTTGAAGTTCCATGAACATATACAAACATTTTTTTTGTTTTTTTATGATGTAAAATATTTGAAAATAATCCAGGAAATGATAAATCATTTAAATATAAATAATCTATTTTTTTTGTATCTAAATTTAAAAATTGTTTTATTTGAGAAAGTTCAAATTCTATAGCTGAATTTATAGGAGAAAACATTTCATTTCTTCTATCATTTATAACATTTTCTTTTATTTCGCCTAATGTAAATACAGATTTAAAATTTTTATCAAAGGCATTTTTAATAGTCAGATAATGCCATTCTTGATATCTCATTTTTGTTGGAAATTGGGGAACATAAATAATTTCAGACATGTTTTCTCCATACATTTTTAAAAATTTTACAAAAAAAAGAGTGAGAATTTCTATCTATTTTAAAATAGATATTCACTTACCCTCACTCACGGTGTGAAATGTGAATTAATTTAATAATTCACACGACCCCGAAATTATTTTTAAATTAACCATTTACATCTACCCTCAAATAAAATAAATATTTTTTCATATTTCCATAGATCATTTTGACTTGGATAAATATGATCTAATAAAAATTCTTTATCTTGTGGATTTTTAGTTTTATGAATATAAGGAGCTTTCATATTTATAGAGTAAAAAATAACATTTGAACCATTTCTTAATAATTTTTCACCAATTGAACCGATTTCCCTATGATCCGGGTGTGTCTCATAAATTGGATCAGGAAAATAAAATGTTGCATTTTTATCAAGTAAAAATGAACATGGTTGTAAAAATCTATTTACAGATTGTTTCTCTATATTAGGTAAAACATCTTTTAAATTTTTAGATTCATGTAATCTTTGATCATATTCTATATGAGTATAAATAATATTACATTTAAAATCAGGATTAATTATTAATTCAAAACATCCAATAATTTCATCATCAAAATGAGGAGCAATAATAATATTCACTTTATTCTCCTTTTAGATTAAAATCTTTGTATTTTATTTTAGCTACAATTCTTGATCCATTTCGAGAAAATAATTCAACTTTCGGTTTTGCAACAATGCCTTCTGCTATAAAATTACCCCATTTAGAATTAAAACCATTTTTAACTAAATCAATACCATCAAACAAAGTTCCTTCCCCAACTATAGGTACAATATCTATATTTAAATTTGAAGATATTTCTTCAATATCTTTTCTTTGTAACCACCACCTTCCAACAAGAACATCAAACAAAACAAAACTTTGATCTTTTCGATATTTGCCACCTGTTTGAATTCCTGATCCATATCCTTCCCCATAAAGACATAATGAGGTTTGTGGAAAAACTTTTTCCATTAATTCAATAGTAAACATCTCTGTAAGTTTTGTAAATAATTTTATTGGAATCTGTGATGTGTCTGTTTTACCATCAAATTTTATTTTTTTATTTTCATGATTCCATATAACACGAATATTTGTTCCATCTACTTTTTCAGTAAAAATCCATGGATTATTTTGTAAAAAGTCAAATTCAGGTAAAGACCATTGACCTAGAAGAAATGTCTTATTATTTGTTTCTGGATTTCTTTTAAATATATTATGAATTTTATGATATTCTCTCATTGATATATACCCCCTCAATTAATTCTTTAATATTCGATATCATCAAAAATAATAGGTATTTTAGATTTTAATTCAGATACTAAAGGTCTCATTATTTCTCTCATTTGTGGATGAGAGTAAACTTCAGTTCTCAATTTTAAAATATGTCTCCATTCCCTAAGATTTGCAGTAACAACAATTTCTGTTTTTATACCATTTGGAAGAATATATCTTGCTTTTTCAGGAGTCCAACCATTTTTAATTAATGTCATGTATAAATTTTCAATTTCTAATAATTCTTTTATAAATTTTGATGTAATTTCGTCTATAACAAAAGGTTTTTTATCATGACACACTTCATTACTTATATTATAATAATATTCTCCTTCTTCTAAATCAGGAAGCCATTCGGGTATAATAAATGTTAATTGATTACCAAATTTATTTTTACAAAAATTAACGTATCGCGTGCTTTCTTGTGAAAAACTAGCCAAACGATGTCTTACCATTTCATGAGATATACCTCTATCAATAATAAAAATTACAGAAAATGAAAAATGCTCTATAATTGAATCATGTTTAGTTTCTATTCTTTTTCTAACAAATTCTTTTGCTTTTTCAAATTCATCTGATTCGTCAGATTTATAACAAATTCTTCCACATTTTTCAATTTTTCTTATAATATATTCTGGATTTAAAGGATCTATTATTTTGTAACTTGGTTTAATAAATCTCAATTCATATCTCCCTTTTTAAATTAACTTTTATCGTATTCTAGAATCTTTTTTTTTCAATTATTTTATATCTTTTAATTCATTTTTATAATATTCTGTTCAAAGAAAACCTTGAGGTCTTTAGACCCAAGGATGAATTTGAACTAATCTTAAAAATTGTTAGAACAAAATATAAAAATATTAAAGGATATTTTCTATGAAATTTAAACAAATATTTTTAAAATTATCAAATGAACAAATTATTCAACTTGAAAAAATAGCAGCTATGAGAACAATTGAAGAAAGTAAAAAGTTCACTATTCAAGATTTAATAATTGAATCTATTATAAAGGAATATTTTTAATGTTTAAATCTGAATTAAAATATCATATTGTATTTTGTACAAAATATAGAAAAAGAATTTTACAAAATGATTTAAAACTTTTTCTTGAAAATCAAATTTTGAATATTTGTTCTAAATATAATTATAAAATTCTAGCTTTTGATGTTGAACCGGAACATATTCATGTTTGTTTAGAATTATTACCAACTTATTCTATTTCATCTGTTATTAGAAATTTAAAAGTTATATCATCTTATAATATTTTTAAAAATTTTCCCAATATTAGAAATAATTATTATTGGAATTCTGGTTTTTGGTCATCTGGATATTTTGTATCATCAATTGGAAGTGTTTCAAAAGATAAAATATTAGAATATATTAATAATCAAGAAGATAAAGGTATCTGATATGATCAAAACATATTCTTTGAATCTAGTTGGAAATAAAAGAAAAATGGAAATGTTAAAATCCATTTTTAATGATTGTCAAGAAGTTTCCGATTTTATTCTAGATTATGTTAAAACAAATAAAGAATATAGAATTACAGAAATTCATAAAAATACTTATTTTGTTCTTAGAAACAAATATCCAAAATTAAATTCTAAATTATTACAACAAGTTAGAGATAAAGTTCTGTCATCTGTTAAAAATAAGAAATTGAAAAAAATTAAAGTTCCTATAATCTTAGATTATCAATCTTTTAATTTGAAGTTTGATAATAATAAATATTTTAATTGTTTTTTAAGATTTTTTAAAACCAATTTTCCACTAGAAGGAAAAAGAATAATCGAAAAACTCAAAAAATGTAATAAAATTAAAAGAATAGAAATTATACCTAAAAATAATTTTAAATATTTTAAAGTATTTTTTAATTGTGAAATAGATGATATAATACCTATTAATTCTAATAAATTAGCTTTAGATATAAATCTTAAAAATATTTATCTATCTGATGGAAAGAAATTTAATTTAAAATCTTATATTCATAAGAAATTAAATTACAGAAAACATAAAAATATTAAATATATAGAAAAATGGTCTAAAGGATATATCAAATCTATAGCTTCTGATATTTCAAAATATCTATTTTTAAACCAAATAGGTTGTTTGGTAATAGAGGATTTGAAAAATATCAGAAAATCTTTTTCTAAAAAATCAAAAACATCAAAAGGTAAAAAATTAAATTATCTTATAAATAATTCTTTTCCTTACGCAATGTTTTCTAATTTTTTAGAAAATTCATGTTCAAATCTTGGCATTTTAATTGAAAAGATAAATCCTGCATATACCAGTAAAACTTGTTCTAAATGTGGAAGTTTAAACACATCTAGACCAAAACAAAATTTGTTAATATGCAATGACTGTTACATTAAACAAAATGCTGATTTGAATGGAGCAAAAAACATTCTTTTGTTTTCACAAAAGAATTTGGTCAAGAGTGAAGATCAAGAATTAAGCTCTTTAAACAAAACATTCGAAGCTGTAGTTCTTTAGAGCTATAGTAGTTCACTTCCTTTTTTCCTTGGAGTTGTTTTTTAGATGTGTGGTGTTGTATTGACAATTAAGAAAAATTCTTGTTTACATGCTGCGTGTACCATAAAGTCCCCCCATAGAGAACTTATATATGTTTTATCGATAGCTAAGAAAACTGCAACTCCCTCTACACTTCCTGTTTTAGCTAAATTATAATGACTAACAATATTATCATTTAGATATCCACATAAATTTCGCATGGCTTGTAAATCTTGTTTATATAATCCATTTTCTTTAGATTCATTTAAAAGTTTATGTATTAATTCATCAAGATCAGAACAACTAACATCCATTATTAATCCAATCCATAACGGCCAACCAAATGCTTGATATTTTCTTATAATCATGGGACTATAATGTTTTTCTAATAACCTTGTAGATACACGTTCATCATTCATTCCTAATCTTTCAACTTTTTCCATTTGAGTTTTTTCCTTTCAATTAGACTTTTATTATTTTTTCAATTACTGAATCCGTTTGATCAACCACATTTGTATTCATTTATTCTAAGTACCCAGAGAACATTCTATCCTCTGTGATATTATATTCTTTTTTTAATAAATTTAAAATCATTTCTTTTGACATTCCCAATAATGGAGCTTCAATTTTAATTGAAAATGTGCAAATTGAAGAAAATAGTTTATCTATATTAACAATATATTCTTGATAACAATCAGGAAATAAATCCATTCTATCAGAATAATTAGAACCAATCCAAACCAAAGGAATTTTATTTGTTTCAGCATATGCTGTTGCTATTGTTAATAAAAATGTATTTCTCATTGGAACATAAAATTCATTTACATTTTTATAAAGATTATTATCAAAATTTCCAGTTAAAGCACTATTTGTTATTGATGAATATGTAATAAAATCTGTATAAAAAATATCAACATTTTCTTCATTTGCATATTTTTGAGCAAATTGTAATTCTTTGATATGTTTTTGACCATAATTAATAAATAAAAGAATTGATTTATAATTTAAACTTTTACTTAACTGATGTAAAAAAATACTATCAGCACCACCACTAAATAATATCACAACATTATAATTTGAATCTGGCTTCAAATGCATATATTCTCCTTTTATTTTTTTTAAAAAAATAAATTTAAAACGGAGGAGATATTATTTCTAATATCTCCTCCTTAGAAATGAAAGGGGAATTATCTAAAGTTAAATTATTTTATCCTTTTCTACCAGCTTGAACTGTAAATTCTAAAGTATCATACTTCTCAAGAATATATTCTTCAGAAACTTCTTTTCCATTCACAATCGCTTTTGCAGCAGGAGAAATATTAAGAATTTCTGTAAAGAATGATGCAACCTCACAAACTTTTTTACCCACAACAGGATAATTTCCTGAGCTTGCACCACTTGAAACAGTGATCATAGGTTGATCATATCCATCATCTTCTTTTGAATGAAATGTTGTATTTAAACTAGTTATTTTAATTGATTTATTTTCAACAACAGGTGATGTTTTAGTAGAATTTTCTTCTTTCTGTACTTTTATGATTGCTGAAATCATATTGTCTTTTATTTCTTTTGACTTAAATTTTATTCCATAAATTTCAGCAGTATCTCTTAATTCTACTCTAGTCATTTTTTCCAATTCGCGAACTGTATATTGTAGCATGTTTTCTCCTTTGTTATTTTTTTAATTTTCTTTAGGGTGACGAATTTTTGAATGTAATTTCATCTTTACAATATCAAAATAAATTTCACTAATTTCTATAGTTTTATTTTTATTATGATAATAAAACGGCCACATCATTAAATTTGCAACTGTTGAATTTGTAAATAATAATTGTGGTTCATGAATAGATAATTCTTCACAAGACATTTCATTTGGACTTTTATCTTCAGGATTTTCAATTTCTGGATGATAATCTGTAAGAGATGGAGTAATATTTTTACCATCTTTTCTAAAAAATATTTGAATGTTTCCGTCAATATATTCATTACCACCGGAAATTAATAATATATTATCTAATTTTTTACAATAATCAGAAACTATTTTACGAGTTTTATGATTATCCACACACATAAAAATAATATTTTTATCTTCTAAAATAGAATTAATATTCGATCTATTAATATATGCATTACAGAAATTAAAATTTATTGAGTTGAATTTTTTAGATAATTCTTTAAATTTTTCTTCTGCTTTATTACCAAATGATTCAAATTCTTGACGATCTAAATTATGAAATTCATATTCATCTCCATCAATTAATAAAATAGAACTTTTAGAAAGTTGTGTAAAATTTAAAAATCTACATAAAATATTAGTCAAATTTATCCCAATACCACCTAATCCAATTATTGCAATATTATAATCTCTCAATCACATCCCCCTTTCCGTATTTATTTTTAATGTGATTTCTTAAAGCTAAAGATCGAAAATATGGACATTTTGTAATACAAATATCTTTTAATCTACAATCTTTACATATATGATCTTTTAAATATGTTTTTTCAACATCCTCAATTAAATTATAAATTTCCATAAATGATCCATTATTAAATTTTTCATCTGAAATTTTTGAAATATATTTTTCTCGAATTGAATCAATTATTATAGAGTCATCATTTTTTGTTTTAATATCATTTTCTTTATCTATTTTTATAATTTTATTATTTTCATAAATATCTTCATAATCTTCATAATTAAAATATGGATTAAAATTTCCATAAAAATTATAATATTTTTCTGAATCTGAAATATTATAAAAATTAGCTACAGGTGAGTCATAATTAATCATATCCATCCAATAAATAGGAAAATCTTTTGGTATTATAAAGAATAATTTATTTTGTTTACATTTTATATTGATATATTCTGAAGGATCTTTTTTAATTCTATGTCCATTACAAACGACAGAACAAACAACTTCGTTATAATATGTGTTATTTAATTTACCAACTGTAATATGAACTCCATCCATTGTTTTTTCATCATCAACATCTATACCTGAATGAAATGCTCCAAAATCACAATGACTATGAATTGTACCAACTAATAATTTATCTGGAAATGAAACATTTCTATCATAATTTACACTTGTTTTTGAAACCTTTTGCTCAGGGACATGGATATAATACTTTTTTGTTTCACGATCCATATATAACATAACAATTGATTCTGTTTGATATTTTTCAAATACAGCTTTGAAGAATGAAACAATTTTTGAAAATAATGAATAACTAATCTTTGGTAAATTTATATTTATATATGAATTTTTATTTTGTAAAAATGAAATATTTTTAACAGGGATTAAAGCATCAATTAAACCTACTTTTTTTCTCAACATTATCCCTTTTTTTGTTATAATATAATAAATATCATCATCTGGTAAAGTTTGTTTTTTGTCATATAAAGCTATGACTTTAAACATTCAATAATTCTCCTTTCATGATAAAATTTTGTTTCTTTATATCTTTGCTTCATTGGAACTAATATATTTCTAAAATCTGAAGAATGATTTGGAACTTCAATTAAATCATCAGTTATAAATCTAGGAAATTGAATACCATAGAGTACATAATATTTTTTTATAATATTATATGGTTCTGTTGAAAAACTAATACCATCTAAAGTTAAAAGTGAACAATTATAATGTGAATATATATTTATGTAAACAGCTATTATTTTAATAGGATTAGACAACAATGATGTAACAAAATCATTCCATTGAATATTTAAATTCGGTTTAGTAATAACTTTTTTATCATATCCTTTATCATTTGGATATAAAACATCAAAATATTCGGGAATATCCATAAGATATACAGTTTGATCGTTTGTTAAAAGCGCCATAGGTAATATTGAATCTGTAATTACACAGAAAATTTCATAACAATTATATTTTGAAAAAGGTAACTTTAGACTTCTTTTATTTGATTTTATTTTAATTCTTGTTCCTTCTGGATATTTTTCATGATCATATGTAACTTTTCTTAAATTAATTTCAATAGATGCTAGATATTTCTCAAGAAATATTTGATCAAGTAAAATAATATCTATATTTTTAATAGTACCATCATCATTTTTTTCTTCTAAATTAACATATATTGTTAGAGAATTAGTAATAACATCAATTTTAAAACTTTTAACTTTTAATTTTTTTGAAGTTTTATTGTTAATATTAAATAAAACATCATCATTAACTGATAATTCATAATCATTTCCAATAAATGACGGTATCTTGAATTTAGTACAATCTTCATTAAAAAATATCTTTTTAACTTTTTGTATTTTTTCTGCTTTATTTTTATATTTATTTTCAGTCATTAAAAAATGAATATTTGTTTCTGAATTATTATAATACATTTTATGATTTAAATCACCATATACCAAATTTCCATATAAAACAAAATTATCTTTAAATAAATTTTTATCAATTTTTAATTTTTCATTAATACTATACTTTATATTTTCATCAGATAATTTTACACATGTACTCCAATTCTGATTTTTAGGACTATTTATAAATAAATAAATATCATTATGTCTAATTTCTATTTTATCAATTACACATGGATTTTCATAATGTAAAAATACATTGTGTAAATTCTCAGTAAAATAAATTTCTTTTCCAGCTTTTAATTCTATACCATTCCTTGTTTTAAAATTTTCAGTTATGTCCCAATTTTCCAAAAAATCATTTGTTATAATATATGATAAATTATCTGTAGTATCTAATAATATTAGATTATCTGTTCTACTAACTTTTACTTCATGAATTTGTTTTATTACATTTTTAATCGTTTTATTAATCATAAAATAATTTGCACATATTTTTATATCTTCATTATCATTATTTTTTATAATTATATTATCAATTTTTTCAATATTCTTAACAAAATTATAATCTACAATTTTATCATTACCTTCTTCATCTATAACAGTTAATTCATAATCATTAACTTGTTCTTTAATAATATATCTTTTATTATTTACTTCGATTTCTTCATTTTTTCTTTTTACAACATATTTTTCTTTTAATTTATCTTTTATTATAACCTCACCTGGTATATAAGTAGATAAAAAATTACCTAAATTATTATAATATATATTTTCATGTAATCTATGTTTTTTACTTGATGTTGTTTGTGTAATTATCTCTTTTAAAGATTTATAAGGTTTGAAGTTTTCATTTAATATAAACATAGGATCTTTTTTAGAATAATAATCCCAAGAAAAAATATCTAATTTTGATTCTTGTTTTCTCATCATATCTATATACATTTCTTCTAAATCATTATTAAATTCTGTTTGCCAAAATAAAGTAATAATTTTTTTAATTATACTTTCATTTATACTTTTGACTTCAAAATCAAGAGAATGTCCTGTACAAACATTTAAACTATTTGAGATATTCATCAATGGAGAATAATATATAATATCATCTATTGATTTTAATGGAGATTTTCTAACTCCATAATAAAAATCTATATGTTGAAGATAACAACTATCATATTTATTAAACTCAAATAAAAAATAAAAAATTGAATATGGGAAAAACAATCTTAAATTTCCTTTAAAAATTACATTACTATCATTAGAAATAAGATTTTCATAATCTTTAAAAATTTTATTATCTTTTAATTTTCGATATTCTGAATTAATTCTTCTTTTAAATTTTATTGTTCTAAATTTCGGTTCTTCTTCAATAACAATTGAAAGACAATTTAAATAATTATGTCTATAAAAAAATCTACAATTATTCGGCAAAATAATCATTTGATCTGTGTCAACATCATCTATTTCATTTGTTATTGTAAAATATGGAAGTTTATTTGGTTCTAATTTATTTTCATGACTTAATGAATAATCAAATTCCTGTTTTAGATTTATAAAATATTTTTTATTTCTTCCAATTAATAAATAATTGGACATATATCCAGACATATAATTCTCCCTTCACTTTTTGTTTTTTCAAATTATGGGAGTAGAGGGAATTGAACCCTCATGAGGTTAATCCTCACGAGATTTTAAGTCTCGCGTGTCTGCCGATTCCACCATACTCCCATATTACTTTAATTAATTATTTCTAATTTACCTTCAATGTAAATTATTTTAAAAACATTACCTTCAAGTTGCATTAATTTTTTATAATCTTCAATATCTAATTTGACTTCAGATAGTTCTATTTTATTTTTAGATTTGAAGATAGAAATTATATTTTTCAAAATTTAATACCTCCTTAAAGGTTTACTTTTTAAAAATTAAATCAATTACTTTTCTAAAAAATTGTTTATAAGAAGTCATTATATTATAAATAATATAATGACTTCTTTTCTTAACAATTTAAATTTCTTCAATAACCTCATTCTTTTTAGGCCAGAATGAAGCAATAAAGATCCCATCACACTCAATTTCATTTTTAACTGAATCTTGTGTGACATTTAAAATCCCAGTATGTTCTAATAACAATAAACGTCGTCCATTTTCATTAAAATCACAATGAACTTTTATGGAATTTTTTGATTTGATCTTTATATCATTATCGAAAGAAATAGATGAAACTAATAAAGGTTTGAAGCATTTTTTAGTCAATTTGTTATTGATAATAATAAAATGAATAGGTCTTAATTCATTTGTTAAAATCAGAGAATCTAATTTATAAAATAATTGTTTCCCTTTTGAATAAACAGTTGAACTTTTCGTAATTCTTACTTTAGGTATTTGATATGAAATACTCAAGATATTTTTCAAATCCAACATTGGTATTTGAAGATCTTCAATATCAGGATATATCATATCTTTTGCTGTTTTTCCAACCTGTGATTCAAAATAAGACATAATTGGTGTGAATTTTTCTTTGACATTATTAATTATGTCTTCATCAAATGGCCCTTCATAACGAGCAATGAAAAAAGGTTCATTTCTCCGAACAAATACTGTTACGCTCGGAAGTGTCGAAGGTACAATTCGATAAGTTTTTTCCAACTTATCAGTAAAAAACTTCTTTGGTAATTTAAACATGTTGTCGTGATATACGAAAATAAAACAATTTGAATCATTAACAATTTTTAACATAAAATGCTCCCCTTTCATTTAATTTTTTATTCATTAATTAATATATATAGACTTTTTTCTTTCAAAAATAATAGATTAAATAGAAATTGACTTGATTTAATTGACTAATTAATCAATTTTTTGTTTAAATTAAAAAAGGGGAATTTACGTTTCTTCTATGTTAGGTTTATTTTGTTGAAGAGCTAAATTAATTTCTCTAATAGATTGAGGTACTCTTGGTGAAGAATCTGCATATAAATCAACTTCGGGTATACCTTTAATCGAAGAAGGATTATATTTATAATCAGATGTTTTTTCAGGAATTCTTTTTTCAGTTGATGATGAATAAATTGGTTCAATATTGGATCCAGATTTTAATGTTTCAAGATATTCACCCAAAACAGGTCTATCCGCACCACTTTTTCCTATTACCATTGTTGAGAATAATTGTTGAAGTTCAATTCTAACATCAATCATTCCAACTCTTTTATTCCAAGCAATAAGTCCTTGATCACCTCCTTTAGTTACAGTTATTGAAGATATTGCTCCAGCTTCTAAACTAAATAAACCATTTGTTCTAACTTTTATAAAAAAAGGATAAGAATAAGTTTCTCCATCTCCTTGAATAATAGGACAAGCCAATGTTAATAATGCAGCTAATGGAGCAATAATAAATTTTTCAGTCATTTCTTGATTACCCGGTGATGGATTATATAATCTCACTTGTAATGAATAATTTACTCCATATGAACTATTTTTCCAAACAGAAGGGAAATCTATTTTTTGACCAGCTAATAATTTATCTGAAAGTTTTACAAAACCTTTTCCCCAACTTAAATTTTCATTTTTACTAATATTTTCACTAAATTCTGAAATTTCATCCATTGCTTTTAAACCGACACTGCTTATACCTTTACCCAAACTACCGGTTTCTTCAATTCCATGTAAAATACTTCTTACAGATTCTGATGCTAAACGATGCCCTGTCATTTGAGTAATATCTCTAGCTGTATCTGAAACAACATCAGTAATTCTTGATAAAAATGTTTGTCCATATTCATTACTAAATGTTTCACTTGGGAATGAATCAGCAACAAAAACAACTTTTAACGGTTTTGATGAAATTGTATAACCTAATGATTCTAGAATTTTATTATAAACATCCCATTTCGGTATTAAACGAAATGAACTAATTCCTTCAGAAAATTTAGGTAAACAAGGTGTAATATATGCAATAGGCAATGAATTAATATAAATATTATCACTTTCTAAAGATCTTGGAGGAGCACCTATTAAATCCGGTACATTACCTTTTTTAATATTTGGTTCTGCAATATATTTAATTGTTGAAGTTGTTGTTGCCATTTATTTTTTAATCTCCTTAGTCGATATCACCTAAAATTAAATTATCTAAGTGTCTATCTAATGATGTTCCTTTATTTGATAAATTATTAAGTCCTCTATCAATATTATTCATTGAACTTAACATTCTATTAGAAATATTATTTATCATAATTGAATTATTTTGTTGTGAATTTTTAAATAATTCTTCATTTGCTTTTTGTAAATTTTTATCATAAGCTGAAATGTAATGTTTTAATAATAATTCTTTTTGTAAATCATTTTCTATTAAAGTTTTTCTATCAATTAAATTTCTTTCAGATGTATCTGAAATTTTATGTCTATTAAGTTTAGCTATATCTATAAATAAACCACTTCTGATGTTTTCAGGAGTAATTCCAGATTGTCCTGCTCTTCTAACAACATAATCTGGAACAATTACTTCACCTTTCAATAATTTAGCATATCTTTCTCGTTCATTATATCCACCGGTATGATATTTCTTTGTTTTACCAGAAGCTTCATCTAACATGGCTTCATATCTTTTTACATCATATTTTCCTCGTTTAGTATATTCTTCAGCTCTAGCTTTTTGTCTTTCTCTAGCTGATTGTAAACCTTCAGATATAGATTCGGGACTTATTTTCTTTATTAAACTAATTACTAATCTTATTGGTTTGAGAACGATATTTTTTATTACTTCAAATACTTTTTCAATATCGATACCAATATAATCAAAAATTGCTTTTACTTTTTCTCCAATATAATCTTTAACTCTACCCATTAACATTAAAGTCATTCTTAAGGGGAATGTTATTAAATCTATTAATCTTTTAACTTGGAATTTAACTTCATTCCATATTACACTTATTCCTAAAGCAATATTTTTACCACCAACAGCTCCTAATAAACCACCAGCTATGGCTCCAATTATACCACCAACAAAAGTTCCAACAACTGGAAAAACCGAACCGATTGCCATACCAGCACCTAATCCTTTCAATGCTCCTGATTTAGCTCCTTCGACTCCCGCTTTTGCACCACCCAATGCTCCACCAATCAGAGCAGATATTCTTTCGGACATTGTTGCTTTTTCATCTTTTTTTATTCCAAACCATTCTTTTGTTCTACGTAATCCTTTTATCGAATCAATAAACGTGGTAATTAGAGCTATAGCACTTACCATAACAGGAAAGAATCTTAATAAACCCGTAGCTGCTCTACCCACTGATAAAAGAGTTTTCATACCAAATTTAGATAAAAATACAGTAAGTTTACTTATAGTCTTAGCTAAATTTGTAACATTTAATCCACCAATAAATTTTAATATTCCAAATAAAGGTTTTCTTAATGCTACAGCTAAAAAAAATGGAGCTAATAAAATTTTAGGTGGTAATAGATATAATTTACCCAATAAATACAATAACATAAATTGAATCTTACCAATGCCTTTACCAAAAAATTTCTTTTTATCTTGTTTTATTAAATCTTTACCCATTCCTTTTTTAAAGAATCTATTAAGATTATTCAATACAGATGTGTATGTTTTTTCTTTTTTTTCTTTAATTTTTTCTTTCACAAGTGAATATTTACTTTTAATATCTGTCTTTAAATCCTTTTTCATATATTTCTTAGATTCATCTATAAATTCTTCTCTAAACTTTTTATCTTTTTTTAAATGCAAAAGAAAATCTACTGATTTATTAACATTTTCTTTTATATTTTCTTTTGTCTTTTTAAATTTTTCAGAAAACATATTTCGTATAGGACTTTCTGATTTCTCTGAGATATTTTCATTTTCTGCTTCTTTTTTACCAATAAAAGAAACTGTAAGATTTTTCAAATATTTTGTTTGTTCTCTTGTCGTAGAATAAAGAAGATTTAATGAAGTAACAATAAATTGAATTGGATTTTTCTTAGCTTTTTGTAAATCAGAAGCTGCGGTAGATTTACTTATTTTATTTGTTATATTTCTTAACGGAAAACTAAAAAAACTTAATGCTGAAAAAACATATAATATTTTTCTAAATAAAGGACTTCCTAATAATTTTGATCTTAATGATACCATTAATTCATCACCTAAAGCTGTTATAACTGTTCTCATTTTCCTTATTTCATTAATTAAATTTTCAAAATAATTTGAAACAGTTGTTGCTGATGTTACAACTTCTCCTGCATGAAGATTAACCATTCCACTCTTTTTAACAATACCACCTCCTTGAAGAGAAGGTATATCATCTAATTCATTTAAAATATTTTTATTACCAAAAATTGCATTTTTAATACCTTTTAAAAATTTAAAAGGAGATTTTATTAAAAAAGCTAAAAATTTAAATGGTAGTGCTATTACTTTAAAAGGTAATTTTAACAATAATTTTATAGTATCTGTAATAAATCCAAAAATACCTCTCTTTTTAAATTCGTCAGAAGCATAATCAGCAGCATCTCTAAAATTTTCTCTCATTCTATCAGCAAAAGATGAAAAAATTCTAGTATCCATAAATTTTGATACAAAATAACCAAAAACTGGTGTTGATTGTGCTAACATTGAAGCCATATAATTAGATTTATTAAATTGTATATCTTCATTTATAGTTGATGATATCTTAACAACGGCAGCTTTTGATGATTTAGCAGTTCCAACTAAAATATTCTTTGCTGTTTTCGATACATCGTCAATAACAAAACCTAATTTTCTAAGAATAACAACAATAGAGTTATTAATTTCTTTTACACCTTCAACATAACCTATTTCTTTTGTTCTTAACATTTTTGCTGTTTCATATTGAGTTTTTGAAACAGAAGATATCTTATTTGTAATTTCATTTAATTGTTTGGTATTTTTTTCTTGATATCTTTTTATAAGATCAGCGGTTGAATTGATTTTATTAACATTTATAGATTCTTCTATATAATCGGAATCATCTGAAAAATCATCAAAATCATTGTAATCATCATAATCCATTTATTTATTTAACTCCTTATAAATGTTATCATATCAACATATGAAGTATTCAAATTTTCATCCTTTATTTTTTTTAATAAATCTGAATTAATATTATTTATATCTTTAAATTCTTTTTCTGTTGTCATATCATCATTTAAGTTTATAATATCATTAAAGTTTTTTACAACAGCACTATCTTTTTTCTCTAAAATTAATGGTGGATCATATTCTCTAACATAATAACACATTGAAAGAGATAGAGCCAAATCATCTTTACAACCTGTATCGGCTTCAACTTTTCCATTTTTATTCTCAACCAAACCAATTAATTGCATTGCTGTTCTTTCCGATTTAATACTATTTGGGTATTCAGATATATATTTATATAAAGCATTAATCATTAAAGGTCTTGTTTTTAAATTTGTTGATAATCCTAAATTTGTTTTATTTTTTCCTTTTTCCTCTCTATAAATCGGAATATTATTTTCTTCTTTATTATCAAAATATTCAATTATTTGATTTCCATAAGAATTGTTTTCTATAATTAATAAACCATGAAATCTATAAGAAACATATTCAATAACTTTGCAAAAATTAGTAACAGATAATTTTCCTTTAAATTCAGCAACTTGTTCCGCTGTTTCAAAATCAATTACATTTATTGCAGATTCATCTGCCCCAAATTCAGGAGCTGTATCAACACCTAATAAATAATAGGAGTCTTTGTTTGGTTTTACAAATTCCCAAAATTCAGATTTAAAAATTTTAACTTTTTTGATTGGTTCTTTTTTATCCTCTTGTAATACAATACAAACTTTATCATCAAAAAATGATCCACCAGCGGGTAAGAATTTTAATTCTAATTCTTGTTCGATTTTCTTTGGATCGTTATCAAATAATTTACATTGAGTGTTATACCATTCTGGATCATTTGCTAATTCAGGAATCATTTTCCAATGAATTATAAATGGTTTAAATATACTATCGTGATCATTAGATACAGCTTGAGTATATTTTTTATAATACCAAGCACCGGTTCCCATTGTTTTATTAGGAGTACTTAAAATAATTGTTCCATATGGAATATTTAAATTTCTTGCGTGTTTTTGAGATGTTGATAAAGCTGGAACCATTGAAGTCCAAGCATCATCTAAATTTTTAATAAATGCAGCTTCGTCAATTACTAAAAATGTAATTGGTTTACCTCTTAATGTTTTTTCAGGAGCTTGTGGATTTACTGTAGCTGCAAATGTTTTTGATCCATTTTTTAAAATAAAACTCTGTTCTGTATATTTATCAAATCCTGGATTCATCCAATCTGGTAATTTTTCAACCATTCCTCTAATAGCTCTAGAAAAATCTGTGGCTTCTTTTCCATCTTTTGAAATAATTCCCACAACAACATTATCAAAAAATGTAACTAACCATGAACATAAAGCTTGAATAATAGTTGAAATTCCAACCTGTCGACTTTTTAAAACAATAAGATATTTTAACAATAATAATGTATCTATTAATTCTTTTTGTTTATTATATGGTTGTAAAAGGACATCGCCACCAGGTATTTCAATTAAAACGTAGTTTCTACAATAATAATCAAAAGATTCTTTACATTTTATAAATTCATTTACCTGTTGAAGTTTAGTCATTTAAAAACTCGTTTAAATTATAATGTTTTATTTGTCCTTATTAATATTAATTTAGCGAAACTCATCCAATTTCTTACATCTTCTCTTGAAAATGATAAATCTGATGATTTTAAAATATATTTACCACTTAAATCAATATATTCCAAAGTTCCTGTTTTAAGATTTACAGGTTCACCTATTTTCATTAAATTTAAAATAGGTAAATTTTTTTCTAAATTTACAAGTACACTTGATAATCCTATAATTGATCTAGCTATTTTAGAATTTGCAAAAACATCAGAAGTTTCATTTCCTGTTTTTGTTATTTTATATGTTTCTCTTTCATTTAAAATTGGATCAATAAATATTTCTTTATTTTTAATATTTGCTCCAAAATCAGAACAAACTTTTTCTAAATCTTGTGTAATAATATGATACAATCTATCATTGGGTTTAACGATATGATTAATTTTTTTAGATAATGAAGCTAATTTTGTATTTCCAGAATATGTATTAATTAATGAGTCAAAAGAATAAAAATTTTCTCCATCAATACATTTATTAATAATATCTTTATTTTCTTCATTATCTGTTGCTAATTGATAAATATTAAAAATTTGACTTTTTGTTATTCTTTTTGATAAATTATAAATGTTAAAAGTATTATCATATTGACAAAAACCAGAATTAGATGCTCCATTAAAAATACCAAAATTATTATCTAGATATCTTATAACTTTATTTAAAGGCATAGGTGGTATAATTATTTGTTCAATTTTATCATTATTAAGATTATCATTATCTATATTTAATTTGGCTTTCGTATTCTTTGAAATAATATCATCAATTATTTCTTTACATGTTTTATTTAAATAAATTGCATTTATTAATGTACTTGATGTTTTAAATGCATTTCTAGGAACAGTTATAAATGTTACTCTTTCTAAAAATTTATTATCTTCTTTAGCTTGAGTATTTCTTATGGACATTTTTGAATCTGAACGTAAATGAATCAATTCCATTTTTATTTCTTCTGTAATTTGAGTTTCACTACCTCTTCCCAAATATCTAATTGTTAAATTTATTGGTTCTTTACCAAAAATTCTTTCAAAAATAATATCAGTTTGATCCAAAATCATTTCTAAAGTAACAATTTGATATGAACTAGCTAAACTTGAAACTATTCTTAATGAAATTAAATCATTAGAATAATCTAGATTACCAATTTTAACCTGAATATCATATCCGGTATCAGGTATATTACTTCTTTTTATTTCTGGCATTTACAACCTTTTTAATTCTTTGTTTTTGTATTTTGTTCTATGTTCTAAAACAAAAAAAAGGATTTACCTCATTATTAAAAGGTTAATCCTTTTTTAAAATATTTTTAAGCTGTATTTTTTTGAGATTCAATGAATTCCAACATTCTGTTAGGAATAACCATAAATCTTTCAACAATATTTTCAAGAAGAATTTTTGCATTAAGATTACCTTCATTTGTTGTAAATTTTGTTAATGCTATAAATAAATCCCAACTTGAAATTATATTATTATTATTTTGTCGAATTTCATCTATTGAACTTGAAATTTGATTTCTTCTTTTTTTACCCAACGAATCAATTATATCAAGAATTTGTAATAATGTTTCTTCATTTATCTGTTTTTCCATATTTACTTCAATTAATGATAAAAGATTACCAGACATTATTTGAATATAATTATTAATATTATCAAAAAATCTATTCACACTTCCTTTGATATGAATTTTATCTATTGTTCCAAAAGATTTTCTCATTGTTAAAGTATTTGAAATTTGATCACCTCTTAATATTGAAAATCCAAATGAAATTTTTACAAGATTAGTCCCATTATATGAGTTAAGAATAGTAATCATTGGGTGAACATCTCCATCCGTAGATGAAAAACTATTATTTCTTATTATCATCTCATTTAACATTACTGTTAATTTAGAATTAAGATTACATTTTTCAATAATTTCTGTATTTTCTTCATTTAATGATCCAATAACTTCTTTAATAATATTTTCATTTCCTTCAAAATGATATAAATGAGATACTATTCCTTGATATGTATATGATGTTTCTTCTGGTTTTGCTGTAAATAAAGCTAAAATTGGAATTTCTTCTTTTGAATTTTTTGTCTCGACTAATTCATAAAATAATTTTGAATATTTATCTTCATATTTAAATACATCATTCTCAAAAACAAGACCATTGTTCACAAGTCTTTCAATATTCTCAGGATTCATTTATTCTCCTTTTACTTTATTTTTTTAGCTTTTGCTCTTAAATAAATATCTCTCCCATCAAATTCAAAATCTTTTTCAATTGATATTATTTTAAAGAAATTTTCAGCTTCAATAAAATATTTTAATCTATCTTCTGACCATAAACTTAAATGAGGATATGGTTGATCGGCGAGTAATTCATACGTTAATAGAAGATCTAAAGAATACCAAGACGGATCATTAATATTTTCTTTTAATAACATTTTTGCTAATTTATGTGAATCTGGAACAATGATATCTATTTCACCGTTTGAATTTAATATAGATGCTAACAAATATAAGAAATATTGAATATTAGTTCTTGGTACATGTTCTAAAAATCTATAAACAGTTAATAAATCAAATTTTAAAATAGTTCTTTCTAAAAATTCAAAAACATCAGATTTAAGATAAATAACAACATCTTTATTTGATTTATCATTTAATAAATATTGTTCAATTTCTTCAATTTTATAATCGCCATAATAAGATAAATCAACATTTATTATTTGATTGATGTAATTATTTTTATCAGAAATAATAGGTCCTATTCTTCCTCCAGCTACGTTTAAAATAAGATATTTATTTAACATTAATTCTCCTTTCAAACGAAATCTATAACCAACCCTTTTATAAAATCATATAAGTAAATATCTAAATATTTACTTTTCTCTATATCATTTGAATCTATTAAATTTATTGAATTTTTATTTATTTTTATTTCACCATATTCATAAAAAAACATTCTATAATGCAAATCATCATACGGAATACAAAATAAAGAAATATCATTATTTTTATAAATAAATTCTTTGATATTTTCTATTCCTTTAAAAATTTCAGTTTTACTAATATAATTAATTTCTAATAACTTTCTATAAATTTCATTTAATTTTTCATATGTGTTTGCAATGCCTTTTATTATTAGTTCATTTTTATTAGTTAATGCAATAAATTTATTTTTATCAATTGATATAATCATTTTTGAAAAAACATTTCTTAATTCTAATGGTAAATAAAAATCTTTATTTTTTAATAATTTATTACTTAAAAATCCATCATATTGTTTTAATATAATATTATTATTTTTAAGTTCATTTCTTTTAATATATTCAGAAATCATATTATTTGTTGTTTCTCTTAAAATATTAGATATTATTTTATTTTGACCCATTAATTTTCCAATTTGAATGTTTCTTTTTAATTTATCATCTTTATCTATTTTAGACAAATCATATCCAAATGATTTTAAAATATTATAATGACACATGGATATATCATATGAATATATATCAGTTAAGAAAAATTTTTGTGAGTTTATTTTCATAAGTGATTTAAAAAAGGGATATATCCTTTTAAAAGAATATATCCCTTTTCCATTTTTATTTAATTTGAAAAAATCTTTAGAAGAATATTATCAATAACTAAATGATGATTAATATCAATTACATCATTATATTTTGTATCAAAATATTTAATTAAATCTAAATTAGTATTAACACTTTCTTGTGATTTTGAAAATGGTTTATAAAGAAGCATAATATTTTCTTTATTTACATCTTCTTCTAAAATAGATTCTATATTATTTGAAATATTTTCAAAATCTTTAGAAAAATCTACAATATTAATACTCTTTATATCTCTATTTTTAATCTTTGTATAAAAATACGGAATCATATATTCTTTTGTTTCTTCATTTTCAACAATTGTCTTTTTATACATTGAAAAATAATGAATTCCAGATCCTGTTACATAACATCTAATATTTTCAGTTTCGGCATTAGATAAATTGGTGTTTATTTTAATTGCCCCATTTCGATAACACATTATATCCTCATATGGTAAATCTAGAATAATAATTTTATTTGTATTTTTCAAAAGAAATAGTTCTTTAAAATCTGGGTTTGAAAGATTGATTGATTTTAAAATAACTGTATCTGATTCAATATCATTCATTTCAAGTCTTATTCGTCTAATATTTGTCGATTCTCTAATAATATATTTTTCAATCCAATCATAAAGATTTATAATAGGAATTGAAACCATATGTGCAAATACTTCCGCCGTATCTGAAGAAAAATTATTTATTATTTCTACATCCGAACCTTCACTTTGAACATTGTCATTATCAATATTTTCCGTTAAATCTATTTCAACTTCTTCGACATTTGAACTTTCACTTTGAATATTGTTAATTTCTTCTCTATATTCGTTAATTTCTTTTACTAGATTCATTTTACATCCTCCAATTTTTTTATAGTTATTCTTTTCTTTCCTTCATTTATATATTCTACTCTATAAATTTCATTATTAATTTTAATCATTTGTTTTAATTTTAAAGATATTTTTTCTTTATTGTCTGATAATTTAATAGAAAATGTTTTATTTTTCTCATTAAAATAACAAATTTCATATTCTAAAAGATTGATAATATAAATTTCTCCAATTTTCAACATTAAATTTCTCCTTAAATGATATTTAATTCATTAAAACCTTTTTCTATACCTTTCCAATTAATCGCAATTGCTTCGTGTGTATGAATACTTTCATAATGAGTACATTTTACAATCCAATCTAAAATTCTTTTATCATTATCTAAATTATTAGAAATATAACGAACTGCATCTTCAACAAACATTGTATTTTCATATGCTACTTTTGCAAATTCTTGTTCATCAATTCTTCTTAAAATAGGAACAGGAGACGTTTTTATTGCACATTCAACTAAATAAATAATATCTTCTAGCCATAAAGTATCATCTAAAATATTTGGAAGAACCAAAACGTTTGCATAACTTCTTTGTGCATGAGGATAACCATGCTTATTTGAATTTTCAAGATGTTTACATAAAGAAGCACTACAAGGACAATAACTTGCATAAGGAACTCTAACTCTTTGTAAAAATCTAAAAGAATCTTTAATAAGTCTTCCTTCAAAAGAACATTTATAAAATTGTGGAAATTTAAGTTTTGAAATAGGAGATTCTTTTATCATAGGTAATTCAAAATCAAAACGTATATAACTATCATCTGAATCAGTTTCTACTGCATTTTTAAATTCTCTAAGAATATTAATTAATAATCTATGTTTTAATGGTAATTCTAAATAATTAATTAAAGTTCTCATTAACATACTCATAGAGATACCTTTTTTATCACTATCTAAATTTGTAGACATTGAAATAGTTGATAAAATTTTTCGATAGCCACCATTTTTAACTTCTAAAATAATATCTGTTTTTACATTTTCAACACCAACTTGTCTTATTGGAATTTTAAACTCAGGTTTTGTTGTGTGTTGGATATCTGGAAGTTCGGGAATATTTTCCATTCTAAATTTTCTCCTTGTATTTAATCAATGGTTATTCCAATTGTCTTAAGATAAGCTTCTAATAATTTAACACTTTCTGGAGTATGACATTCTTCTTTTATTTCTCTAATAAATTCTGATCCTATAGAATCTCGAATATATTTATTTTTCAGATCAATCGCATCAGATTTTGTTGTTGTCATTTCAGTTAAATTGGTTAAACCTGAATGAGATATAAAACAAAATGTTTCCATTTCCCCAGCTCTTTGCCCACCTTTATTCTTTCTTCCACTTGGTGGTTGCATTGTTTTTCTCATATAAGGACCAATTCCTCTAGCAGCTAAACGTTCTTCTGCTATATGTACCATTCTAAAAAAATACATATATCCTAATGCAACTTTATTTACAATTTTTTGTTTTGATATTTCATCAAAAAGATCATATCTAAATTTTGTATTTGTAAATTCACATGCTTTTTTAATTTGTTCATAGGTAGATGATTCAAATGGAGGAGCTATAATATAAAAATCATCTATAAATTTTTTATCTATAATAATATTATCTAGTTCATTTTTCATTTGTAAAGTATACCAATTATCTTTTGTATTATCTAAAATATTAATATAATTAAGAACATATTTTTTTAAATCATCTTGAGTTAATTTTTCATTGCCTAATATTTCATTTAATTTAATTTTAAAATCATTTACAGACATACCTAAATGCAATTCAAATATCTGTCCAACATTCATTCTTGAATATGTTGATAATGGGTTTATAACAATATCTACATGTTCTCCATTTTCAGTTCTGGGCATTAATTCACGAGGTAATATTTTTGAAATTACACCTTTATTACCATGTCTATTTCCAATTTTATCACCTATTTGAATTTTTCTGCTAAAAAATCCACCCATTTTTATATAGATACCATTGATTCGTTCACCTTTAAATTTAAATCTTCCACGATTATTAAATCTATCTAATCCTTTTTCTCTAATAATTTCCATTGCTTTCTTTTTCAAAAATAATTTAAAAATCAATTCTTGAATTTTTTTATTATACGATACCTGTTTTTCAAATTTTTCATCAACCCAATGTCTAAATTGAGGAATTATATTATTATATTCATTTGGATAAATTTCAACATTTGTAATTAAAACATCTTTTTTATAAACTAAAGGAATATTTTCTTCAAAAATAGTTAAATAATCTACTGGATCATTTGGAATATCTTTCATAATAGCATAAGGATTACCTTTTAAAATTAATTCTCTTTTATGTTTTCTATAATATGATTTATCTCTACCAGGTTCTAAAAATTCTATATCTGGATTTGGTTCAGGTAATGGTTTATATTTATTTTCATCTAAACTTAATAATAATTTATCAGGAGGTAAAATAAATGAAAGATTTGCATAATGAATAGAAGTAAATGAATCATCATTTAATAATTTATCTGAAATTACAATTGCATCTTCATAATTATATCCATAAAAAGGCATTATTGCAGTAAGAAGATTTTTTCCAATATTTATATTTCCATCTTTACAAAAATTACTTTCTGCAATTATATCACCTTTTGAAACTTTATCTCCCAATTTAACATAAACTTTTATAATATCCATATTTTCCACATAAATATGTCTATTATCTATTTCAAAAATATCATAATCATTATCTTTATATGCCACAATTATAAACTTTGAATCTAAATAAATTATTTCTCCATCTTTTTTTGCTATCTTAATAAATTGAGTTCTATCCGTATATAAATTTTCACAACCAGATTGAATTAAAGGAACATCAAATTCTGAAAGATTAATGGCTTGTCTCATTTGTGATGTAGCCATTTGTAATCTTGTTTGATCATCGTGTTCTAAAAATGGAATCATTGAAATAGCTGTAGATATTGGACTTTTTTCACATATTTCATCATTAAAACGCAAATTTTCATCATATTTAGATAAAGGTAATAAACATTGTAATACTCCACAATTATCCCTATCAGATGTATCTACCGGGCATATTTTTCCAAACATACTATCTGATAAATCTCTTAAATAATGTGGAACGTTAGATTTATTAAATCCTCCAGGTCCGACTAATGTAATTCTTGATAATTTTGTAAGTTCATCAATAGGATTGATTGAAAAATCGAATTGAACGATATCTGATAAATTACAATTAGCTAAAATTTTCTTTGAGTTAATATTAAACTTTATTTTAGATTTTCTACTTGATATACATAAATCATAGACATTTTTCATTATTGTTGATAAAACAACATATTCAAAACATCTAATTCTTTTATTTTTATAATTTAAATCATTAATCTTTTTATCATTTTGTAGAATATCTATCAATTCATCTAAAATATTATCAAATTTCATAAATTTAGAAGTCATGATATCAATTTTAGGTATTAATGATAAAGCATATAAAACAATCCCACCCGTTTTCTTTTTATCATATTTAGTAAAATAATCACCCAAATATTCTATATAGTCAATATTATCTACATAATAAGAATATAAATCAAATAATAATTTTTCATAATCTGTTTGAGGATTATCATTAATAATATATTTATCTAAATTAAATTTATTTACAATATAATTTAAATCAAAAAAAGCGAAATATATCAATGCAAAAGGAATTTCTTTACCCATAAAAGATAATTTAATATAAGGATATTTATTTCCACACATAAGCAAAATTGTTGATAAATTTGATCTAAATTTAATATTTTTTCCTCTTGTTACAATAGGAATATCATATAATTGAAATAATGGAATTTTTCTTTTACCTGCAATTGAAAAATAATTACCATCAATTAATTTTGGAATATAAACACTTAAATCTATTTCTTGATTATTTCTTTTGAATTTTATAATAATATTCTTTTTTAAAGTTTTTTCAACTTCAGAAGAAGGAGATTCTTTAATTTCAAATTCTGAAAGTTCAAGACCTGCTTCTTCTGCTGGTTTTAATATTTCTCTAATAGTTATCATTAGATTATTATATTCTTTTTCTCGTATATTGAATATATTTTCTTCATTTTGAATTGAATAATTTGGGTTCTTAATTCTCATTAATTATCCTCTTTTTTATTTTTTTAATAATTTTAAATATTAGATTTTCTTCCTAATAACATATTATCTAAAATACCACTATATAAACCTTCATTTGATATACCTTTTAAAAGATTCTTTTTTTGATTTGAGAAACCAAATCCCAATAACCATGATTCTTTACTTGGAATTGTTAAAATACTAATAAATTCCGGAACAAAATTATTTCTATCTTTTAATAATCTCCATTTTTTATTACCATACCACATTAATTGTGAAACAACAGATTCAAAATGAACATGATGTATTTCTCTTGAATAATTATATATTTTAAATAATTTTTCAGTTAATTCATCACAATTTAAATCTTTATTTGAATGTAATAATTTAGAAACAGAAGATAAATCATTAATGATATCTTCTTGTAACATATCTTCGCTGCCTTGTTTCGTTATTGCAGCCCCAGAATAATGAAATGTTCTAAGAACCAATTGAGTTGATGCTTCTCCCAAACTTTGAGCTGCAATCATTCCTATAAATGGTGAGTGTAATATTTTATGTAAATCACCATAACATTTTTTACAAATTTTTTCATTATTACAAAAAATAGGACTTCTGATTTTAATATTTTTACCGATTATTTCATTTAAATTATTATTTGTAATTAGTTCTTCTTTATCTTTGTTTAAATAATATTTATATAAAAGACATTTTGCCTTTTTCTCATCTTCAACATATATGTTTAAATAATCTTCAGTTCCACAATCTTCAAGATCTGAATCCAATATTAAATTACAACATGCAAATGCTAATTGTCTTGACAAATAACCTGAATCTCCTGTATTTATTGCAACATCTAAAAGACCTTTCCTACAACCATAACTTGAATTAAAAAATTCATATTGAGTTAAACCTTCAACTAAATTATTTTTAACAGGTGTTTCAATAATTTTACCTGAAAAATTTGATATAAAACCCCTAGATAATAATATTTGTCTAACTTGTTCCCAAGTGCCCCTAGAACCAGAATCTATAACATATGAATATATAAATTTATTTCTTAATTCATTTTCAATTTTTTTACTATTTAATTCATCTAATTGTTCTCTTGATGTATTTTTTGAATAAATTGTTTCTTTTAATTCATCAATATTATCTAAAATTAAACCATCTAATGATAAAGTTGTTCCATATAATGTTGAATATTTATAACCTATTATTTTAATATCATCTAAAACTTTAGATGTAATCATATAATCATATTTATTATTTATATCATTTAAAAGATTAATAAGTTTCTTTTTATTAATTGTTTCTTTTATAACAATATAATCTTCTGGTAAACATTCATTAAATATTTTTAAACTTTCAGTTATTTCTTCATTTTTATATTTAACTTTTTTATTTAAATCTGGAATCATATTATTCGTTAAAATATATACACCTAAAATTATATCTTGAGATGGTATTGCTGCCAATGAAACATTTGAAGGATTATATAAATTTTTAGTAAATAAAAATTTCTGTAAAACTTCTTCTTTAGATTCTTTACTTATTGGTAAATATATTGCCATTTGATCCCCATCAAAATCTGCATTAAAACCCGAGCAAGCTAATGGATGAATTTTTATTACTTTATCTGTATTCATTTTAATTTTAAAACCCAATAAACTTAATCTATGTAAAGAAGGTTGTCTATTTAATAAACAAACTTCATCTTTTATTACTTCTTCACAAATAGAAACTAAATTTAATTTATCCATTTCAATACATTCATCTATATAATCAACAGCTTCATTTTGAAGTTTAAATTTTCCATAATCTATTAACTTTTTTGAAATTTGTAATTTATATAATTCTAAAATCATTATATAAGGTAATGAACATTCATCAATACCTATTATTGGATCTGGTGTAATTATAGCTCTACCTGAAAAATCTATTCTTTTACCTAATATATTTCCTCTTATTAAACCTTCTTTTTTAGATAATTTATCCAAAATAAATTCATATAAAGTGTTAACTAATTTTTGTATTTGTTTAAAATACATATAATAAATTTCTTTTTTATTAAGAATATCTATATTTGTATCTTCAATTGTTGCTTTATGATTTAAGAGATGAGTATAATAACTATTAATTTCATCAGATTTCATTTGATCATTTTTGGATCGAATTTTTGATGTTGGTCTTAAATCAGGAGGTAAAACCAAAACTTCATTAATTAATAAACTATCTAAATGTTCATGAATATATTTCCAATCTGGAATATCCATCAATTCTTCTGATAACCACGATACTAATTTTATAATAGCTTCTGCTTTTTCATATTTTTTAAATTTTTCTGGTGGCCATTTTTCATCATTTTCTTCATCTACAAAATGATTATTTTCATCATCAACATATAATGATGATTTTTCATTTTTAATTAATAAATCTAATGGTTTTCTAATTTCACTTTTTCCCAATGAAATCAATAAATCATAAAAAATTGGATTTACAACCGGAATAGGTAAAACTATTTTTGCAAATCTTTTTCTTCTTTCACGATTAGATACAATATCAACATGACACGTTGGGCATTTTTTATTAGAATTAGAAGGACCCCAATAAATACCACATTGACAAATATAATTTTTTAATGGACCAAAAATCTGTTCTGAAAAAAGACCATTTTTATGAAAGTTCTTTTTATCTAACATTTTTGATGTTGTTACTTCTTTGATTGTCTTTATAAATTCTCTATTTATCAATCTCGGCATTCATATCTCCTGTTTAAGATTATTTTTTGTTTGCATATAACAAAAATTAAATAATAATTATAAGGAGGATATATTATTTTAAAATAATATATCCTCCTTTTTTATAAAACCTTTAGAAATCAAATTTTTTAAAATTTAAATAATCGGTGTCAATCTACATTTTTTAATTTTAACATTTCATTTTCTTTAATTAATTTTTTATTATTTTTAAAAATCATTTTATGTTTAAAATTTTTAAATAACTTTATTTGATCAACTTTTGTAGTAACTTTTTTAAAACCTAATATAAATAAATTTACTACATTTATATCAATATTATATACTTTTATATTATCAAGTTTAAGTTCAAATAAGTTTATTGATTTTTCTTTAAAATAATCAATCATTATTTTTATTCTCATGCTTTGGATTTTTTAACTTCTCATATATCTCAATAAATTTAATAATTTCATTATTTGTAAGTTCACACACATCTTTGTTTAAACTTTTTATTAATTTGAGAAAATTAATAATAAGTACGGATAATATTTTTTGTGAAAATGTGCTTCTATACTTTTCTTCTAAAATTATTGGTTTTAATAAATCCATAGTTAAAAATTTCCTTGTTTTTTATTTTTAAGATATCAGGTTGTTAATTAACGTTCAGTTTTAATTTTTAAAAAAATGTTTCTATTTGAATTTCACCTTATTTCGATTTCATATTCAATGTTATCAATAATTGCTTTATATGCATTATTTGTTAAAATCATTCTCCAATCATTTTTCTCAATATCAAAAACTCTTATTCTATTGTTTTTAATATCATCTATCATTCTTCTAATATTTAATTTTTTAGGATGCATTTCTTTAGGAATTCTTTTAAAATTTAAAATACAATTCATTTCTCTTTTAGTTCCATCCTTCTTAATAAAAAATATAATGCATTTATTAGATCGTTTAATCATTCTAAATAATTTAAATGTAGATTTAATTTTTTTCTTTTCCAATTGTATTCACCTCCTTTCTTTTTTAATTTTCAATAATTAATATATATAGAAAAATTCAAATACGTTTTTCGGAATGTAATAAATTATCTAATTTTGAATAATCTTTAGATAAAAGATCTGAAAATAACATACAAGTCCAATTACAACCTTTACAATAAGATATATAATCATTTTCAAAATTCATTTTATAATTTTGAGATACATTATAATTTTCATCAAAAACATTTTCTATTGTATTATTGGTTGGGCAATATTTACCTTGAATTCTAAGACAACATCTAATCGAACCATCTGCATCAATTGTTAAATTATGAATTGTTTTATTATTTTCATAACACTTTAAATTGGATGGTAATATTTCTGAAATTTTATTATATATTAAATCTTTCATATGAACATTTAAATTGTCATTTAAAATTCTTTTTAAAATTTCTTTTGTATTTTTTGTTGGGTAAACTAAATTTTCATTAGATTTAATATTTGAAAAATCATAAAAATCAGATTTTGATATATCAAGAAATGTAATACTACTTGATATATCATTATCTGATAAAATTTTAACTAAATTATATAAATTATGAATTGTATTTTTATCTACTGTAATTTCTGCAACTAAATCTTTTACATAATTTTTGAATTTTATTAAACCATTTAAACCTTTGATGCTTTTATTTATAATATCATTTCGATTATTAATAAAAATAGACGGATCTATAGATGAAGTTAATCCTTGAAGATAACCAACATTATAAATTAATTTTTCAATTTTTTCTTGAATTCCATCAGTATTATTTGTAATAATAGTATAATTAATATCATTATTATTACAATATTTAATAATTTCAGATAAATCATTTCTTAATAATGGTTCACCGCCATACCATATAACAAAAGCATTCGGGTTATGTTTTTTTAAATTTTCAAGAAATTTTATAATTCTTTTTGTATTAACTTCATTTTTATAAAATTTTACTAAACGATTATTTATATTTCTTGCAATTCCACAATATGAACATTGAAGATTACATCTCCTAGTTAATAAAAAATTAACAATTTGAATTTTATCTTCCAAATAATTACTCCTTAATTTTAAACTATTTTAATATTTGTTAATAGTGAAATATATTCTTTGTAAATATCATTAGGTGGATCATAAGGTAAAATAATTATATGATTCTTATTAACTTTTATATTTTCGCTAATTGGTACTAAAATTGGTGTTGGGGCTAATTGAATGTTTCCATTTTGTGTCATAACTGGAGTCATTAAAAGAGGTTTATTAAATTCTAAATATTCTTCATTTTCAAAAATTAATTCTCCAATAATATATGAAAATTGAGGAATAACAATTATTTTAACATTCTTTGACATTTTACTTCTCCTTTTAGTTTGAATTAATTGTTATTAAAGAACCATCTGTTAAATCTAAAATTCTATCTGGATTAATTTGATTTATATGTGTATGACTTATTAAATTAACGCTTTTAAATTCTGATAATTTATTTAATAATCTAGCAACATTTTCTGTATTTTCTTCATCTAGAGAATCAAATATTTCATCAAATATAAAAAGATTGAAATCAACATTATACATTAAAACTTGAAGGTCACTTAATGTTAAAATAGTACTAATGTCAACAATTCTTCTTTGACCTTTTGACATTGTTGAATTATGATTATTTTTAGTAATTGTATCTAAAAATCTAACTGAAATTTTATCTCTTATTTCTCCAGATTTTGTTTCACTTAATGTATCAAAACTAACAATATATCTACCATTTGAAATTAAATCCAAATAATCTAAAATTCTTTTATTCATAAATGGAATAGCTTCATCAATTAACATACTAGGGATACCAGATGATGAGAAACCTTGTTTCCAAAATAATATAGCGTTTAATTTTTTCATGGATAATTTTTTATTGTTAGAAACTATTTCTAATTCTTTTAATATTTGTAATATTTCTGCTTTAATTTTATCAAATAAAGAATTATCAAATTGTTGTTCATCTATTGTCTTTATTTGAAATTCATGTTCTTTAATTTCATTATCAATAATCTTCACTCCTTCAAATAATTTTAATATTTCTTCTATGAACATTTTTTCTTTATCTAATTCTGATTTTTTATTTTGTAAATTTGATTTAATTTGATTAAATTCTTCTATAATTTTTGAAAATTCAATTTTAGATTTTTTATTAATTTCATCTATTTCATTATTACATTTTTCAATTAAGGTTTGTAATATTATTTCATTATCTTTTTTTATTTTATTTATTTTTTTATTATAATTTTCTTTACAAATATTGTTACTATTTACAAATTGTATTTTTTCTTTTTCAATTTCTGTAAATTGATTATCTAGATTATTTATTTTTTCAATAATCTCATTAATATTGTTTTTATAATTTTCAATTTCTATTTTTAATTCATTTTTAACATCATCATTTAATTCTCTATGACATATTGGACATAATGATACATCTAAATTCAATGATTTATTAATTTTATTTATTTTATCTTCAAAATCTTCAATACTCTTATTTAAATAAATTTTTTCACTATTTATTTTTGTAATTTTAATATCTAAAATATTTATTTTTTCATTAATTTCATTAATTTCATTATTAATTTTATCTTTTTCATTGAATATTATTTTTTCTAATTGATTATTATTATTTAATGTTAAATTTTTATGATTATTCTTAATTTTTTCAACTTTTAATTCTCTTTCTGAGAGAATTCTACTTTTTTCAGAATTTATTTTATCATCTATGTTATTTAATTCATTCATACAAATATTAATATCTAAATTAATATCTTCTAATGTTCTATTTTTTAAATTTGAACATCTTGAAATTTTGTATTCTGTTTCATATTTTTTAATTTGTAATTCTTTAATTTTAAAATTAATATTATTAATTTTTATATTTTTATTATTAATAAAATCTAATTTATCATTTTCTAATTTTTTAAGATATTCTTCTTTATCTTTAATTAATGATTGCTTCAATATTATAAGATTATCAATTTTATTTATTTCTTCTAATTCTGTTTTTTCTTTTATATTACAATTTTTTAAATAATCTGTAAATTCATCCAATAATAATATTTTTCTAAATATTTCTTTCTTTTGAGTATCTGGTAATTTTGTAAAAAAATCATTTATATCTTGAGCAAAGAAAATACTATTTATAAATAATTTATAAGGCAAAACAATTGATTCTATTTTATTTTTAACTTCAGTTAAACCGGTGGCTTTAATTGGACCATCTAAAATAGCTGTTGTTCCTTTTTTCTCATAATTTCTATATCTGGTAAGTGTATATTCATTTACATTTTCATTTTCTATAATATCAAAATATAATTGTGTAAAACAATTTTTACCAACTTCATTATTAATTATATCATCGCCACCAACACCTCCAGATGTAATTCCATATAAACAATAACAAATACATTCAAAAATTGAAGTTTTTCCTTTTCCATTTGGACCTGTTATTAATGTAAAACCATTTACAAATTCATATTCAAATGTATCTGTATATCCCATAAAATTTTTCATTATAACTTTCTTGAATTTAATTTTTTTCAAATCTATTCTCCTCTTATTAATTCCATTCCTATAGATTTAATATATTCAAAATCTTCTTCTTGAACATTTTTTATTTCCATATATTTGATTAACTTACTTTCAGTATCCATTGAAGAATTAATTCCACGATTTGTTATATCTTTTTCAGATCTATCAACAATAGGAACATCTAAATCTTCACTTAAATTAATATCATCCATTTTAATAACTTTAATATAATCCCCAGATTCTTTTATTTTTTGAATTTCTTTACTAATATCTTTATAATTATCTTTATTTAGCTCTATTTTAATATATTTTTTATAACCTTCAAATAAAACACTTTCAACATCTAAAGTTTCTGTATCTAAAATTAAAAATCTTTTTTCTTCTCCAGATTCACCCCAATTTAATTGAATAGGAGAACCTGTATAATAAAATTTAATATTATCATTTATTATCTCTTGTGGTTTATGATAATGACCTAAAATTACAACTTTATACTTATTAATTAAATTTTTTAAAGAAATATCAGATATAATTGATGTTCCATTATTTAAAATACCTTCATTTAAACCAAAATGTGAGATTAGAATATTTGCTGAATTTTGTTTAATTAAATCAACCATATTAAAAGTGTAAGGAACATAAAAAATATTATCTTTTTCATCATAATAAGGTGATGAAAAATATGTTAAATTTGGGTGATAAGATAATGCCAATAATGATGATTCTCCATCTTCTGTCTTTGATGAAAGATCGTGATTTCCTGTTACTAATTTAACACAAATTTTATCTTTATAATCATTTAAAATTTTAATAAACATATTTTGTGAAATTGTATAAATTAAACCTTTATTATGAAACAAATCTCCAGCAATAATTATTTTATTTATTTCATGAGAAACACAATAATCAAACATATAACGTAATGAATTATTTAAACTTGATAATCTTTCTCTTAAACCACTTTCTTTGTCAATAGGATCTTGATTAAAATTTGATAAATGAATATCAGCAGTTATTGCTATTTTCAAATTATTCTCCTTTAAATTATTTTTTTCACCGCATCTTCATATGTTAAAACATGTTTTTCTAAATTATCATTAACATATAAAAAATTAATATTCCATTTTTTATTTTTATAATAATTCAAACGAGTAAATAATGTTCTTGATATATTTTTAATATCTGTATCAACCATATCAATAACAATCGGAATTGATTTACCTTCTTTAATCCTAAGAATTCTTCCTGTCATTTGTTCAATATTTGAAATTGGACTTGTCATTATTAGACAATCTTTAGAGGCAGCATCTACACCATCTCGTATTTTTCCCGGTGTTGCAAATGTAACTTGATTTTCTAATGCTTCATTTCCTGTATTTGAAATAAATTTAGATTTATCATCGGTTAAAATAGAATCATATAACTGGTTTATGAAATTTATTCTTTCAGAAACAAAAATTATATTTCGATTATCTTTAATAAATTTTTCAAGAAGACTTTTAGATAATATTTCCAAAGGTTTGGATTTTTTCAACATATTTAAATATCTTGATCTTTGAAAATTACCACTCCAAAATAAATATTTCATACGATTTTTAAGTATTTTAAAACTAAACATGATAACTGTAACATTTGCCTTCATTACACTTGCTTCTTCATCTGGAACAAAAACATTTCCCAAATGATAATTTATAATATCAGATGTTCCATCATTTCTATATGGCGTTGCACTTAAACCAAATGTTTCTTTACAAGGGATATGAATTGAACACAAAGAAAATGTTGGAGCACCAACAGTTGTATGAACTTCATCTGCAATAAAAATTCCAAAATTGGCTTCATTTATTAATTTTAGAATATTAATTCTTTCCTTATTCAAAAGGGAAACGAAAGTTTGATTGGTTGTTATTACTATATCACTTTTAAAATTGTCTTCAACGGTAGACGATTTTAGGCGACTTATTGATGATTTTTGAATGTTTGTGAATTGTAAAAATCTTTCAATCCATTGTTCAACCAAAGAATCTCTATGAACAAGAATAATTGTTTTCTTTTTCTTATCACAAATTGCTTTTATAGACATTATTGTTTTTCCACTTCCGGGAGGTGCTTGAATAATTCCTTTATTATTTGAATTAATAAAATCAACTACTGATTTTTGTAAATCATCTCTTAATTCAAGATTTGTAGAAATATCTATATCTTTTCCAGGAGGTAATTTATCATTTATTTTTAAATCACAATAATCTTCTAGTGGAAAATATCTAGGAATTATTAAATAATTATTGTCTTCAATATAAAATTTAAGTTCAATAAAAGGAGAATTTTGATATGATTTTGTTAGTCTAGTAAGATTGTTTTTAATATTATTATAAAATGATTCATTTTCATATTTTTTAGGAATAAAAATACCAGAATTCTTATAAATCATTTAAATACATACTCTTTCAAAATATGAATCAGATGTTTCCCAAAGTCTTAATCTGTAAATATTTAAACCTTTTTCACATAATTTATTCCAAATCCAATCACCTATATTTTCAGCTGTAGGTAAATAAAATAAATCGTTTAAAAAACAATGATCTAATTTTTCAATTATTTCTTCATTAACAATTTTTTTCAAATCGCTAAAATCCATTATCATCCCGGTATGTTCGTCGATTTCACCTTTTATAGTAATTTCTAATTTTCCCGAATGTCCATGTGGTATTACACATTTTCCAGGATGATTAGGAATAAGATGTCCGTATTCAAATTCAAAATATTTAGTTATTAAATTAATATACTTAAATTTCATATTACCCTCCTTTAATTAATTTGATATTGAGAATTAACATATTGATCAATATTTTTTAAATTATCTTTAAATTCATTTATTTTATCTTTTAATTTTTGATTATCTAATTTTACAGATAATAACTTATTAATTTTATGTTTATTAAATAACATATTAACAATGTCTTTTTCAATATTTAAATCTTTACTTATTTTTTCAATAATTTCAAATGGATCTTTATAAACTGTTTTTAAATAATTGATTAATAATGGTTTTATTTTTTCTATAATAATATTTTCTTCAATATGTTTATTTAAAATATCAATTTCATGATTTAATCTTACTTTATTAATAGTTTTAAACATTTTATAAGTATTTAATAATAATTCATCTACTGAAATTGTTCTAATATTTTTCATTTTATTTGTAACAATGATATCAAAAGATACAGAACCGGTTAATGCATCTTCTAATTTTTCAACAACTCTATTTAATATATCAGCTTTATTTCTTTGTTTGATAACTTCAATGATGATATTGGTTTCAGTTGTTGATAAATCAGTAAATCCAACATCTTGATTTTCTAGTTCTTTTGATATTTTCTTTAAAATTGATTCAAATTTCTTTCCATTAGGCCATGATTTTATAATTATTCTTGAATGAATATTATCAATTTTCATTATTCCTTTAAATTCAATATTTGCTCTTCCTGTTGTTAATAATTTTTTCAAGTCTGAATCTTTGGAAATAATTTTACAATCAGTTATTGGTTTAATAATAGGTTCTTTTTTAATTATTCCTAATAACCACATTAATCTTTTATTTAAATCTTCCAATGTATAACAAGGAATAATTGTTCTATATCCAAAACCTATTCCTTGTATATAATTATTTCCTAATAAACATAAAGGAAACATCGTTGGTAAATGAATTGGTTCTTTTTCTTGTAATTCATTTACTTCCCATAGAACAAAATCAAGATATTTAAATGATAATTCTTTAATATATTTAGATAATTTAATTTCCGTATATCTTGCAGCAGCTGCACCAACATCTTCAATGCCAACATTAATTCCAAAATTTCCTTGACCTTCTAAAAATCCTTGATGAACCAATTGAACGATTGTTCCATATGCAGAAGAATGAGGATGAAAATTACCCAAACAAATACCATCAACTTTAACACTTTTTACAAATTTATCTTTTGCAATCATATATGTTGATAATAATATTTTTCTTTCAACTGGTTTTAAACCATCAATATCTAATGGAAAAGCTCTTGATGAATTTACATATTTTCCATATTCTCTGTAAAGTTTTGGAATATGTTCGTCCATTACTATCCTTTCTCTTTTAACAAATTTCTTTTAGCTTCAACATCTGTAAATATTTTTATTAATTCAGTTTCATTATTTGTATTTTTTAATTTTGTTAATTTTCTTGTTTTTTCATCCATTAAACAAATTTTTAACTGATGTGGTGACATTTCTCCCAATCCTTTAAAATATGTAATATGTTTATTTTTATCTCTTGCTTCTTTTAATTCTGATTCTGTCCATATTGGTATAAATATTTTTCCTTCATTTATTGCATATAATGGCCCATTAGCTAGATAAAATTTTCCACTTTTTATAATCTCGGGAAATAAAATTAAATAAACCATTGATATCAAAGAAGAAATATGATAACCATCATAATCATTATCAGAACTTGCAATTATTTTACTATATTTTAATTTTGATAAATCAAAATTCGGTCCAACTCCACAACCCATTGCTTGGATAAGTTCTGCAATTTCTTTATTTTTTAAAATATCTTTTGTATTTAAAACATTAGGAATTTTTCCTCTTAATGGAAAAATGGCATGTATTCTAGGATCTCTACATTGAATTAATGTACCTGCTGCACTATCACCTTCAACAATAAATAATTCTCCATTTATACCCGTACAATCTCTAAGTTTTGTAAATTTAGTTGAAACTCTTTTATTATGAGATGAACTTTTTAATTTTTTAGAATCAAGTTTTTTCCTATAAATATCAAATCCTTCTAATAAAACTTGTAAATCATCTTTATTATCATTGAAATAAGATGTAATTTGTTTTGATAAATCATCAAATAATTTCTTCAATGATTCTTTTCTATTTATTAATTTATCTTTTGTTTGTCCCGATAATTCTGGTTTTTCTAATTCTAAACTTATATATGCTCTTAATCCAATAAAAACATCGTTCGGTTGAAATTTATATCCATTTTTATTAGACTTATTTAAAATATCTTTTAGAATATCAAAAAATAAATTTATATGTGTTCCTCCACTTTCAACAGGTAATAAATTAACCGATGATAATATTCTTGGTGTCATTGTAGATTCAAAAGAATAACAAAAGATAATACCCAAAGATTCAATTTTGTTTTTTATATTGAAATTTAATATTTTTGTAACTTTTTCATCATTAATACATTCTTTTTCAAAAAATTTTATTTTATCTGAATTATTAATAATTTCTTTTTTATCATCAATTTGTAAAATAAAATATGAATTAGGTAATTCTACAGAAGCAATAGCTAATCTTTTTCTTATTCTATCCATATTAGCCATTGTTTTTTCAAAATATTTTTTTGAAGGAATAAAAGATATTGCTGTTGAAAATGGTTTTTCTTTTTTATTATAATTTTCTATTAATTCATTTTTAATTTTTGTATTTTCGAATGTAAATTTCCCATGTTTGTTATTTTTAAAAACTTCAATTTCATAAAAATCACTTAATGCATTTACTGCTGTTAACCCAACTCCATGAATACCAACAGAAATGTTATAAGCTGTTTTCATATTTTTAAATTTTCCACCGCTAAACATTTTTGTTGAAACGGTAATAGGAACGCCATCTTCAATTGGCATTCCTCTACCATTATCACATACCGTATATTTACTATTTTTTGTATTTATATAAATTCCAACAATATTTGCATAACCAGCTAAACATTCATCTAATGAATTATCTAATAATTCTTCTAATAAATGTGTCGGTGTTTCCGTTGACCCAATATACATTCCGGGAGCATTTCTAATATGTGTTATTTCATCTAAGACTTTTATGTCTTTTGAAGTGTAATCGTTCATCTAATCTCCTTTAAATTTTTTAATAATCAATTTTTACAACATAACCCGTTTTATTTATTAATTCATCTGAGTTATTTTCCGGAATAATATAAATTATTTTCTTAGGTAATAATTTTCTATCAAATTCATTTAAATTTTCACATTCTGCATCTGTAAAAACCAAAGTTATATCTGATTTTAATTCTAAACTTCTTTCTAAACTAGGAAATAAATATGTTCCACCTCTTCCTTTAATATCAAATTGAATATCTTTTATTTTTTTAATTGTATATTCTTTTTGAATTTTGATGTCATTTTCAATAACTGTAATTTTACAATATTTATCATTTTCAATAAAATTTTTAATTCCTGATAATCCTTCTAAAATTTTATCTTTATTCATACTACCTGAAGTATCTAAAATTATAACTATTGAAAATGTTTTATTTTGTTGTCTTCCAGGAAAAGGTAGAAATAACATGGGTTTGAAGTAAAAAGCATAACTTCTTTTCTTGTTAATTTTTGAATACGCAAATGTTTCCTTTGCTTTGATATTACCTTTTACTATTTTTCTAATTATATTATAATACGGAATCTTAGGTGGTCTGAGAATATCATCTATTAATTCTTTAACACTTGAAGATAAATTACCTTTTTCTCTAACTTGTCTATATGCATTGTAAACTAGATCATTTATTTTTGTCTCAATAAATCTAGGACAAACTTTCATTTTACTATTAACCCACATATCTTCAGCTTTAATAATATCTTCTTCTTTTAAATCATCATATTGTTGTTCATTATTTTCATTATCTTTGTTCTCATGATTTTCATCATCATTATTATTATTGGATTTATTATTTACATTTTCAAAATTATTATCGCTATCACAAGAAACATTATTAGAAATTTCATTTTGTTTTTCCTTATTATTTAAATTATTTTTATCTTTGTTATTTGTATATAATCTATAAAAATATTCTTCAGATGATAAATTATTTGGTAATTTATATAAATCTGAAAATAATGGATAAAAATCTTTATTATTAATTTTTACAATTCTAGGCATATTACATAAATAATTAGCACAAAAATCAGAAGCTTTTTGCCAACAATCAACTACCATATCTTTTTCATTATCTGAATATTCTTTTATTATTGTCTCTAATCTTAAAAGATGTTTATTTAAAATATGATATCCTTCATGTTCAAGCACCTTTTCAATTACTTTAATATCAGTATTTTTTAAATCATCTTCATCATAAAGAAGAAATATTTCACCATTTTCATCTAAATACACAGCAAATAATTTAGCCGGAAAATTTTTAAAAGAAATTCTTTTTCTTTCAATATTTGAAAAAAGATATCCCCAATAACTATCTTTTAAAATAAGAGATGCTATTGTTTCATTAATTTTATCTTCATGCATTTTATTTCTCGTTAAATGTTTTTTTACTCAAATTATACATCTTTTCAAAAAATTTATTTTTATATTCTTCAACATCACTAATAAATATATTTTGTAAACGAATTAAATATAAATATGCATCTCTATTTTTTGTTGCTATTTGACCTATAAATATAAAAAACATTACACCTATATCTGAAGGAATATCACATAAAAATAAAGCAATATTTCTTTGTTGTTGATTATTTAATTCTGGTTTTTCTTCAAGATATGACATAATAGCTTCAAAAAGTCTATTTAAACTTAAATTATCTATTTTATCTATTATTGATCTATTTGATTCAAAATTATTTATTATTTCTTTATAATTTATTTGATTATTAGAATCTCTTATAAAATTAATAAAAATTCTTGATAATGAAATATTTAATAATCCTGGAAAAATTACATTAAAATTTTCAATATTATCTTTTATATTATCATTTATTTCATAACCCCATAAAATATCTGAACATTTTTCCCAAGAAGCCGGATTTGAATATACTCTTCCTTTTCTTTGAGATTCAAAATCATATAAAAATTTAGGATTATATTTAATAAAATCAATTACTAATTTATGAAATTTTTGTCTTTCTGCATATTCTAAAAATGTATCAACAGATAAATGACAATAAATATGAATACTCCTTCTTAAACCAGCGGCATCTTCTAATGTATTCATTGAATATTCTTGATCATCTGGATTATCTAATGTTATAACAAACCAACCTTTAGGAAATTTATATGTGTGTAATCTATGTTCATTTTGAATTTGCCACATTAATTGTTGTAAATCGTGATCACCTCTTCCCATTTCATCAATAACAAATAATCCAAAAGAATTCTCATCTCTTGGAATAAAATCACTAAATAACATACTAAATTGTTTATTATCTGGATCAGGAAAAGGACATAACATATCATCTCTTCTAAGAACAGAACTGTTTATTTTCACTATATCAAATTTAATATTCAATTCTTTCGATAATTCTTCTTTTATTTGAAAACATGCTTCAGTTTTACCTATTCCTGCAGGACCGATAATATGAAAATTATTTTTACCTATGTTTTTTCCATTGCTCCAACACGATATTACATTTTTAATATTGTTTTTTATAATTGTTTTTAAATGTTCAATATTTGAACTAGCAATATTAAGTTTATCAACATATGTAATTTCTTTACTCATTCTTTATTCTCCTGTTCACTTGTTCTTCTCGTTAAAATCCGGGTTGGATAAGTTATGATATTTATCCAACCCGGATTTTGTATCATTATTTCTTCTTAAAATTCAATATCATCTAGAGAAAATGATTCACCAGTTACTTCTTCCATTAATTCTTGTTTCTTTTCTTCTAATTTATCATCTTCAAATTTAATATGATTCGTTTGTTCTTTTTCTTTTCCTAAAGTTTGAGACCAATCAAATTTCTCATTAAATTGTGGTAAAACTTCTTTTGCTTTTTTGATTATTTGTTTTACATAATCATCAGGAAGTTGCATACCCATAGTTAAATCAAAAACTGTTTTATCGCCATATCTTGATGATTTCCAACCGATTGTGATTTTTGTTACAAATCTTTTATGATTGATAATACTTTTTTCTAATTTCAATGTTTCTTCTGTTGATGGTTTAATAAAAGGCTCAAGATCTAATCTAAATAATGACGTTAAATATTCGGATATATTAGAATATTTCATTCCTTTTCCTCTAATAAATCCAAATATAGCTTTATTATTATCATCTTTTAATGGTTTACCATTTGGAGAACAAATCATTCCTGCAACTATAAGATTACTTTTACAATCTTTACAAAATGGAATTGTTGCTCTTTCTACTGAATTTCTACCACAAGTATTTCCACTTGTACCTTTCCAAACATTACCCGTTTTATAGCTAAAACAAGCTACTTTATCTCGTCCATTTTCATTAATTGAATTAACTAAAACTTCTTTAACATGTGTAATAATTATATTAACTTCATCTAAATTATATTGAAAACCTCTTATTTGCAATTTATTTGATTGTTCAGAAACACCTATATGATTTGTTCTTGTTTTTCCTGCAATATAAACTGAGTGAAAAAATTCATCTTCTGGTTTTTTTGTCTCTTTTACGGAGAACCCAGTATTACCTAATTCTGCTAAATCATCATAATTCATTAATTGTCTCCTTTTTTGTTTTTTTAACTATATTGGGTATCAAGTACCATTCAACTTTATATTTATTATTATTTTCTGAATTTATAACATTATAAGGATTAATTACAATAGAAAATTCTTTATTAAACCAACAACAAAATCTTTTATTAATAAATGTATTTGAACTTATTTCTGTTTTTTTTAAAATTTTTGGAAAAATAACGGGTAAATCAGGATTATAAACTGTTATAGGTAATAATTTTTTTACTTTTTCTTCAGTTATTTCATCTTTTATTAATTTTGTATGAGAACAATAAATTATAATAAGTTTATCATTTAGTGTTTTGAAAATTTCATTTTTATAAAGATAACATTCCATATCTGAAATATATAATACTGAATTTGCATTCATAACTCGATTAATAGATCTATGTTGTCTACATATATTATTTGTTTTTTTACATATTTCACAATCATTATTATCAATATCAAATTTTAATTTATTTTCTTTTGTAAAACAATTCTTAATCCATTCTTTACAAATTAATAATTTAGCTAATGTAATAGGATAAACATCAACATTTAAATCTGTAATTAAATTTTCTAATAAAATAGAATTATTAACAATATTTTTAAAATTTGATTCTACTATTCTTACCATGTTTCCTCCATTTTGTCTTAAAATAATTTAGACAATTTTAAAAAAAATAAAATTTGTTTAAAGACAAAATTTCTTAATTTCCACAAACACCTCCTTTACATTTACTTTCATTAATTAATATATATAGATTTTAATTATTCCAACTTTTTAAAGTTGAAGTGTGATTTTTAAAAATCATTATTCACATTAGACTATTGTCAAATCCTCTAAACAATTTTTGAAAATTAAATCTTTTAAGTTTTCTTTACTTAGAAATTTTTTCTAAGTTTAATTTAAATATATCCTTGCTTCAAAATATTTCAAGGTTTTCTTTGAACAGACCTCACAACATATTTATACTAATAGGAGTGGTTTTACTAAGAAGATCTATTTCGATATTTGCTTTTATTGGTTTGATTAAAGTTGTTGTAATTAATTCTTTAATCTCTATTGATAAATATTGATCTTGATAATTTAAAAAAAATCCTTCTTTGAAGTTAAAAACCAAACCATCATGCGTGGGTAAAGCTTCAATTAATAATTCTCTAGGAATCCTAAATAAAACAACAGAACCTTTTTTTATTATCAATTCATTACTCATAATTTTTCTCCCTTCTTTAAAATTTCTTCAATTATTAATGTTTTACTTTTTTTAATATTTTTAATGCAAAAATCAATAATATTATCTTTATTATTTTCTTGAAGGAATTTTCTTTGAAAATAATTATAATATCTATATTTTTCAAAAATAAATGTTTCAATTTTATTCCAATGATTTAAAAATAAATCTTTAGTCAATTCAATTTTAAAATCAATATTTAAATAAATTAAAAGTTCAGATAAAAATTTTATATTATCATATTCTAACCATTCTAAAAATTGTAAAACTTTATCAAAATCTGATTCGCTAGTACAATCAATTAAATCAATAAAAGTAAAATTATAAATTTCTTGAACTTTTTGAATTATTTGTCTTCCTAATTCTAATTTTTCTTCTAGCGTATATTGTTTTATATAAATAAAACAATTTGAATAAATTTCATTAAAGTTTTCTTTTCCTATACTATCTAATAAATGATTATTATCATATTCTTTTCCAGCTTTGTCAATTAAATCTAGATCATCATCTTCTTCAAGTTCCAATGTCGGAGTTGCTTGTTTTATCAATGTTTTAATATTTTCTTCACTCATTATATTAATTTCCTTTCATCTAACATTAATGCATTAAAATATGCATCTAATTGTTCTCCAGCCATAGATTGTTTTGTTTGTTTAAATGATGTATTTCCTTGTTGTATAATTTCAGATACCATTTCATTTTGAGATGATCTATCATCGGATAAAGGACCCATCATTTCAGATAATAAATGAACAGCATTATAAGATAAAGTTGCTATGGTATCAGCTTCTCCAAATCTTTGACCACCTTCCAATTTTTTCCCACCAGTTGGTTGTTCTAATCTTGTTAATTTTCCAGTTGATCTTGCATGAATTTTTAATTCTGCAATATGTTCTAATTTACTAATATAAGAATAACCAACTGGAACTTTATGATGTGTTTTAACATTATATTCTGGAAGATATAAATTATATCCAGATTGTAAATTTAAAACTTTCATTACAGATTTTATCTGATTTAAATTAGGTGATTGAAAAGGAATAAATACAAGAGGAAAAAACTTTCTCTGCATGATAGATTTTATAAATATTTTATATTGATTATCATTTAAATTACTTATATTATTAATAAATCTTGTAGAAAATTGCTTATTTGGACTATTATCGAATATTGTTAATACTCTTTTCAATAAAGAAATTACAGTAGTTCTTGAATTATTTTTAGAAATTCTAACATATAAATCTTTAGAGATCAATCCTGTATATAATTCATATAATTGACCAATATTCATTCTACCAATAACTCCAACAGGATTAAGAACAACATCTAATGTTTCTCCCCAGGGTGTTCTGGGCATGTTTTCATCTTTTTCAACTAAAGAAATAATACCTTTGTTACCATATCTACCTGTTAATTTATCTCCTAAACCTATTTTGAATTCTTGTTGAACTTTAAATTTAATCAAAATACCTTTTATTAATTTTCCTTTTACATAAAATTTATCTTTTGGTGCTAAGCCATATTTTTCTCTTGTTCGTTCAATTAAATATTTTATTTTTGGAAATTTATTATCTCCAATATTCGTATATATTTCAATATCAACAACGACACCGCCCGGACTTTTCTTTATTATATCTTGACCAACTCTACTAATTGTTTCATCTTCTTCATAACCTAATAATTCTTCAATTGTACCTACTGTTTTTCTTAATAAAGGTTCTCCTTTTTTTGTAGCCGACCCAATTTCAATTATTTCTAAAACTCTATCTTTTTCTTCAACATAAACTTCTTCAATAATTGCATGTAAAGATGTTAATTTATCATTCGATATTAATTTTTCATTTATAACAATACCATCTTCAAAATTATAACCTTTATATGGCATATATCCAATAAGAAAAGATCTACCTAAACAAAGACTTCCTTGATTAATTCCACTTCCTTCTGCTAAAATTTGTCCTTTTTGTACAATTTGATTAATTCTCACAACAGGTATAAACACACTTAACGTATCTCTACCAAATCCTGATTTTAAATGAATTGGTTTTATATCTATATTATATTTTTTTCCTTTTTCATCTGAAATTACAATAAAATCTCGATTAATTTCTAAAATTTTACATTTGAATGGAGCTTTTTTAATAAAACTATCGGATAAATATTCAGAAACAATAGATTCATAACCAGATAAAACAATTGGTGGTTCTGGATTTTTTAAAGGTAATGCTTGCTTCATTTGAGCGCAAGACATCATTATTCGCGCTCCATCATTATTTTCAACAAATGGTATCATTGAAGAAGAAACTGATAAAATTCCAGATCCTTCTTTATTATTAATTTCTTTATCTTTAAATAATCCTCTTGCACTTGTCATTAAAGCATTTACAGCCAATTGTTGATTAATACCTATATTTTCACTTTCGGGTGTGTCAATTGGGTCAATATTTCCATAATAAGATGGATGAACATTTCTCATTTCAACTTGAACTGCTTCTTTGTTAGGTACACCGCCTAAATTTTTACCCACAGGAGTAATTTTAGTAATAGCTGCTAATTCTTCAATGGGATTTGCAAATTCCATAGTTGAAACAATTTCTGAATTAATAAATGCTGATAATGTTGCAGTCTGATTAATTTCAAATTTTGCTTTTTTATTTCCAGCCAAAACTTGTTCTTTATATTTTGTATGTTCTGCAAGAATTTGTTTTTGAATTAAATGGATTAAAACTTCAGAACCTCTTATTCTCTGATTTTTTAAATCATTTCTATCATCAACATTCCCTTCAATAACTTTAGATGACATATATTTAATAATTTTATCTAATTCATAAGGAAGATTTTGATTAATTAAAACTTGTTTTGCTACAGGATCAACAATATTTTCAAGATTTAAAGAAATAATATATGTTGAATGTCTAATTCCGGTTATAAAAATAATAAGTTCATTAAAATATTCATTTTCACCAAATTTTTTTTCTGTTTTAAACTTTTCAAAATCAACAGTAAGAATAGAATTATATAATTGTTTTTTTAACTCAGAATTAATATTTGTAAAATATAGATATTTATTTTCATTTATTAAAATTGCTTTATCTCTATCTTTTGGTTTTTCTCCAGATAAATAATATTTAAAATCAAATAGAGTCATTGTTCTATCAAATCCAAAAGTAAACCACATTAATATAATTAAAGGTATTTTATAATTACCCATGAAAATTCTAAGATATTTTTCATTCTTATATCTTAAACTTTCTATATGAAATGTCGAATAAGAACTAGTAAACTTTGAGTCGTATGGTTTTGGAAAACTTATTGGACATAATACTAATTGATTCACAAGATATTTTGTTTCGCCATTTATTTTAAATGTTCCAGTTTCAGGATTTATTTTAGGAACATCGATATTAACTATATGTTTGTTATTAAATTTATCAGTTAATTCAACTTTAACAGTATTTAAATCTGAACTATTTATTTCTCCAGGTTTTTCTTTTTTACTTTCAATTTTAATATCTTTGATTTTAAGGTTAATATCTTTTTTTTCTAAAGTTTCAAATGAATTTGTTAAATCTTTCTTAAAATTATCTCTAAAATCAACAATTCTTTTTTGATATAATTGAGATGGATTTTTATCACCTATTTGCTTTTCAATATCCATTGTCTCTATTACTTTATCAGATGATAAGGATTTTGTTTTTTCTTTTACTAATAATTCATCAACATATTCTTTTTCAATTTTTTTTAAAACTTTATTTGTTTTTTCATCTGGTATTTTTTTAGTAACATTTTTTGAAATTTTTAAATTATTTGTATTTTTATATATAACTGATTGTATTGCCGTCTTTTTAATAATAGGATCTTTTTTATCAGCTTTAACTATTTTTTTTGCTAATGTTTTTTCTTTATTTAATAAATCATTTACACTAGTTTTTATTTTTTCTATATTTTTAGGTTTTATATCTTTTTTCGTATTATCTATAACTTTTTTTGTGGCATGTTTAACAATTTCTTCCTTTTCACGATCATCAACTTCAACTTCATTTTCTTCATAATCTTCTTCAGATGTTTCAAGACTACCTTTATATCTTAAACTTTTCAAAATTGGAAATATTCTTTCAAAATTTAATTGTTTATTTTTTACCAATAATCTATATTTAACACCTTTTTCAGTTATTAACGTTAATAAAAAATGATCAAAATCAAATTCTTGTTTTTTAAGATCTCTGATAAATAAAAAGAATTTTCTATTTACCCAATTTTTATTAAATGGTTTGGTTAAATCAATACAATACATTAAAACTTTTTCATAATTTGCAAATTGATAAAATGCATTTTCAACATTTCTTTTTATTAAAACACCCGATCTTGTTCTATAATTGCTAGGTTTATATAATTCATCAATGGCAGAAGTATAAATAGATGTATCATAAAGAAGACTTCTTTTTGCAGGTGCTTTTTGATTATGTTGAAATGGATAAATTTTCAATGCTCTAAATGCTGATTTTAATTTTGTCGTTAAAAATGTAACAGGTATTTTTGTTCTTGGTATAATAACATTTCTAACATCAATTTTTAAAATATTTAATTTTTCATAACAATCTAAAAGTGTAGTATTTTCTGAAAAAAATACTAAAATATAAGGATTTTTCTTAAATATCCATCTAATTGCATTTACTACATGTGTATATTGTCTTAAATTTTTAAATTGTATCATCTATTTTCTCTCTACTATTTTTCCTGTTAGTATTTTTTCAATCATTGAAGGTGGTAATTCTTGATCCGAAGTTAAACCAACTTTTATTGCCTCACCTATATTTTCAAATGCTAAACCTTGTAAAAAACTTGTAGAAAAAACATTCTTTTTAATATTTAATAATTTAGGATGAAAAGGATCAGATCCTAATCTTGCTGGAATTATCACATTACTTTTATCTCTTAAACATTGTGATAATAAAATTTCAAGATGAACAAGATCAAGATTGCTTAATGGTTCATAAACTTTATATAATTTTAAAAATAAATGATTGATATCTTTAAAAATTTCTTTACCGGATAATAATCGTTTAAGATAAAGAATACTTTCTTTAATTTCTTGATATTCAATAGGAACATCTAAAATTAAATCATCTTTTTTATATTCAATTATTATTGTTTTATCTGTTTTTATTAATTCATTATAATATATTTTTACAGAATAATCTAAAATCATATCAAATTCAATATTATCTGCATTAACAACACATAATAAGCCTTTTAAATAAATATTTCTTTCATTTTCATTAATAAATAAATTTGTATTTTCAGTATATTCTGTTAAATCTAATTTTAATTTAAATTCTTTATTACAATATAATTTTTGATTTGTTTGTTTAAAATACCTACTTACAACATTAGATTTAAGATTTATATTATTATCACTTATTTCTTTTAATATATCTCGTTTAATAAGACTAATCGCTCCACCTTTATGAAATGTTCTCATAATATTTTGAGTTCCACTTTCACCAATTACTTGAGCTGCATACATTCCCGCATATGGAGTCCCATGTCTTTCTAATAATCTTCCATAACATGTATGACATATTTTAGGACTTCTACAATAAATTGGAGATCTTAACTGAATTGTACTTCCGGATTTAAATTTAGATTTATCAAATTCAACAATTTCATCATTAACTTTTATAAACCTACCAGTTAAACGAGATATTAAATCTTTTGTTAATTTAAATTCTATACAATTTATAGTTCCACAATCTTTTAAAAATAAATCTAATTCTACAGAATTTAATAAATAAATTAATTGTCTTGTAGTATAACCTGTTTCTGATGTATTTAAAACTCTATCGATAATTCCTTTTCTTGCTCCATAAGAAACATTAAAATATTCTATAGGTTTTAAACCTTCAGAAAGTGAACTTTTAATTGTTGGTAAAATATTACCTTGTGTATCTGCAATAATACCTTTTGCTATCAATATTTGAGTCGGTTGGTCCCATCCTTTTGTTGATCCAGATTCAACTAAATCATATAAACCCGTATCTTTTAAATTTTCTATCATTATTAATTTCATTTCATTTAAAAGTTTAGATGCTTCTTCAACAGAAGCATTTTTTAATTTCTTTTTCAATTTATAAATTTTTTCAGGAACTTCTAAATCATCTAAAGTTAAAGATGGAGAAAACACTGTAGCAAATTTAAAAGCGTATTTTTGAAGATCAAAAGATGTTTTTAAAATAATTTCTCTATCATATCTATTAGTTAATTTTAAAAATAATTCATTAATTTCTTTTTTTGTTATTAATTTATCAACAAAAGTAAAATTTGAAGGGAAACAACTATTAAAAATTGCTTTTCCTAAAGTTGTTTTTTTATTTTTATAAATAACAGGTATTGAAGGATCAGTATATGTATCTCTTTCTTTAAGATTGAACGTTATTGGTGATTTTTTAGATGAATAATTTTTAGTTAAAATATATAAACCAACACATGCTTCTTTTGACAACGCAAATCCCAAAGAATAAGAAGATGTTGATGAAACTAATTTTGTCATTTTTTTAGCATCTTCTTGTGCTTCATTTGATAAAGGATGAAAAATAGCCATTTGATCTCCATCAAAATCAGCATTGAATCCACCAACATCTAAATTTGAAATTCTTATTGTATCTCCTTCTATAAGAATCGGAGTAAAAGCTTTTACTGATTCAGGATGGAGAACAGGATCTCTTTTTGCTAAAACAAGACGACCTTTCATTGATGTTTCTGTTATTTCATAAAAAATTTTATATAATTTGTTAGGAACATAATCACCATTTTTTATAGATGTCATTATTTTTTTAATTGCGTCAATTGATGCTTCTTGTTTAGTAAAATTTTCAATTTCTTTTCTAATTATTTCTTTTCTATTAGTAGGAGAATATAAAATTAAATGCAAAATAAATGGTTCAAAAAGAGAAATAGCCATTTTAAAAGGAATTCCTATTTCATCACCTCTAACTTCCGGTCCACAAGTAATAACAGCTCTACCCGAATAATCAACACGTTTACCTAAAATATTTGATCTTATTAAACCATATTTATGAGAAATTTTTTCTCTTATAAATTTATCTAAATCATTTACAGATTTTTGAATATTATAATTTAAAATATCGAAAAATGGTGATTTTACATCTATTGGTCTAATTGATGTGCTTCTAATAATTAAAGAAATATAAAAATTATTCATTTTATCCTGAACCCATCTACCATCATTATCTTTATAAATTGGTCTAAAGTCAGGAGGGATGACAGGAATTTTATCTACAAATAGAGTTCCTTGTTTAAAAGAACCTTTTATCACATCTGCTAATTTTTTTCTTTCAGTAGAATATTCTCTAAAATTTATCTTATTAAAAATTTTTATAAAATTATTAATACCATTTTCACCTTTTTTATCTTCTTGTAAGATACCGTTTTCATCTAAAATAAAAGTTTTTTCAATTGATAAAAAATCAATTATTTTTCTATCCAATTGTTTTAAAATTACAAATGCGGTAGGGTGAATAACTTTGCAATTTAATTCTATATAAGAATAAGTATTTGTTCGTGAAGAACTACCCAAAGGACCAAATATTACTTCTGAAAAAATACCACCTTCGTGAAATTCATCAGATCGTGTTATTGTTATTGACGAAACAATTGGTTTCAAATTTTTACAAAAATTATTTACATCCATCAATTTAATTAACATTCAACAGCCTCTTTTATTAAATTTTTTATGGAGTACTTCTTTTTCCCAATAATGATGAAATTTTAGAAATAGCATCATAAACACTTTGTTTATTTATATCGCTTCGTCTTAATAAAATTTTAGCAGCAGTTAAACACGTCAAAACAAATTTTTTATCTTGAATTGCTGTTCTATTACAAATTGGAAAAAAAGGAATATCATTATCACCTATTTTAATAGTAATAAAACATTGTGGATTTTCTTCAAATAATATTTTTCTATAATCTTTATCCATTAACCAACGTAATCTATAATCAATATCATTATTTAATTCTATATCAATATTTTCTAAAATTTTAGATATTTTTTTAAATATATTTTTGTTTTTTTTCATTTTTTTCTCCATGATTTACTTATTTTAATTTTGTTCTTAAAATTCATTTTCAATAAGTTTTTTCATTTTTTCAAAATAATGATCTAACTCTCCTGAAAAAAATAAAATAAAAAATTCAATTATATCTACTTCAATTTTACTTAAAGGAATACCATCTAATTCTCTACCATTTAATATATCTGTAAATCTTATTCTAGTTGTTTTACCTATAAAATTAGCTAACATATTCGCTAATAAAATTTTAGAATTAAATCCTAAAAAATTTTTATATTGATCAGATAAATTAATAAAAAACTCTAAATTTTTTAATTTATAAGAAGTAGTAATTTGATGCACTTTTTCTCTAGGATAATATGATAAAATATTAAAAATAGAATGATATTTATCACCAAATACTTTAAATAATAATTTTTGAATATATAATGATAAAACAATAGCATGATCTGGAGATAATGTTTGCATATGATTATAAGGAATTCCTGTTACTTTTGATAAAATTGGATATACTAAAAAATTACAAAAAGGTGAAATATGTTTAACTTTTTCAAGTCTTTGTTGAAATTGTATTACAAATTTTTCAGAATCACTTTTATTTTCATCTTCTTCAAATGTAATAGGAATTGGTTCCAATCGTGTATGAATTTTATCATATGCTATTCCTTTTAATCTACCTAATGTATCATTATAACAATAAGTTTTTAAATTATCAACATTTACACTTTGAATATCTTCTGTTGAAACAGAGTCATCATATATAACAGAACTTTTATAAATTGATCTAAGAAACCATCTAACCGATTCATCAATAACAGTAACAAAATAAATAATTGGATTTTTATCTTCTTTGCATAAAACCATTATATTGTTCATTATAAAATTAAAAATATGAATTACATGTAAATCAATAGTTTTACATTGAACCATTTTAATATAATCCCACATATATTTATCAGTTTGATTATATCTATATGTTTTAGTTTTAACAATATTAAATATTTTATATGTTAATTCTTTTGTAATATCTGATGCTATATAATTATATATAATTTTATTAGTTCTTTTATCCAACATAAAATCTTCACAATTTGAAATAATTGAATAAATTTTTAAATAAGAAGAAAACCTAATAATTTTTTCAACTTCATCTTCTAAAAATAAAATACTATTCTTTTTAGCCTTAGTTTCATCAACAAAATTAGAAAAATCAATATTAATAAAATCAATATATTTATCTACATATTTTTTAATATTTTCTATATTATCTTCTAATATTTTAAATCTATTATCTGACTTTGAATACTCATTTAAAAATGAAATAAACCATTCATCAAATCCTTCAATATTTTTGGATATATTTTCAATAAATTCCGTAATAATATTATATTTATTTGTAATTGATGAAGTTATTAAATTAATTCTCATAAAAAATTCATCATTATTAAATATACTAACATTCTTCTTTTCTTCTATTGTAAATGTAATCAACGCAAACCTCCATGTGTCTTTTAATTTTATATATATAATAGAGGTGTTGATATAATGGACTTTTTCTAAATCAATTTTAGAATGGAAGTTTAGATTTGAATGAATCGGTAACAGAAGAAAGACTAAAATCTATATTATCAAATACATTATTAGATTCTAGAACTAAATTTGAAAAATTATCAATTTTAGATTGATCTGAAATTCCAGATTCACTTAATAATTCCGATATTGAAAGATTTCCTTCACCGTCCATTTTACAATCAATTAAAATATTTTGGAATCTGTCTATTTTTCCTTGAATATCTTGATCACATAATGTATTTATACAAGTAATTATTTTATTTGTATTATCAATTAGTTCTTTAAAACCTTGTGTTTTTATTTGTGAAAGAATTTCATTATACATTTTAACACCATCAAATTCAGGAAGATTATCACAAATATTTGACATTAAATTAACGGCTTTTTGTTTTATAGGATCTGCTAAATTTTTAGCTAAAGCTATAGGAGATTGATAAATTGTATCAGATAAAAAATTACATTCATTAATCATTTCAATTATTTCATCAGATTCTGATGAATCTGGAATCATTTCCGAATAACTATTATTTATAGAAGATATTGCATTATTTACATCATTATCAGCAGACCATTGTGTATATTTTAATTTATCAATTAATTTTTCATTTAAATTTATAATCGAATCTTTAGCTCTATTTAAACTTGAAATATTTGTATCTAATAAACTACCTAACTTTGTACATATTCCTATTTTAAATAAACTCATAATTAATCTCTTTCACCAATAGGATTTGTTGATTCTGCATCCTTTGCTTCCATAGCTTCTGAAGCGGTACCCATCATATCATTTATTATAGAACCGTCAGAATTTAAAGAACCTCCCGCTTTATAATTACTTATCCCATCCGATTTACAATTTAAATTTAAAGATGATTTAATATTTATATCAATAGCTGATTGTATATTAACTTTGCTCATAGATTTGATATTTATATCATCTAATGATTGAATATTAACATCACCTTTACTTTTTAAAGAAATTCCATTTTCAGATTCCAATAAAATTTTTCCTTTAGAAGAAATTTCAATATCATTTTCTATTTTAACGAATAATTTTTGATTTTCTATATCAAAATTTATAAAATCTCCTTTATGTGATCGTATTAAAATTTTTTCTTTACCTTCTCTTTCATCTAACAAAATAGTTGTTTGATTTCCATCAATTTCATAAACTGATTCTAAATCACCACTAGGAGGATTTTTTAATTTTCTTTTTTTACCTGTTATTTCAATTCTACAATCAGAAGGATCATCAGATACGACAATACATCTTCCTTCACCAGATTTAAATAAAACCCATTTATCTTCGTAATTATCTCCAATTTGACATTCCGGTAAAACTTTTTCCTTTTGCAAATTTAATGCTGCAAAATAATATGGTTTATTAGGATTACCGTTTTCAAAAAAAATTAAAACAAATGAATGTTTTCTTGGAATTAAACAAGAACCATAATATGAAGATTCATCATTTAATCCACCTATTGCATTATTTGCAGGAGCAGCCCACAAACCTTCTTGTTCATTTACTTTAGGCATTATATCTGGAATCCAGACTTTAATTCTTCCAAATTTTTTAGGATCTTTATTATCAACAACTTTTGCTCTAAAAAACCCATATAGATCCATAGATTCATCCTTTTACTTCAAAATTAATTTTGAAATTTCTAATATTGTATTATATTCTTCTTCATTATATTCAGAAATTCTTTTAGTAATCATATTTGAACCTGGTATATTTGAAGCTATAAAAATTGAAATTAATCTTGCCAAATCTTCAAACATCGGAAATATATTTACATTAGGAAAATATCTATATATTGTTTTTAAAAATAAATATTTATTCATTCCAGGCATTACTTGTACTTCAGAAAGACAATCTAAAAGATCATCAAATGTCTTAAAATTATATTTTTTAATTATATTTTCATCTTCATCATAATCGAAAGGAGCAAATGATAATGACAACTTTTTAGCATTATTAAAATTTAAATCAAAAAATGAAATGTAAATATATAAACCTATTAAAAATTTCATCTTAATAATTTGTGAAGAATATCTTCCAATCAATCCATATTGTCTACCAAATAATCTAAGAAACATACTTGTTAAAAAATTTATAACAGGAGATGCAAATGAAGATTTAATACTATTTTTTTTATTTACACAATTTTTTAATATTAATGCACCAATCAAACAGGCATAAATATTTAAAGGATTAGGTTTAGTTGGATTTACAGTTTCAACACCAAAAGGAAATAAATTGATCAAAAGTTGATTTGTTTTTTTATTGAATGAATAATTTAAAGGGTAATCTGGTAAATAAACAACACAAAATGAATTTATATTTTTTAAAACTTTTGAAACATATTCATAAGAAAAATGATTAATTGAATGTTCAAGCATTAAAATAGTATTTTTTACAATAACATTTCCATTTTTAACTTTTTTTTTCTCAATTTCTGATTTACTCAAAAACAAAATATTACTAACATCTTTAATTAAAACAAATTTATCATGAATAATCATCTTACCAGGAAACCTCTTCAATTGTAGAATTTGAATATTTATCTTTACATATTTCAATTATTGCAGTAAGTGATGGGATTATAACAGTATTTAAATCAAAATCTTCTGCACAAAATATATTATTAACTTTCATTAAAAGAAAATCTAAATTTGTTACTTTATATCTATCATATGATAAATAAGATGGTTTATATCTATATTTTATATCAAAATTTTCAATTTTTGAATTTTTAAGTAAAAAAAATAAATTTTTTTCAATTACCCATAGAGAAGGAGATGTAAATTTAAATAAATTATTTTTTGTTTTATATCTTTCGCTAAAATTATCAATATCAAATGGATATTTTGATTGAATTCTAGCTTCATCTTCAATTGTTATCATTTATTTAAATCCTCTTTTTTAACCTACGGCTAAACCCGGATAATTATCTTTATTCCAAGAATAGTTGGGATTATCTTCTAATTTTACCGCCATTTTTTGCATTATTGAATTAATATCTTCTTCATCTAAATATTTCATATAATGTTGTATAAAATAATTATAATCACCTCTTATATATTCAATAGGAATATTTAAAAAACCATTATGAAATTTTTCATGTAATGAATCTATAAGAGGTGTATATCCAATTTTATTCATATAATGAAGTTCAATTCCTTCTTGACAAATTTCAAATGTAGTAAATTTTTCTTCCGTATCCATTTTTTTATTAATAATAGATTTAATAAGTATAAATAAATCAGGTATATGATGATGAATCGATATTGATGTTTCACCTATTATTTCATCTGTTAAAACACATTTGGAAATACCAAGAACATCTCTAAGATATTCTCTCCAATGTTTATATTCAATAGAACCTCTTATTAATTTTTCACAATTTCTTATATAAGATACATAATCTTTTTCATTTTCAAATGAATTGCATTTTAAAGATAAAGAAAAAGGATATTCATCAGAATGTAATATTTTTTCTTCTAAGTTGCTTTTTACTATATTTAGATTAATATCCATTTTTTAATCACAATCTCCTTTAAGACAAGGGAAATTTAAAGATCCATATCTTTCAACTAATTCTTTTACATATGATTCAGAAAAGAATTTTTTAGAACTTTGTTTTGAAGAAAAATAAGGTGCTGTTGATTTTCTCAATTCTTCCAAATCTTTATAAACATTCATAGCATCTCTTCCAAGACCGGAATAAACAAAAGAATAAGGAATCACATTACATAAACCATTAAATTGTTTCATACAAAATATAGCTCTTTTTGCAATATCATCTGCAGCAATAACAGATTGCCAACCCATTGCAAATAATTGATCTATTCCACCAGCATCGGCAAAAAATGCATCATCTTTAATTTGATTATAATTTAATAATAAAAATGGTGTTTCATTAAAAACAGATTTACCTTTTAAAATATCATTTACAGGATCTCCTTTCAATGAAGCCATTGTAATACCGAAAAACTTCAAAATGGGAGATACTCTAGAAATAATATTATAAAAAAATGATCTTTGAAAATTTCTACTTGTTGCTTTAATAACTTTTTTAATACCTTTCATAGATTTATCTTCTAACATTTGGTGAACAAAATCTTTAATATTTGATATAGGAAATGGAGCTATTTTTATACCAACAATATGTGTTCCTTGCGGTCCAACAATTGTTGTCCATGTTGGATCCAATGTTGATGATACATTTAACATAGGTGATTTAACTTCTGGTGGTTTTTGTCGATCAGTTATACTTTCTTTTTCTTCTATATACATACTTATCATTGAAGATAATTCTTTTCCAGAAATTTTATCACTTTCATGTAATAAAAGTTTCGAAGAATCATAAATATTTTCTCCAGCATTTAATAAAGCTTTTACAATACTTTTACCACCATATTTTGTAGCTAAATAATTTGTAATAAAAGTTGCTGTTACCCCAGAAATTAATTGAACGCTTTTTGCTGATGGGGTCCAACCTCCAATTTTCATTAATGTATCAAGTCTATATATCATTAAATATTTTTCTATTGTTTTACAAACACCTGAAATAATTGTAGGTGATAATGAATTATCAGCAATTAAAGGATATATTAATATACTCATTTTAAAATTTCTCCATTTATTAAATTTTAAAACTTTTATCTAAACAATTTCTAAAAAACAAAAATCATAACAAAAACAAAATTTCTTCTTTATTATCTAGTTTATTTTTATCTTCTTTATTTAAGCAATATTTTTTATGTAAACAATATTTACAATCATCTTTATTATTTGATTTTTCAGGTAATTTATTATTTTCAAGACAATTATATAAAATCAATGCATTTTCTAAAAATTTTTTACCTATCTGTTCATCATATTTATAATCAAACGAAATAGGATCTTTTCTAAAATTATCTCTAATATAATAAATAAGTGTTATTGTATCAATTTTATAATCATATGAATTATTTAAAATATATGCTCCAATACTGCATTGATATAAATGTTTTACATTATATGCATCTTTAATATCTTTTTGATCAACTGGTTTAATTTCATATAAAAAATTATTTTTTATAGCGTCAACACGCCCTTTTGTTTTATAATGTTCACTAATAATTGTTTTTTCAGTTTCAGTAAAATCATAATTTTCTTGAATAAATTTATGATATGTATTACCTATTTCTGCAGATAATTTTAAATATACAAAATAAAAAGAATTTTTTAGATCTATATCATATTTTTTTCGTTCATAATAAATTCTTCTCGGGCATTCTAATAATTCTGTTATAGAAATATAAGGTCTATCATAACTTTGTTTTTTAATATGATCATTTATTAATTCTTGTTTTAATCTTTTTTTAAATTGATTTACATCAAATCCAATTAAATTATTTAATTTTTCATATTTAGTAGAATAATTAATTAAATGATTAATATCATCTAATAAATTATCATTATCTTTTTCATTATTCTGTTTATTATTATCAATAAATTCAATTAGTTTATTAAATTCATTAATTTGATCCAAATTATTCTCCAATAATTATACTTGTTTCTATAAGATTATCTCTTACAGTTTTATATGCTTCCTCTAACACACCACCTTTCCAAGAATTGAGATTTTTATAATTTTCTGTTTCTCGAATAGCTTTTGCAATAATAATATTATCAATAGCAATTGAAAATGCTTTTCTTTTGATTTCTTCTTGAACAACATCATTTAAATTTTGATTTTCATCATTTTTTAATGATCTATTTATTTGTTCAACTAATGTTTTTTTACCATTTTTTGTATTTAAAATCTTTTTAGAATTTTCAACAGCTACTTTAGCAGATTTTTTTGAAGATTCAATCAAATCATTAATATTTTTAATTTCATTAAGATTAACATTTTCAGGATTATGATTTATAAGATCGTATATTTCAATTATTATTGAAAAAAACATACCTTTTGTACTTAAATAATCTTCTTTTAAAAACGGGCAACATGTCTCAACTTCATCAATGGGTTTACCAAAGAAAATAAAATCCAAAGCTTTGAAGTTTTCAAGAATTCTTTTTTTAGAATTATTTTTTAACATTAGAATAATCTCCATGATTTTTTTTATTGATAATAACATTTCCACCTTCTATAATTTCTATAGAAATATTTTTAGAATCTTGTGGAAATTGAGTATTTTTAAATGCTAAAGTTAAAATTTTAATTGCTTCAATTGTTCTCCCTTTTCTTCCTATAACTTTACCACAATCTTCTTTTGCAGTTTTAATCTGAACTAAAATAGTTTTCGTAGAAATTGAAACATCAACATTAATATCATTCTTTTTATCTACTAAATTACTGACCAGATTTTTAACAAATACCTTTACTTCTTCTTGTATATTCATCAGAAATTCTCCTATATTTTTATTAAAAAATAGAAATTTAATTTTAAATTTGTTCCAAAAAATATTTAAAATCCAAGATCAGGATTATGTTTTTCTTTTATTTCCACATTAATACAATCTTCAATTTCTTTATCAAATACTTCTTTAAATTCTTCATCAGTATAATATAAATTTTCTGCTTCAACTGTTCTAAATTTTTTATTAGGATATGAAGTTAAATAATTCCATGCACCTGTATTTAATCTTTTGTTCTCAGATAAAAATACATAATTTGTCCAAAAATTACTAAAACCTGTAACAAAATTACCAACAATTGCAATTTTTATATTTGGTGTAAATAATTTATTTTTTATTAATTTTATTTCACACATTATTCCATCAAAACCGTATTTAGATTTTTCCAATGTTGATTTAACTTTCATATCAACTAATTGAAATGTATTAAATCTTGCTGTATTTCCACCAGGAATTGTTTTTCCTTGTCTCATAAAATTTAATTCTTTTGCTTCATGAAAAGGACCTATTTTTATTGAATCTCTTAATTGATTTACAACAAGAAATAAAATATTATACTGACCAAATTTGCTTATATATTTCGGTATAAGAATTGATAATAAACGACTTTTATACCCAATTACCGAATTAATATCCGTTGCTTCTCTTTCTTTTTCACTCAATGTATTTGCTAAAGAATCAAGAACAACAATAGATGGTTGATCTGTAATATCTTTTAATTCTTTAAATGAACATAAACCTTCAATAAATTTAAATGTTTTTTCAATTGTGATATTTGTATATGGTCTTATTTTTGGATATCTTACTCCAAGATTAGATAATCTTATTGTTGTGGTTGCTTCTTCTGAGTCTAGATATGCTGCTAAAAGATTTCCTTTATATTTTAATTGTCCTGAACCAATTGTTTGCATAGCTAACATAGATTTACCACAACCAGGAAATCCAACAATCATTCCCATTGTTCCAATTGCAAATCCACCACCAAGAACAGCATCTAATAAATCAATACCTGTTGTAATTGTATTTTTAACACCTGTATCTGCAACAATGCCTGTTTTATTTTGCACAAATGATGAAAATTCAGAATAAAGTTCTTGAATCTCTAAATTTGAATTATCAATTACTTCTTTATCACTCATCTCAATTATTTCATCAGATGTAGGAATATCTTTTTTAGATTTATTTTTTTTATATTTTTTAATATCATCTTCAGTAATATCGATTTTCAAATTAGTTAATGTTTTATCAACTTCTTTTTTGATTTCTTCTTCATTAATTATAATATCTGAATCAATTATTGATTCAAATTCTTCTTCTAAATTTTTTTCTTCAATAATTTCTTCATTCGTTAATTCGTCTGACATTCTCAATATTCTCCTTTGGTTTAATTTTGTTGTATTGTTCTACTATATGTACCATTTTCCTAATATCATTCATATCTTCATCTTCATTATTTTTTGGAGATATTTTTCTTCTAAATTCCATTTCATCTTTAATATTTTTACTTATTTCTTTTCTTATATCTAAAATTGCTTTATATAATTCTGTTACCGCTTTAACTTTTTCTTCAAAATATCTAACATATCTATTATCTAAATTATCTGGAAATATTTTACCTATCTTATCTTTATATTTTCTTAATTCTAAAATCATTGATTTTAATTCTTCGCGTTGTTCTTTATATTCCACCAATAATTTTTCAAAATATTCTTCATTTTGATTTATATTAGTCATTTTTGATTTTTCCTTAATACAATTTTAAAATTTTCAAAATTAAACCTATGTTTTTTCTACAATTATTTCCATTTTACCTGAAGTATCATGTTTATTTCTAAAACAATTTTCCTTGAAAGAACCATCTTCATTAACAAAATCACATATGAATTCATTACTTCTGTCAGGATTTGCACCATGACATGTAAAACTTCCTTTATTATAAGGGCATGAATTATTATAAGGACAAACAACTTTTTCTTTTAAAATTAATGACATATATTTTTCTCCTTGATTAAGAAGTTTTTACACTCTTTCTTTTAATTTTTTAGTTGGATTGCCTGCCCATATTTCATTTTTTAATTCATACCAATGGCGTTTTCACATATATAAATTCCATCGTCTTTTCTTTCACAAACAGAACATTTAATATCATCTTCTGTATAAGAGTTACTAACATTATCATCTTCTAAATATTTTCTAGCTTCATCTTCATTAATATTATTATAAATTTGACCTTCAATACTACCATCAACAAAAACAGCTATTCCTTTTAAATCATGTGAATATTCCAATAATAATCTACTTAATTGATCAGGTGTTGTTCCTTTTGGCATATTGAGAGTTTTAGAACATGCACCATCTGTGTATTTTTGAACTAATGCTTGGATTTCAAAATGATCTTTTGGATTAAGATCTGACATATCAACATACCATTCTGGTATAGAATTTCCATTTTTTAATAATTCTTTATAAACAGGATGAATATAAATTCTTTCTCCCACTTTATCTATTCTTTTATATGCTTTATATATTAAAGGTTCAATACCCGAACAAACTTCTGGTAATAATGAAATCGTACCACCTGGAGCGATAGACATTAAACTAACATTTCTTATTCCTTTTTCTTTAATATCTAATCTTAACGTTGCTGGCAATTTCCTAATAAATGATGATTTACAATAATTAACCGGTTCAAACATAGGAAATGATCCTTTTTCCACAGCTAATTCAACTGAAGCTTCATATGATACATCTCTAATAAATTTCATTAATTTTTCAACTTCACTCAATGCTTCTTTCGATCCATATCTTAATTGTTTCATAAATAAATAATCAGCTAAACCTGTTATACCTAAACCTATTCTTCTAGATAAATGACATTTTTCATCAATTTTTCTAATTGAATATTTATTAACATCAAGAACATTATCTAAAAGTCTAACAGCTATTTTAATTGTTTTTTCTAATTTTTGCCAATTTGTATTTGTTGAACCTGTTATAAAATTTGGCAATACTAATGAGCCTAAATCACACGCAGAATAAGGAGATAAAACAGCTTCACCACAAGGATTAACACCAGTAACAGGATCAAAATACCAAGAATTATTTTTAAATAAATTAGTCGTATTTAAAAGTCCAGGTTCAGCATGAAGAATCATATTATTAATAATTTTATCCCATAAATATCTAGCTTTAACTTTTTTATAAACTTTTTGTTTAAATTTTAATTCCCAATCTTCATTTTTTTCAACTGCTTCTAAAAACCTATCATTAATCATAACAGAAATATTAAAATGAGAAATTTTATTATGCTCAACTTTTGCATCTATAAAATCTTCAATTTCAGGATGATTAATATCTAAAGAACATAATCCAGCAGCTCTTCTCTGACCTCCACTTTCTATTGTTCTCGAAACTTGATCAGCTGAAATTAAAAATGAAACCATACCTGATGATTTTCCACCTTTTCCTAAAATTTCATCGCCTCTCGGACGTAAAGAAGACATATTAACACCAATACCACCACCTTCAGACCAAAGAATTAAACTATCCATAATAAATTGACCTATATCTTCAATTGAATCAAGACATGGAAGATGATAACAATTAAGAAGAGAACCTTTACGCCTACCAGAATTTCTTAAAATTCTACCAGCTGGAAGAAAATCCATTGATGAAATTATACCGTAAAATTTATCTTCCCATATTTTTCTATCTTTTTCAACTTCAGATAAACATCTTGAAACTCTTTGTGCACAACCCTCCCAATCTTCATTTTCATCAATAAAATATCTTGCTTCTGCTACTTTAAGTGCATTTTCAGAAAGTTGTATTTTTTTACTCATAATTTTTTAAAAATTCTCCTTTAATATACTTTATATAATATTGTTATGTTGTGAATTGTTAAAATCTTAATTTCAGAAAACAAAGTGCCTCCCATATTTAATTTTTTTAAGTTTAAAAATTGAAAAGTTAGAATTTAATTTTTGTGAATTTTTAGATAACTAAATCCATCAATTTGCGATTGTTTTATTTTTTAAAAAAAATTTATTTTTAGGTAAACTTTTTTGTAATTTAACAATACTTTTCAAGAAATTAATAGCACCCAAAACATTTCCTGATTTAATTAATGATAAAGTTACTTTTAATATCTTTGTTAAAGATTTAGAAACAATCTTTATTCTATCTTTTATAGGAGGATGTACATCAAAATAATATATATCTTCGAGTTTCTTTTCACATTCATTTTCACTTATATCATTTCCACAAATTTCTTTATATATATATATTTTCATTTTTGTTAAAGCAGATAAATATTCCTTTTTATATCCAAATTTAGCAGGATATTTATCAGCATTTATTTCGGTCCATCTTAAATTTCTATTAGTAAATCCTTTTGTAAAGCTACTTATCATAAAAACAACAAACATAAACGGATAAAATACAAGTGCTAAACTTTTAGTTGCATGAGCAATTGTACCCGTTAAAACACCAGAAAATATTGATGATAACATAGAATTTATAAATAATTTCCTTTCAGACACAGGTCCATGATTTTCTTTACAATGACCATATTCATGAAGTAATATAGAAATAATTTCATCATCTGTTAAATTAATTACACTTTTTAATCCTGTAAAATAATAAAAAACATAATCATCTTTTTTACCCATGGTAAAAGCATTTACTATATTTTTATCTATTTCATAAACTGAAACTTTTTCATTTATTATTTCTGAAAGTTTTTTTGAAAAATTTTCATCATATTCTTTATTTAAATTTTTAAAAAATTTTTTTGTAAGGAAATGTCTTAACATAAAAATTAACACTTCAAATAACATTGGTGTTAATGCACCTATACCCGTTATTATCAAACTTTCATTTAAATTCTTTTGTTTTTCATTTAATTGTCTAACATCTTTTGCTTTAAAGAAACCATATACTTTTTTCTTATAATTTCTTTTTCTATCATATACACCAACATTAATAAAGTGATATTTACCTTTTAATATCTTTCCTTTAAAATCAACAATTATATGAGAATTTCTATATTTTATAATTTCACATTCACCACCATCAATTTTCTTTATAATACCGGCACCATATTCACCTTCTGAAATTTTTCCAACATATAATGCAGATTCTTCAGAATGATCATTTGTTCTAGGAATATATATTCTTTTATTTGGTTCCGTTGGAGGCATATCATTTAATGCAAAACTAGACCATAATTTAGAATTTGGAATTTCAAATCTTAAATCATAATGTTTTCCTCTTTTTTCAGCTTCATGACAAACTAATATAAATTTAGACATTTTAAAAAACCTCCATTAAATTTCAAAATTTAATCATAAGAAACAATAATACGAACCATTTCTTTCCAAAATTCAGGATTACCAACTCTAGCATCAATAGAATTCTTAAATGTTCTAAAATCTAATTCTATATTTTTTTTCTTAGATAAATCAACTATATAATTGTAAACTTCCATCTTTACATTTAAAGGAATAGTGGGTTGTATAAAATTTAACATTTTATAAATAGCTTGAGATATTTCTTTCTGAGAAAATTTAACTTCTATTGCTGGTGCTCTACTTAATAAAGCTTTATTTATTTTTTCTTTTGGTATATTTGTAATAATAATTATTTTTCCTGTATATTCAAATTTTTCAGGTGTTGAAGGACTTAATTGATTTTGTGATGAACTCATCATTTTTTCTCTTGAAATTGATAAAACTCTTCGATCATATGAATCCGTTACCGCTTTTAACATATTAATTGTATCTTCGTCATTTAGTGGTGTATCAAAATCATCTAGAATTAAAATTTTATCTTTATTTTGATATAATAAATCATAAACAGAAGCCACACCCAACCCACCACCTCTTATTATATTATAATCTTTTGCGGGTTTTAGATTTTTAAAGAAAAGAACTCTTCTAAGAATATATGTTTTAGATGTACCTGGAGGCCCACAAATAATAGCTGCAGGTGTTTTACTTTCAAGAACTCTTATAATAAAATGTTGAAGTTTTGAATATATATTAAATGCGGGTTCATCTTGTTTCTGGTCTTTGAATAAATTATTATTTATTTCTTGTTCTATTCTTGTAGCTTTATAAACCTCATATTTATTTTTTAACGATTTAATATAAAAAGATATTAAAATTAAAAATGAAATAATAGTAACAAAACCCGAAAATGTTAGTACAAATCTTGAAAATTTTAAATCCCAATTATCAGATTCATTTAAATAAGATAAATATGTATTTAAAATATTTTTATTTTCTTTAATTTTTTTAAATTTTTTATCTGAAAATTTTATAGCAATTGCGGTTCTTGAAATAAATTTCAATAATTTTTCTTCCGGAATACTAGGATCTACTTCAATAACAGCACATGTTGATTGATCTTTATTAAATATATCAATGCTATTTAACTCTTTAAATGATTTATTTTTTGAAGTAAAACCGATACATAAAGGAATTTTTGAAAATCTTTTATTGAAAATATAATATTTTATACTATATAATTTACCGCCAGACTTTGTTTGTAATTCTTCAATTCCTGGAACTTTACTTATTTTATCAATATTTTTTAAAACATATTTATCTAAATTTTTTATTGCGTTCATTTTTTTATATTCCTAATTATAAAATTTTTTTGAGAATTTTTTGTTTTGTTTCATCTTGTAATTTTCTTAATAATTCTTTTATTAACATTTTTACCATTTCAATACATTTTCTATCACCTTTACATTGATTAGAACTATCTCTTAAAAATCGTATTCCTTCTTTTAAACCTTGAATTTTAGCTTTAGAAATACAATTAGCATATTTAATTTTAGATTTTGGATCTTTATCAATTAACATTTTTTGATAACATTTTTCTATTCTCAATTCGGTTTCTTTTTGAATTTTAGACATAGTTTTTTGAAATATTTTTTTATATTTAACTTGAAAATTAATTAACTTTTTTTGATTTTTATCCATTTTAAAAACCTATTTTTAATTATTTCTTTCTGATTCATAACACATTCTAGCCAAACCATAAGCATCAGCAATATTATTATTATCAAATTCTATTCCAAATTTTTTATAAATTTTTAATAATATTAAATCTTTTTGACATTTACCGGTACCAGTAACAAATTTTTTCAAAGAAGTTGGAGGGATAGATTTATATGTAATATTATTATCCATTAGCCATATTTTAATTGAATAATTTAAAACAGCTTGTTGAACAGTACTCTGACCTTTAGAATTAAATGAAACACCTTCAATATAAATAATTAAATTATGTCGATTATATTTACTTAATATTACAGTCAAGTGATATAAAATGTCTTTAACTCTAAATTCTATATCATATTCACTTTTTGTTGGCTTGGTTGTTATTAAATGATTTTCAATTATATCTATGTTGTTATCTAAAAGAATTAAACCCAAACCTTTAAAAGAAGGATCAATTCCACAAAAAAAATCAAACATTCAATTTTCTCCTACTTTAATTTTTCTTCCTTTAATCTTTTGTTGGTATTTTTCAGTCATTTTTTATCACTTTTAAAATTTTAATTACTTTTTAATTGTCCTTTAAGTTTATTGATATATTCATTGTAACTTCTATTACGTTTTTTAATAGCATTTATATCTCCATAATACCTATCTCTACATGCATTAGTTTTACATAATTTTAAATATTTTTTAACTAATCTTTCCATTTTATTGTTACAAATTATTGATCTTTCTAAAACACATATTCGATATCTAATTTTTGATTTTTTAGAAAAAACATCTCTTATTTTTGGCCTTTCACAATTTTCGCTAACATCATTCGGCATTTTCCTTTTAAAATATCAATTTCATTAAGAAAATCAAATTCAGATTTTTCATATATTTCATTTGTATTTTCATTCAGTAAATGTAAATTTTTTGTAATCATTTTTTATATCTCCTAATATATAATTTAGTTAATTACTTCAACTTTTTAAAGTTGAAGTTTTATACGAAGTTTGATTCTTAAAGAATCCTTTATTAACCTCCAAAATATAACAGATATTTTTCAATAATTAATTTAAAATCTTCTATCCAACATCAATAACAATATTTACCATATTATTCTTTTCTAATTTTTGTATAACTTCATCTCTTTTTGTTTTACCTTCATCAAAAATATCACTATTAATTGGAATATCACCGTATGGTGTTTTTAAAGTATCGCCATATTTTTTTCTTATTCTACCAATTAAAATCATAATATCAGATAACGCTAATTCTAAAAATAATCTTTGAAATTCATTTCTAATGCCACTAAAATCAATGGGTTGAATTGTTTCATATTCGATTGCAATATATTGATCTGTTGGAACAGGGGAAATTCTCACAATATTTGGGTGAAAAAATCTAAACGTATAATTCCAATTTGAAAATTGTTTCACCATCATAGAAACTTCTACACTTAAAGCCCATTGTGAGAGTTCCCCTATTGACATTGCCCCTATAGGTGGATGTCCATGAAAAAATAGGTTTGATTGACCGAAATAGATATTTACAATATTTAAAATTTCTAAACCTTCATCATCGACTATATAAAATTCATTACCTTTATTAGGAACTTTATTTTGTGGTAATTGTGTATTATAACCTATTGTTTTTATATTAGGACTATAATAACTAAATTCTTTTATTGTAAATTCTTTGACATATTCTAATATTTCGGTATCTGGAACCTCAATTTTATTATATGGAAATGCAAGATTCTTTTTTATATATGATAAAACAAGATTATCATTTAACATTAACCTCTTTATCTCCTAAAATAAATAGCTTCTAATTCCTCTTGTAAATATATACCCAATTTACTCAAAGCTGTTTTAAGTGGTTCAATTGGAGCTATTTTTTTATTATCTAATATATTTCTAATATATTTTCTTCTTTCTAACATTTCAGTATTTAAACCATTATCTAAAAATTCAGAAATAATATTGAAGTCAACTAATTTAAGATTATTAGAGATAGTTTTACTATTTCTTTCTTCATCAATAATCATTTTTATATTTTTGTTCTTTGTTAAATTGACATCTTGATGAAAAATATCTTTATCATTAATAACATTATTTCTTAGATTTTCAATCCCACCAACCATTTTTACCATTTCTTCGATAATATCACATACACGTTTTGGACCTATACCTTTAATTCCAAAAACATTATCACCCGAATCTCCAATAATTGACATGCAAAATGTTAAATATTTATCTGGTAAATTTTTATCTGTTTTTAAATATGTTTTTAAAACTTCATTTTTTCTAATAATTTTTTTAGTTTTATACGCTTTTGAAAAAATAAAATTATTACCTTCTAATTCCAAACATTGATATAGGTCATGATCGTTAGAATATATTATATTTACTGGATTTAAACTATCATTTACTAATTTATTTTTTATTAAATAATAAGGAATAAAATCTGCTTCTAAATGACTTAATCTAATAACATAAACATTAGGCATTTTATTTAACGCAGATTCTGTTAGTTGAAAATTCTTTTGAACAATTTCATAAAAATAGTCTCTTTTATCCTTATCTAACCCATAAAGATCATCAATCCTCCGATTGATCTTATACTTCTTTGAAATATTTGTATGGTATATAGACGTCCCTGTCTCAAAAAATATATAAAATTTTATATTAATATCTCGTTTAATTGAATACAATTTATGAAATTGTAAAAATGATAAAATAGAAGAAAATATAGAAGTATCTATAAACTTAGATTTTGTAGATTCTTCAATGATTCCTTTTATAGAATGTTCCATATATAATGTTTGTAAATTATTTTTTAAATCAATAAATATATTCAATTGATCATATTCACCCGTTGATAAAATTTCATCTAAAATTGAATAAGATGGATAATAACTAAAAATAGATTCAGGATTCACTTTATCCAATCCCCTAAAATGAAATTAAGTTTAAGATTTACATCATCAGGAGTTGTACAATCACATATTATTTTATACGTGTGTTTATTTCCAAAAATATCAATCAAAAATACTTTAAATTTATCATTTGCTATTTTTTCTAATTCTGTTCTCAAAAAATAAAACATGTTAAAAAATTACCATCTGCTAAATGAATATATTTTTGTTTAGTCATGAATTTTTTCCTTCACTCACTAATCAACTGTGAACGTGTATAAATTGTAATATTAACATCTGAAATTGTTGATTTAAATATATGAGAAGCAATCATTGTTTCTTGATTTTCATAAACATTATAAATTATTTCACTATCATAATCTAAAATAAATGGAATAAAAGAAAGATTTGTTTTATAATTTACTTCTCTTTCTAAAATAATATCTTTAATAAATTCAGCTTTGTTTTCCTTAGATTTAGTTTCACATAAAATAAATCCTTTATCTTCATTAAATGAAATAGTAATACTTTTTGAATTAAATGCTTGTGTGATAGCTTTAAATCTATCAATTATCTTCTTTTCGATTGATACTTTCATTAAAAGTGATTCTTCTACAATTTCCATTTGTCTAGCTAATTCTTCAGATTGAATATATTTATTATCCATTAATTCAAGAAAAGGATTTTTAAATGTAATTGATGAAAAAATATCTGAAATTTTACAATCTACACCATTGTTAACAATCTCTATTTCTTGACCATAAAAACTTTTAAATATATCAAATTTATTTTTTAATTGAGAAATTGGTAAATTAATATTTCCTATAATAGATGATAAATCAACTTCAAAAATACAAACAGCGTCATTTGTTTTTTGTCTTATAATACCTTCTCTGATGTCGATATCATTACATAAATCTTTAAATATTGAAAAAACTTTCACCAAATCACCAAATTTACTAGAATCAATTGTAATACTATTCATTTTTTAATCTCCTTATTTTCACTAAATTATTATATTAAGATATGTTCTTTTATCTTCTTTAACTTCTTTTAATTTCATATATTTAATCATAATAAAAGTATCTTCTAAAATTTTAATAATATTCATTATTTTTTCAGATAAATGTTTTTGAATTTTACTTTGTGAATTATTTTGCATTGGTATTGAAAAAATCATAAAAACTGAATCTTCATCATCGTGTTTATATTTAAATAAACAAAGTTCGGAATCTAAAATATTATAAAGTTTATTTAATTTTATAGAATTAAATAAAACATTATAATAATCTATCATATCTAATTCATAATTTAAATATTCACCAGTTAATAATGTTTCTTTGTAATATTGTTTTAACATAATAGATGGATCTTTTTTATTATTATTCATATCATTTTAAAACTCCTATAAATTAAAATTCTAATTTTTCAATCAGTGAACTTTTCTATAAAATCTGGAAAATCACCAAAATCTTTTTTATTTCCATAATAAACATTTAACTTATCAATTATATGTTTATTTTTATTTCTTAAATATTTATAAAAATCTAAATTTATATTCCTATCTGATAAAATTGAAACATCTAATTTGTATTTATTTTCATTAAACACTATACTTTTAAAAACCATATCATAATTTGTCGATAAACATGCTACATACATACTTGTTTCATTTTTTAAATTAGTAACATTTGATATAAATTCTGATAAAGCATCAAAAATCCCTTCACATATTATAACTTTATTATTATCAATAGCATTATCTATTTTATAATAATCTGGAAAAAGTGTTTCTTGTATTTGCATTTTATAATGAAGAAAATTCGATTTAGGATTTATATTTCTAAAAATTATTACACCATGATTTTGTGTGGCAAATCCTATGAAACTATCATCTAAAAATTTTTTTAGTTTTAATGTTGTAAAATCTAAATTTAATTTATTTAAATCACAAAATTCTGAAAAATTAAAAATTAAATTTGGAATATCATTTATTGGATAATTTGAAAATCTTAATCTATTTTTTAAATAAAAAGTTTTTAATTTAAATCTATCTTCATCAATCTTTGGAAACTTAAGATTAATTTTTTTATAATATTTTTTTTCAGGATCTCTTTTAAATTCTTTAATAGAATTAAGATCAACAAATAAATCTATTAAATCTTTATTTGCTATTTTAAAAATTAATTTAGATATTTTACCTTTTTGAGTACAATTAGAATGAAAACATTTAAAGATAGGATCAGTCAAAGATATATAACAATGATAATGATTTTTATTATCATTATCTATTTCACACCAAGGACATTTACAAATAATATTTTTATTTGTTATTTTTACTTTATTATTCAAATTATTTTTTAAAAATTCAATAAATGAATCTTGATATATACCAATCATTTTCTTATATCAATTCTTTAGACATTTTTTATAATCAATCAATGTTTTTATAATTTCAAAAATCATTGCCATAAAATGCATTTGTGGAATTAAACAATCCCCATGCCCATTTGAATATCTATTAATGATAATTTTACAATTAGCTGGAATATCTTTATTAAAAAATAAATTAGAATAAATTCCTCTAAAATCCATATCATAATTATTAAGAACTTTTACAATATTTGATAAACATGTATTTACTTTATCTTGTTTATTTTCATTTACAAAATTAATTATTTCAATAATTAAACCCATTATTACAGTCTCATTTGTAAATACTGATTCTTTAGATACTGTTAATTTACCAGTTAATGAATTTTTTTGTAAACAATTTACAATTCTCCGAATATCTGGATATAATGAATTGACAACAAATTCAATATCTTCTTTTTTATTTTCAATATTTTCTTTTTCAAGAATATCTAAACAATATTTATTTACATATTCCTTAGGCATTTGCTTAAATTCATAAGCTTGTGTTCTACTATAAATAGCTTCTGGTATTTTTGAGACATAATTACAAGTAAAAATAAATCTTACATATTTTGAGAATTTTTCTATAATATATCTGAGTGAATGTATGGCTTGATCCGTAAAATAATCACTTTCGTCTATAAATACAATTTTTAATTTATCATCACCCGATGGTGGAAATTTACAAAATGGTTCAATTACAGTATCAACACAACCTATACCTCTACTTTCTCTTGCAGAACCATTAATCATTAATAAATTAGATTCAGGAAAATTTAAAATTCCATTTGGTGATGCTAAAATTAAAGCTATAGAACTTTTACCAGAACCCGGAGGACCATATAATAAAAGATTACCTATATCTTTTCTTTTAATATTTTCTTCAAATTCTTTTTTATAATTACCTGGAAGAATTAATTCTTCTAAAGTTTTAGGCCTGTATTTTTCAACCCATAGCGTATTTATATTCACATTTTCTCCCTTTTTATGCGTTATAATGTTCTATATCATTATCATACATTAAGATATCACATAATTTATCATTTTCTATTTTACTTTTTACTACTTTTTCTAAATCTTCTCTATATTTATCCAATGCTTCATTTGCAATAAATATTTCAGAATTTTGAATATAGAAATTACTGCTAATTTCAAAATTATCATAAATTTTTGATAAAAGAAAACATAATTTAGCAACAAAAATTGGATTTGAACAAACATTAAAAGCAATTTTTATCTTTTTTCTATTAACATAAATCATAAAAAAATCACCAATTAATGTATTAAAATCTTTTTTAATATCAATATTATATTTATTATTTATTAATAAATCCGAAATTTTTTCAAATAACATATTAAAATTCCTTATAATTATCTAAATAATTTTTAAGATTTTCAATTATATTAACCATTAATTTATTATTATCTTTAATTTCTTTATTTTTAATTATTTTTAAAATTAAATTTTTTATATCAATGATTCCATCATCAATATGTATAATTTTACCACTTTTATCTTTATGTTCAACAAGAGGACAAATTTGTCCTGGTTTTAAAGGTGGATGAATTGTTCTACATTGATCACAAACTATTGTATGCATTATAACTCCTTTAATTATTTGATAATATCAATAATTTTTGTTTTGATCTTGTTATTGCTGTATGTCAATTACTTCAACTTTTTAAAGTTGAAGCTTGATACGAAGTTTGATTCTTAAAGAATCCTTATTCGTATTGGACTATTGACAAGTCCTCTAGACAATTCTTTGAAGATTGAATCTTCAAAGTTTTGTTTACTTAGAAATTTTTTCATGATATTACAAGCACCATTAATATCTGAATTTACTAATATACCATTTTCAGTTTTAAATAATCCTCTTTTAATTCTTTTACCTTTGTAAACAGAATGTTTTTTTATTTCCTCATTATCTATAAAAGAACATCTAGAAGTATATGATTCTTCTTGATATTCAATATTTATAGAATTTAAAGAACATTTATTTCTAATTTTATTACTTAATTTAGAAAATGGTATTTGAACAAAATTTTGATTATTAACTTTTCCCATATTTGAGTTTTTTTGAATATCTTTAAAATCTCCAATTATAATATTACCGATTTCATTATCAATACAATGTTTAACAAGTATATTAGTTACTAAATTTAAATATTCGTTGACTTTATTATTTCTTTTTTCAGTGATTTTATACATTTTATTTGAATATCTTTTTGAATTTGGTTCTTGTTTGTCTAAAATACTTTTTAATCTTGCTATTTCTTTATTATATCCTTGGTTTATTGATTTTAATTTTTTACCATCTAAAATAAAAGATGTCCCTTTAGAATTTATACAAGAAGCAAGATTTGATACACCAAAATCTATACTTAAAAATTCATTTGAGTTTAAATTTTCATTTTTTATTTTCTCCTTTTTATAAGTTATATGAATTGTGAAATATTTAACTTTTTGATGTGGTACTATTTTTATTTCTTTAATTGAATTTTTATCTATATGTTTAGGTAAATCAAAATACAAAAATCTTTTTCTGATATTAAATTTATTTTTAAATTCAGTAGTCATTGAAAGTCGTATTTTATTATCTTCAATTTTAAACATTTGTGTTTGCCAAATTATTGGATAATAAGAATCTTTATCAAGATAACCCGGTAATTTCACTTTCCCTAAATCAATACCTTCTTTCTTTTTCTTAATCAATTGAAAAAATGATCTAAATGAAAAATCTACACATCTTAATATATTTTGTCCAATTTGTACTAATAATTTATAATTTTCATTTTCTTTACAATCATGATAATTGGAAAAATAATTTGTATATTTTCCTTCATTTATAAATTTTTGTCTAACATTATATACACCTACATTATACATATTTTTACATAATCTTGATAATGACACAAGAATCTCATATGATTCTTTATCAATGTGTTTTATTTTATTAATTTGCGTAAGATACATTCCATTCCTTTTATAATAATTATAGAATTTATATTTTATTCTAAAAATTTTTAAGATTAGTTCAAATTCATCCTTGGGTCTAAAGACATCAAGGTTTTCTTTGAACAGAATATTATAAAACTAGAAATTCTAATAATAGGATTATCCATTGCTTGTCTATGAATTTCAGTTAATAAATAATCATAATATTTAATAGAAGATGTATTCTCTGAAATTGGACCTAATTGAAAAGGATCACCTAAAAATAAAATTAATTTTTGTTTGCAAAAATATTTCAAATCATTTAATAATTTATTATCTATCATTGAAAATTCATCTACAATAATAATATCAAAATCATTTTCATATGGATTTTTTAATTCCCATCCTATTAATTCATCTTTCTTTGTAACATTATTAAATTTTATAATTGGTTTATAAATAAAAGAATGAATTGTTCCTATAAAATCTTTTTCATCAATAGATTCAAAATCAATTAAAGTTTTTCTTAAAACAGATGATGCTTTTCCTGTAAATGCTAAAAAAGCAAACTTCAAATTAAAAAATTCTTGTCTTAATAATATTGCTAAAGTTGTTTTACCTGTACCAGCATATCCAAATAATATTTTACAAGATAATAAATTGTTACAATGATTATATTCAATCCATTTTTTTAAATCATCAAAAACTGTTTTTTGTTGCCTTCCTAGTTCCATATTCTCCTTCCTTACAAAGGTGTAAAAAAATAAAGGTATTATAATATTTCATACCTTTATTTTTTTGTTATATCAGAATATTACTTAAATAATATTCTGATTTCTTTATCCGTTATAACGATCTCATTGATTCCTAAATTGTTAATCAATCTCGCAATAATGGAATCATTATCTTTTTGATTAATACGAACATCTGTTTTAAGTTGTTCAGTGTCAACATTTTCCTTAGAATTTACATCTGTTAATATTTTATCATTTTCATTAATATTCAAAAAATGTTTAATTTTTTTAGCCTTATGACATGAATTTAATGTTTTATAAAATCTAAATTTATGATTATCTGAACGTTCGGGAATTATCATTCGTTGATCTACTTGTTTAACTCCCATTTTATCCATATAACGCCTTACCGAAGTCGTAGCCATTTTATCAAATTTTTCCTCACCAATAAATTCGTTTAAACCGTTTATAAATTCCATAGTTTTTGGAGTCGATGATATTGATATTATTTTGTTTATATCATGCCAATAATAAAAAGCAGTAACCATTTTACCAGATGTAGATATTTCTTTATCCTTAAATAATAACTTCAAATTCTCCATCTCTAGCTCCTTTTCAGAAAATATCTTTGTTTTAATTTTTATATCTTTAGAACCATTGGATCCATTAGGTTTCATTTTATATATCATTTTTTTTAATTGTTCAATCTCATCTGTACGTAACTCATTAATTTCTTTACTAATTTCTTTATCAATAAATTCTTCTATATTTTTTCCTTCATAAAATATTCCAGATTTAAAACCTTTAATATTCTCCACTTCATCCTCCTTCAAAGTTGTTGTGTAACAAAATATTCTATCTAAGATAATCGAGCTCGATTATCTTGAGATTATTTTTATCATTAATTAATATATATAGACTTATTAAATAAAATATCATCAAAAAAAGACATTATAAACAATGTCTTTTTTGAAGTCTTAATAAATGTACGTTATGTTAACTATTTTTTTTCCACTTTAAGTCTTTCAAGAGCAAGTTCATTTTGAAGTTTCAACATTTCTAAAGAAGTATTTTCGATTGTCTGCATGCTAACTTGAATAGAAGATTTACTGGCTCTCATAATATGCTTTTCTTTAGAAGTTTCATTTATGAATCCTTCAACAATTTTCACTGGATCGGTACAACGTATTTTAATCATAACATCTCTCCTCTTTTGTTTTTTTATTCATTAATTAATATATATATATAATAGATTATTGTCTAAACGATATTTAAAAATCAATGGACGAGCGGGGAGTCGCGTTAATTTTCCAGACTTTAAAAGAAATTTATATTAAAGAAGGAGTTTAGTTAATTTTCCAGACTTTAAAAAAGTTAATGGATAAGCGGGGAGTCTCGTTATTTTTCTCGCTTAAATCTTAGATAATATCTTGAGATAATACTAAAGAAAAATTATCTTGAAGGAAGTCTCGTTAATTTTCCAGACTTTAAAAGAAATTTATGTCAAAAAGGAAGTCGCGTTATTTTTCTCGCTTATATCTTAGATAATATCTTGAGATAATACTAAAGAAAAATTATCTTGAAGGAAGTCTCGTTATTTTTCTCGCTTATATCTTAGATAATATCTTGAGATAATATTCTAGTTAATTATCTCAAATATAGTATATTATTATTAAAATTATGTAGTTAAAATTTTTTCTAATTAATTTTACTTAATTTTTCTATTATTTTTTCTTTTTTACGATTTAAATCAATTACTTCAAAAGAGACTTTTAGCAAAACAACTGAAATTACATCTAACCTAAATTTAACTAAACTTCAAAAGAGACTTTTAGCAAAACAACTGAAATTACATCTAACCTAAATTTAACTAAACTTCAAAAGAGACTTTTAGCAAAACAACTGAAATTATAACTCATTTAAAGCTAACTTAATTTTTTAAAGTCTATATATATTAATTAATGAAAAGACAATAAGTGTTATTATAATTTAATCTTTTTTCAAAAATTTTAATTTAGATTTTATCATTTGAATTTAACTTAACTTTAAAAGAGATTTGAAATTAGATTTTCTAGAAAATTTATCTTAGATTTTATCATTTGAATTTAACTTAACTTTAAAAGAGATTTGAAATTAGATTTTATCATTTGAATTTAACTTAACTTTAAAAGAGATTTATCTTTAATTAAATTTTTTAAAATTAAAGATGTTTTAACTGAGTTTTAATATTTGAGTTATCTTTTTTTAATTCTTTTACTTCAATTTTTCTTTAAGGAGATTTCTTATTTGAATTTTTCTTGATTTTTAACTTTTTTTATTTCTAAGAAAAATAAGTCTCAGAATGCTGAGACTATACTACCCCCTGATTCTATAAAAATTAATTCAAAAACAGTCTATCGGATATATTATGAGCTTAAACTCTTCGCTTCGCTACCGCTCAGCTCCCATCCAAGGACCTCCTTCCGCGTGGGCTCTCGGAGGTCCTGAGAACCACTCCAGGCTGAAGTTTTGGGAGTTATATAGAATTAATTACCGTTACTAACACTTGATTTTCTAACTCGTTCTTCCGAACGAGGTAGAAAATCATCTACATGTATTCTTTCTTATGTACAACAAATGATTATACAGTTATCATTCTTATGCTAAAATTATGAAAGTCTTTTAGCTAAATACTTTTAACTTTATCTTTAGCTATATCTATAAGAGTTATCTGTAAGGTTAATCTTTTAAAAACATCACGTTTTTGTTCTACAAAAATCGAAAAACTTCTCAATCAAAATATTTTTTTATTTCTAGGCAGTGCCTATAACCATTTTTATGCGTTTTTTATACTTTAGGCGGTGCCTATAACCGTTTTTACGTGTTTTTATGCTCTAGCATTAATCTTAAAGCTTTTAGGAGAATTCTTATATTGAAAATACATAGAAAATATTTTAATGTGAGCAAACAAAAATAAAAATAAAGAAAGAGTTTTTGAAAGGATGTAAAATGTTAAAAGAAAAAATTTGGTTAAATCAAACTTTATTTAATTTTAGAGATTATACATTTGAATCAAATGGTTTTTTAGAATTATATTTATCATCATTTACAGAAGATTATCTAAAATTTTCAAATCTTTCATTTTCAATAAGAATAACAAATAACTTATCTAACTTTCAAAGTAAAGTATATTCTTTTAATCATTCAAATGTAATGGATCTTATATTAACTTTTAATAATGTTTTTAAAAATATAAATAAAATATATAATTCGAATGATGATAATATTGGAACAATTGTAAAAAAATATCATACAAATAAAACTTTGAAATTTATTTTTACAATGAAAAAAAGTGAAAGAGTTTGTATAATTCAAATTTTAAATAATATTTCGGATTATACATATATCATAATTCCTTTTGAAATATTAAGAACATTTGCTAATCTTTTGAAAAATTTTATTGATAATTATATTTCACTTAATATAGAATTCACAAATAGAATTTTTTTAGAAAGAATGTATTTAAACTCAATTCAAATTAAAGATGAAATAAGAATATTACCATCTTCAATTAATCAAAATAATGAAAAAATAAATAATTGTAAAATATTAGATGAAGATAATGAATCTGAACAAACTGAAGAAATTTTAAATCAATTGGATTCTTTTCTTGGTAAAAATATGGAAAATATAATAGTTTCAGAATTGGTTGATGAAAAAATAGAAACTAAAACTGAAAATGAAATAATTTTAAATAATAATAGTCTTATTGATGTTTTTGATAATGATATAGAAAATATTGAAAAATTATTATCAAGTTGTGTATTATCAGATGATATTATAGATCCTATATTTTCAAAATTTATTGAAAAACTAAATATTGATGAATTATTTGAATTTTTACCATCTATATCTGAAAATGAAATAAAATCTTATAAATATTTATCTAAATTATTATATCTTAATCAACTTCATAAATACTTCAGTGGTAAAGAAAATATACCTCAAATTAGATTTTTAATTTATAAACCAAGTTATACACATGATATTAATATTTCTTTAGCCTTTGATTTATTTACAATTATGATTTATTTAAGATTATTTATTCAGAAATTATCAACAAGAGAATATAATCCAGTTAAAAATAAAACATTATTTTATATTTCATATAGATATATTTTTGATATATTATCAATTAGTTTTATTCAAAATATTGAAACAATTCAAACAAAAACATGTGTAATGGAAAGATTTAGAAACTTTGAAAGTTCTAATTTTTTTAATAATTATAATAATATATTAAAAAATTATGGAATTGATAAAATTTCAAATAAAGAATTTTCAATTTTAGTTGATAAATTTTTAAAAATATTAATAGATAATGATTCTTTAAATTCAATTGAATATACACACAATGATATTTATAAAAATGGTAAAGAAATAGATGAAATTGAAGTAAAAATTCCTTTCAATAATAATTTAAGTTTAGAACAAATGTTAAAATTGATAAATTTTGATCTTTATTTAAATAAGAATGATATTGAAGTTCTATCAGAAAATGAAATAAAAGAAAAAATATATGAATTAATTGGCGAAGAACTAAATGATGATATTATTAAAATGTATAAAACTAAGACGAAAATTAATGTTAAAACAAAAGATAGAATAAAAGAAACAAATATTTTTAAAGCTTGTAAGTTTTATAATAAAGATATTCCTTCAAGTAAATATGAAGAATTTATTAAATATATTTCAGTTCTTGAAAGCGAAGATTTTGATTGGAATAAATTCGAACTTGAAGAATTCAATGATTCAATTTTTAAAGTATTATATATTTGGAATGAAAATGAAAAAAATATACCATATTCTGATTTTATGACAAAAGTAGAAAATTGTTCAATGGATAAACAAATATTATTGGCTAAGATTAAGATTTTGGATAATTCATTCCCTTCAGATGAAGATTGGAATTTAGAAAATATTTAAAAGGATTATATATGTCATTAACTTTAGGAAAATCTTTAGATAGAAATTATTCTTTACGTGTATCTCTTTTAAATTCTTTTTTTAATATTGGAATATTTTTTAATTCAAAATCACCATTTCTTTTATTCAGAGTTGATAATGATCCTTCTGAAAATAATTATGAAAATAAAATAAATTCATATAAAATAAATACTTTTAAAAATATAGAATCTTCTTTGTTTTGTGAAACATTTTTAGATTTATATTCATTTAGAAATAATTCTTTAGATATTTCTAATCAGTTTAATAAAATAAAGGATTATTATATAAACGATATTACTCATATAATAAATGAAAATATTATTTTATCTAAAATAACATATAATGATTCTATATTTTATGATCAATTAATAATATACGGTTTTACATTAACTATTTATGATGATCAATATTTATTTATTTTAACAGAAAGACAAAATATAATATCTAAATTAAAAAGAAAAGTTGTCAGAACGAGCGGTCTTCAAATTGCATCTTCTGATGCTTTATCTATAATTTCAGATTATAGGAAAAATAGTAGGAGATAATTATGGGAAGTAAATCTCAGATAGAAGAGAGATATAATATAACATATGTTCATAATGGTTTAATTAATTTTTATAAAGATTTATTAGATTATTTTTCTACTTATTTATATCCAAGATTTGAATGGAAAATAATAACAACATATCAGAAAGCAATTGAATATTTAAATAAAAAAAATGAATTGGGTATGGAATCTAGAATGCCCAATCTTCCAGCTATAATTTTAAACCCGTCTGGAGATTTTGATATTGAAGAATCATTTGGAAAAATGTTGTGGAGATTTCCAAATTTATATCCTGGATTTATTAAAAGAATAATGGATCCGATTTATCAAGATGAAAATATTATTATTAATGTTGGTTTTAGTAGAATTAAAGGTGAATGTGAAATAATATGTCTTTTACCTTCTTTTTATGAAGTTATAGATTTAAAATTGTATCTAAATTTAATTTTTGGTGGAAAAGATAGATATATTAAGCCTCAATGGTTTAATGGTTATTTTATTTTACCAGAAGAAATTTATAATTATGAATATGAAAATGATATAACGGGTCAATCATATAAAATAAATATTCCGAATTCAGAAAGTCATCTTATTAAAACAACAAATAAAAATGAAGTTGTTTTTCCATTTAGAATTTTACCTAGATTTAAAATGATTTCCATGACAGATGGTTCTGTTAGATTAGGTGGAACTGATAGATACGCTGATTGGAGATTATCATTTTCAATTGAATATGAAGTTGAATTACCGACTTTTTTAATTTTACAATCAAATTATTTAGTTAAAAATATTAAATTAAATATTGGATATAATTCTTGTTTTACTGAAAATGAATCTCATATTATTTCATCTAATGAAATTAATATGATTTTTAAAGCTGATTTTGGTTTAAAAGAAACAGAAGATAGTATCCCTACTATCCCTCCAAAAATGAAAATGATAGATTTAAAACAAAAAGAATTTGTTTATAGATTTTTTCATATTGTGAATGAAGATGAATCTTATCCTTTAGATACAACATCATTCGATTCTTCTATTTTAATAATGTTACCTGAAAATATAATTTTTGATAATGAAGGTGATTATAAAGAATTAATATTAATAAATGGTAAATATGGTCCATTAAAATATAATGATCATTATGAAATTTTAGAAAATTGTATAACTATTAAAAACGATATTACAAATTTTAAAGAAAATGATATTATTGAAATTTATATTTTTAAATATATAGAAACAGACTAATGAGTTTTAAAATAGAAGATAAAAATTATTTTTGTCCTTTGATAAAAGATATATGTCTTAAAGAAAAATGTAAATGTTGGAGAAGATGTAAAAAATATTTTACATCTTCTCCAGATGATTTTTTAATAATTGAAGAATTAAAGAAAAGATTTGACAATATTATTATTATTAGATATGATGGAAGAGATATTATCACATATGATTCGGGATATTGTTTAATTTTTGATTTTGAAAGTAAAGGAGAATGATTTTTATGACTAAAATTAAAAAGATTCCAGTAGCTGCTGCATTAATAATTAAAGAAAATATCAATGGAATAAGAAAATTATTACTAATAAGAAGATCTAAAACTGATAGTTGGAGAATGGTTTGGGAATACCCAAGAGGTAAATGTGATAAAGGTGATAAAACATTAAAAGATTGTTTAAAAAGAGAAGTTAAAGAAGAAACAGGATTAGATGTAAATATTGAGAAATATTTGGGAAAATTTAAATATGTTGCAGATAATGGAACAAGAATAAGTACACAATTTAATTTTTTATGTACACTAAAAGATAAAAATCAGAAAGTAAAACTTTCTTTTGAACATGATGGATATAAATGGATTTCTACTTTAGCTGAAGCTGAATTATTAGTTCCAAGTGAAATGAAAAAAATAATTTCAAAAATTTTACCAGGGTTATCGATTTATAAAAAAAAAGAAAATCAAAAAATTGAAGAATAATCTGGAGGATTTGTGAAAAGTATTAGTAAATATGAAATGAAAAAAATGGGAATTAATGATGAACTTAAAATTGTAGAAACTTTAGAAGATTTAAAAAATTCACCTTCTGGTATGATCGTTGCAGAATGTACAAAGACTATTAAATTTAGACAAAATAATTTTAAAAAAGAAGAATCATTTACAAAGAAAAATAAATATGTTATGGCTTTAGGTGCATATTTAAAAATTATATCTTCTAGTTCAACTTCTTTTTTAAAACCTTCAAATATTAAATTTAGGAAAATATATAGACCTTATTATGGACAAAATTTAGATAATAAAACTTTATTTTTATGGAGACAAGGTGGTATAGGAGATTTATTATTTATAACTCCAAATTTAATTTATCTAAAAGAAAAATATCCAACATGTAAAATAATTTTAGCATGTGGACCACAATATCACTCAATGGTTGAAAAATGGAATTTTATAGATGAATTTTATTCATCTCCATTTAATGTTTCTTTAATGTATAATACTGATTATCATGTTACATTTGATGGTGTTATTGAAAGAACAAAACAAGCTGAAAAAGAATCTTCATATGTTTTGTTTTCAAAATGGATGAATACAAATTTATCTAAAGATAAATTAAGACCTTATCAAAATATTGATAATGAATATGTTGAAAAAGTTAAAAACAAAATTAAAGAAAAATTTAATATTGAAGAAAAAGATTTTATTTTAATGCAATTAAGAGCATCATCTATTTTAAGAACACCTAGACCAGAATTTTGGAAAAAAATAATAGATATTTTATCAGAAAATAATAAAATTATAATTACTGATTCATCAATAAATATTAAACCTATTGATAATTTTATAAAAAAAATAAAATATCAAGAAAATGTATTTAATTATTCGAGTTTATCTGAAGAATTATATAATACAATTTCTTTATGTAAACTTGCCAAAATGGTAATCGGACCAGATAGCTCATTAATTCACATTGCAGAATCTTTAGATATTAAAAATTTTGGAATTTATGGAGCATTTAGAGGAGATACAAGATTATCGACATATAAATATTCAGATTGGATTGATTCTAAATCAAAGTGTGCTCCTTGTTTTACACATGGAAATAAATTATGTCAAAATACTTTTAGAACTTTTCCTAGATGTTATGATTCAATTGATACTAATGAAGTAATTGAAAAGATTAATAATCTTTTAGAAAGGAATATTCTTTAAAAATGTATAAACTTTTTTTGACAGTTAGAAATAGATTGAGTATAACAACAAAATGTTTAACATCAATAAAAAAACATTCGTCTATTCCCCATCAAATTTATATTTTTGATAATTTAACAAATTATAAGATAAGAGAACATTTTTTATATTTTTCCATGTTATATGAAAATAATTTAATAGATCAGGTGTGTTTTACATCTAAGAAATCAACATTCGGTGCTTTTTCTAAAGCTGTAACTTTTAATATGTTTGGAAAACAACATGAAATGGATCCAAATAAAAATAAATTTAATTTTTTAGTTTTTTTAGATAATGATATGTTAGTTACACCTGATTGGGATAAAGTTTTAATTAATATTATGAATGATCTAAATAAGAAAAAATTAGATAATATTAAAATTATTACTAAAAGACCAGGTGGTGCTAAAATTGTTAATAAAAAACCAATTAATTTAGGAGGAAAAGATTGTTATGAAGCTATTTTAGGAGGTTCTGGTTTTTGGGTAACTAAAAATAACTTCTTTTCTGATGTTGGTTTTTTAGATTTAAAAAATTTAGTTGGTTATAATAAAAAACATGATCAATTCTACTGGGAATTAATAGAAAGAAAAAATATGGGTAAACCTTATACAATGGTTGTTGAATATCCATTTTGTTATCATACTGGGAAATTTTCTAATTCTATTTGTAATATCTTAACAAATAAAAAAAGGGATCCGCAATTATTAGAAAAAATAAAATTTGAAGAATCTGAAGAAATTATAGATAAAATGTCTTTTGATGAATTTTATAATCTTGTAATAAATGATCCAGAAACAAAAAAATGGTAACTAAAAAATAATTTTTTAGGTGGTATTAAAATGCATGGAAAAGGAAAAATGCATTGTAACATTTAACATCGGTGAGTTTTATTGGGAATGTGGTAATTTTGTACCATATATTATTTGGAAAAGACTTTTTCAATATAAAGATAGAAAAAATATTAAATTTATATGTATGACAAGACATGAAAGATTTGATTTATATGGTCAATATGCAGATATTTTAATACCTTTTAAAATAGAAGGTGATGAAACAAAATTTATTCAAACTGGATTTAAACTTCATGGATTATTACCAATTCAAGAAAATATTATTATTGAAACTTTAATAAAAGAAGTCACTAAAAAATATGATATTTTAGAATTTATTTATCCAAATACAAGTAAAAAACATCATTGTAATAGATTTCAATTTCCTAGAGAAAAATTTTGTTATGATTATAAACCAAGAATAGAAAATAAAAAAGCAGTTGAACAATTATTAAGTAATGATAAAAAGACAATTATTTTAGCTCCAAGATATAGACAGAAAGTAAAAAGAAATTGGAATCATTGGCAAGAATTATATGATATGATTTATTATTCTGAATTTTTTAAGAAATATAATTTTGTTATTTGCGGAAATAAAGGCCAATATATACCTGATAATTATGATAGATTTTTAGATATGAACAAAATACCATTCAATAATAATATATCTAATGCGGGGTTATTAATTGAGATAATAAAAAAATCATTTTTGACAATTGGGTCACAATCTGCAATTCCTAATATATCATTATTATTAGGAGTTGAAGTTTTACAATGGGGTAATCAACCAATACAACACACAATTGATTATAATTATACAAATACTAAAGTTACATTTCTTGAAGATTATAATTTCTCAATACATCCATTAAAAATTATACAAGAAATGCAGAAAATAATTCAAAGGGAGAGATAATTTAAAATGTCTCAAGATATTCTTCTTAAAATGATTAAAGAAAGTGAACAAAATGCTCAGTCTTTTGAGAACAATATACCTAATATAGAAAAAAGAATTGCCAAACTTCAAGATGAAATGGATGCAATTCAAAATAACTATTGTTCTAATATTGCAAATGAGCTTATAGATTATCTCTATAATAAATATAGTATGATAGATTATGTTTTACAAATAACTCCAAATTTTGATAATTCAATTAATTATAATGGTATTGGAAATTTAACAGATTTTATACTTATGAATCGAAAATATGATAATAATGATTTAACTAAACCTCATTTTAGTGGAAGTGGAAATACAATTATAATTTCAGGTAATGTTGTTGATCAATTTCCTGAGATCACAACATCAGAAGAGTTGCAAGTTATGTCATTTTCAACATTTGGGGTTTTAAGTGAAAATGAAGTCAATGGAGCTTCATATTTACATGATCAAGATACATCTAGTCAAACATGGACAATAAATCATAATCTAGGTTCACAATATGTTCTTGTTTCTGTTTATGATGATAATAATAAGATAATAAGTCCTGGTGAAATAATCGCTATAGATTCAAATAATATTATAATACAATTTTCAAAACAAATTATAGGAAAAGCAATCATTTCAACAGGTTATGGAACAACAGATGGTGGTTCTTCTGGGACCGGAGGAACTTCAGATCCAACATATGAACCTATACCATTAAAGACAATAGGATTTGGAAAATATGATACAGAATTAGGTTATTATACTAATCTTGTATTTTGTAATATTTCTGAAAAAATATATGATGTATTATTAGATCAAACAACAATTACTTTATCTGAAAGTATTCTTAGCGATCAAAATGCTATTTTTTGGGGTGGAATAAAATATAATTCACCTTATGATTCAAATATAATAGAATTTATTGAAAAATGGGAATATGGTCATGATTTAATTGTACATCCTTTTGATAATACAGGAACTTATGGATTAAAAGAAAATATTAATATTTTACAAAACGCAAAAAATCTTATGGAATCCAATAGTGATAAATATAGAAGTTTACCAGGAGCTTTACAATCAGTTTTAGATTAGGAGAATTTAAAATATGCCTGCAACAGCCTTAGCTTTAAAATCAATTGGTATTGGAACATGTTATTGTCATGATAGTCCAATTAATACATGTGGAATTATTATAACTGGATCAAATCTTAAATTGGTTAACGATTTACCATCTGCAAAGATTTTTAATCTAATTATGGCAAATTGTGGTCATGTTAGTATGTTAGTAACAGGATCTCAAAATGTATTATGTGAAGGAATAGGCCAGGCAACGGTAAATTCTGTTTTCTCTGGATGTTTTAATGGAATTATTGTAACAGGATCTGACAATCATTTTTCTGGCTAAATTAAGGAAAAAAATTGAAGATTATTTTTAATTTATTTCAGGTAGGATTAAATAATAATGGTGGGAGTCATACTCTGGTAAATTCTGCAAATACATTATCAGATTTAGGTAATGAAGTAATTATTGTCGATTCATATAAAAATTATTATACTTGGAATGAATTAAGATGTAAACATTTAATTATTAAAGATATTAATGAATTTCCAAATGCGGATATTATTATAGCAACTGGAATGAAATCTTTAAGTTCAACAGAAAAATGTAAAATTAAGAATAAATTTGTTTATATTAGAGGATGGGAAACGTGGGTTTATCCTGAAGGAAATCTTGTTAATATTTTAAAACAATCATCGTGTGTTAAAATAGTAAATAGCACATGCCTTCAAAATAAATTAGCTTCATTTTTAATTCCATCATATAAATGTTTTCCTGGTTATGATCTTGATGAATTTTATCCAAATAATAAAAGAAATTATGATAAAATAACTTTAGGTGGTTTATTTAATTCTGGGGGAAAGAGAAAAACAAAGAGAACCGAATGGATTTTACAAGCATATCATGATTTAAAAAAGAAATATGATATTTCATTATATCTTTTTGGTATTGAAGATAAATTTCAAAAAAGTGGGGTTAATTTCATCTATAATCCATCGAAAAAGGAAAAGAATAATGTATATAATAAAATCAATATATGGCTAGCCACGAGTGAGTTAGAAGGACTTCATATCACTCCTGCTGAGGCAATGTTAACTGAATGTTGTATAATTGGAACAAACACAGAAATGGCAGGAACACAGGATTATCTTTGGAATAATTCAACCGGAATTGTAACAAATAATGATTATGATTCATTTATAAATGGTATAGAAAAAATACTTTTTGATTTTGAAAAACAAAAAATATTAGGCAAAAATGCAAGAAATAGAATTTTAGAAATAGGCGATCGCAAAAAGAATATGAAAAAATTTATGCAAATTCTTGAAAATAATTAAAATTATAACAAAGAAGTTCTATATATTAATTAGTGAAGTAGAAGATATACCTTTCGCGACACATGATTCGGAGATTATCTGGAAAATGTGTGGTAACTTCTATTTTAAGAACAATGGTCTCCGGGAAATCTAATAACACAAAAATGTTGTAAAACATTAAACCGGAGATTTATGGTTACTGCAATAACCATAGGTAGAGATGGTTGATTTTGCAGAATAAATCAACTTTGCTCATTGTTTTTTTTGCTAAAAATTTAAAAAGGATGATTAATTGTGAAACAAATAGATATTACAATTTCTGCAACAATTAGGCCAGAATTATTATATATCACATTAGATTCATTTAAATCAAAACTATTAAAAAATAATTTTAAATATAGAGTTATTTTAAACGTAGATCCCATAGGTGATGATAAATATAATCAACAAAAAATGTTAGATATTACAAAAAATTTTTTTGATAATATTGTTTATAATTTTCCCAAAGAACCAAATTTTCCAAAAGCCGTTATTTGGTGTTGGAAACAGGTTGAATCAGATTATGTTTTTCATTTGGAAGATGATTGGTTCTTAATAAAAAACATTAATTTAAATTCAATGATTAATATTTTAAATAATAATTCAGATATTGCATCATTACGTTTAAGTAAAACAGATCAAAAAGAAACAGGTAAAAAAATTAAAGATTTTGTTTATCATGAAAAATTATCATTAAATCCAACATTATTTAATGGTAAATTTATAAAAGAAGTTGTTAAGATGATGAATGATAAATTAAATCCAGAAAAACAATTGAGATGTAGTAATTTAAATAAAAGAACTCGTTTTATTTGTAAATGGAAACATGTTATTTATACAAAAGAAGGAAATGGAATTTTAATTAAAGATATAGGTAGAGAATGGATGGAAACAACAAAATATCATAAACAAATTGGTTTTATTAATTGGGAAGAAAAGAAATTATAAGATTAGGAGATATTAATGTCTGATAATTTAAAGAAATTAGAAAGTAATATTTTATATAAATCAAAAAGATCAGAAGTTATTTCTAAAGATGATTTTGTTGTAAAAACATATACAGATCATCCTGTAAATGAAAAATCATCTGTAGATAGAGAAGTATTTTTTTCAAGTCAAATAAAAAGTAAAAATATTTTACCTTCACAAAAAATAAGTGAAAGAAGTTTGAAAATGCAAAGACTTTCATTTGCTTTGGGAACAACTAAACAAATAAATTTATCTAATATAAGAAGATTATTATTTTTTTTGAGTAAAAATGAAGTTATTCAACAATTTGAAAATATTAGAAAAGATCTTAATGAATCAAATATTATTCACAGAGATGTAAATCCAAATAATATTTTATTTGATGAAAAATCAAAAACATTAAAACTTTCTGATTTTTATTGGTCTATAAATAAAGGAGAAGAATTTAAAGAAACACCCCCAGGTTTTAATGAAGCTTACTCCAAAAATGATAGTGAAGCAATATCGATGTTAATTAATGAATTTAATTCTAATGTTAAAATAGTTGATAAAGAGATGTTTGAAGTTTTAAAAGAATTTGAGAAAAATGTAGGTTCATATATCTTTGGGGGATCATCTAGAAAATTAGGATGGGCATATCATATTGTAGATATACCCGATTGGAAAGATAAATTTAGAGTTCATAAAACAGCTTGTATTAAAGAATACCAAGATATTTGTAATGAATATTCTATTCCTAAAAATATAAATATTTTAGACGTTGGAGCGGCAAATGGTTATTTTTCATTTAATAGTATAAGAGATTTTTCACCTAAAAAAATTGTAGCATATGAAGGTGATGATTATGTAAGGAAATTTTTAAATGATATAAAAAGAATATATAATCTTCATGAATTTGAAGTTAATGATAAAGTTAATGAAAATTTTAAATTAGAAGATAATTATGATGTTACATTTTTACTTAATGTTCATATGTGGATAAGAAAAGCAATTGGCACATCGGGCGCTAGAAAAGTAATGAATGAAATTCAAAAACATACAAAACATTTATTCTTTCAAACAGCACATAAAGAAAGTAAAGGAAAATATTTAGAAATTGAACTTAAAGATTACAAAGATATTTTTAATTATTTGAATTCTTTTGGATATAAAAAAGTTAAGCTTATATCTGAAACGACAGTTCACGGAGGAATAAGATATTTATTTCACGCTGAAAATTAATTTAATTATCTAAAAAAATAATTAGGATAAATTTAAAAATGATTTCAGTAATAATTCCAGTTTTAAATCAATGTCAATTGACAAAAGATCTTTTTAAAAACATCAGAGAAAATACAGTTAAACCTGATGAGATTATTTTGATTGATAATGGAAGTATTGATGAGACTTCTAAATTAAAAGATGAATTTTTTGATTTAAATATTTACTATTTTCACTTTAAAAGTAATATGGGTGTGAATAAATCCTGGAATTTTGGTATTGATCATTCAAAAAATAAGATAATCAGTATTTTAAATAATGATATTATTATCAATAAATTTTTCTTTCAAAACATTTTAAAGACAATGGAAAATAAATCTACTGGTATATGTGTACCCGAAACAGTGCAAGAAAAATCAAAAGTATTTGAAAGTACAGAAAATTTTTTCTTAAAACCGATTAAAAAAAGAGAAGGTTGGGCTTTTACAATCAAAAAAGAAATTATTTATAAATATGGGTATATTCCTGAAGAATTAGATAGAACTCATGGAGATGATTATTTATTTTATTGTGCTAAGAAACAAAAATATGAAATATTTAAAATGATGGGAAATTTTATTTATCATTACGGTAGTACAACAACAGTAAATGAAATAATAAATAAAGGATTACCATATCCTCAATTAAATAATGAAAGAGAAAAATGGATTAAAATAAAAAAACAATTAGATGAGCAAAAATAATACATTTTTTACGAAAGATTATCTAAATTTACCATATTGTGAAGTTGGTGACTATACGTATGGTAAACCGGAAGTAATAAAATGGGGAGCAGAAGGTAAAATAAGAATAGGTAAATTTAATTCAATTGCTGAAAAAGTAATGTTTTTGTTGGGATCTGAGCATAGAATTGATTGGGTTACAACATATCCCTTCACATCAATTAAAATGCAAAAACAACTAAATTGGTTCAAAGGTCAAAAATATGAAATTAGTAAAGGTGATATTATTTTAGAAAATGATATTTGGGTTGGATATGATACAACAATACTATCTGGAGTAACAATTTCAAATGGTGCAGTAATTGGAGCAAAATCAGTAGTTGCAAAAAATATTCCTCCTTATGCTATAGCTGTTGGTAATCCTGCAAAGATTATTCGTTATAGATTTTCTGAAATTATCATTTCAAAATTATTGAAAATTAAATGGTGGGATTGGGATGTGAAAAAGATTAAAGATAATATTGAGTTAATGAAAGACATTAACAAATTTGTTGAAACACATTTTTAAAAATTTTACAAAAAAAGAAAAAGGAGATAATAATTGAGAATTTTAATGTTATCACCAAATCAAATAAATAGATATAATTGGACCCATCAATTATTCAGAAATGAATTTTCTAAACATCATGATGTTGTATATTATGGAGATGGTTTTCCTAATTATATACCTGAAAAACCAATATCTGAATTAATAAAAGAATATGATAATAAATTTGATTTAATCATTACATATGGATTAAAATATACACTTCCCTTCAAGGGTCTTGGTGAAATTACAGATATACCTAAAGCTCATATTGCAGTTGATTATTTTCCAAAAGCAACAAGCGGTACATATGAATGGAATCATAAATTATTTAATAGAGATAAATATGATATTTATTTTGGTGTTTGTGGTCATGTTGTTAAAAATTTAGTAAAAAATGGAGTATGTAAAAAAGCTCATTTAAATTTATTTTCAGTTGATACTGAAATATATAAAAAAATAAATTGTGCAAAAAAAATTGATGTTTTTTGTGGAGCTTTTTCAACATCTAAAGAAACTTATCCGATGAGAGAAGAGATAAGACATTATGTAAAAAGAATGGATAAAAATATTAATGTTTATTCAAAAAAAATTGTTCATCAAGAATATGTAAAAAAAATAAATGAATCAAAGATTTGTATAACAAGTAATAATATTTTTAATTCTCCTAGTATAAAATATTTTGAATTTCTATCTTGTGGGTCTTTTATGTTAGCTAATGAACCTGAGGACCTTTTTGAAAATGGTTTTATTAAAGATAAACATTTAGTTATTTATAACGATTTAAAAGATTTAGATTCTAAAATTAGATTTTTTCTTAAGAATGATTCAATTAGAGAAAATATTGCAAGACAAGGAATGGAATTAGTTAGAAAATATCATAATAATTCAATTAGAGTTACTCAATTTATAAATACTGTTAAAAAAGAATTAGATATTTAAATTTTTAGACAAAAAAATCACGGATATTTTAAAATCATATCCGTGATTTTTTTCTTTTACATCTTTTTTCTTGCTATGTATCTGAGTGTTAAAATGTTGTTGATTGACGTGTACATGCTTGACAGAACCGAAATAACCAGTGTGAACACAAACCGATTTTTGGCGGTTGTCCCATACTTTACAGCCCGTCCAAAGAAAACAAAGAAAATCACAAACAACACGATGCTTACAATTCTAAACGATGTGTCTACATCCGACGATTCGTTTTTGATAACGCTTAACATCTTTTCAAACATTTTTTCTACTTTTGACATTTTGTATCCTCCTCTTTTTTTATTCACTAATTAATATATATAGACTATAATCATTAAAATTGAAATTAAAGTATTAGAACAAAATTAAAAGAAAAAGGGAGAAAAACATAGTGTCTTTTCCTAAGAATCCAGAAACAATTGTAATAAAGAATAATTTCTATCCAAAAGGTTTAAAAGAAATTGATATTTGGAATTATTATCAAAAAAATAAAAATCTTATTCTTAATGAAACAAAATTAAGACAAATATTATTTTTTATTGCTATTGATACTAATAGATTTGTTGTTTCAAGAAAATATAAAGGTGAACCAATTTTTTTAAATATGTCAACATATGATAAATTTATAACGGGAAGAACAATAAGTATTCATTCAACTATGCGTAGTATAAACCCATATGGAATTATTGATATTGATATTGATAATTTTAAAATGGCAAAAGAAGCTACATCAAATGTTTATTATGAAATGTTAAAATGTAAATTTGTTGATTCTTTAAAAATTAAATATACTGGTAAAGAATCTTTTCACATTATCTGTTATTTTAAGAGACCATTAAAAATGGAATTTGCTAAAGATTTGTTAAAAAATTATTTAAAAGAAAGTGAAGCTTTAAATGATTATGATATTTTAGGAAAAAGAAAAAAAGGAATTGTAAATTTAGATTTATCACCAAATAAATTAAAAGGATCATATATTACATT
>CAYYIP010000004.1:0-136601 GCA_964472015.1 uncultured Hyphomicrobiales bacterium | reverse complement strand
ATAACCATTCTTTTTAGTTGGTATCCGTCAGCATTAGCATAAAAGCAAACTATAAAAGAAAGTACTAATGTAAGTAATATATTTCTCATTTGTTTTCTCATTTAAATATATCCATAATTTTTATTAATTATAATTTTATTTTATTTATTAATTATAATTTTATAATATCCAGATTAACTAAAAAGTTGCAAAACTAAATAAAATTTTAAAAATAATTAATGAATTAATTATAATTTACTATATTACTCTATATATAGAATATTATATTCAACATATACTTAACGTATATTTAACATTATATTATATTATATTATATATTTAGTTAAGCATTTTATACTAAATTACGAAGTTACAAAATTAATAATAATAAATTTATTTTCAAAACAATTTTAAATAATATTTAAATTATTTCTGTAAACTTTTATATAATATTCTTTATATAATTATAATTCTCTACAACAAATTTTATAAAATTTCTTCAAATACTAAGTCTAACTTAAATACTATAATATCCATCCCATTCTTAATAAATTCATTCTCAAATAATTTTAATTTTACTGCATCCTTTTCCGTAACAGCGATGTATTTAATATTTCTTGACTTTACAATACTAATTATATAATTTATATCTCTAATAGAATAATTTTGATGATCAGAATATGCCCTATAATCAATGATATTGTAATTTTCTAAAATTAACATATCAAAAAAAGATTTTGGTTGAGCAATACCCGCAATAGCAAATATAGGAAGGTCCTTATTTATATAAATATCCTCACTTGAAAATAAATTGTATACCCCTTTAAATGAAAATTTGCATTCTATTATTGATTTCTCTTTTAACTCATTATACAATTTATAAGATAAATTCTTTTTTAACAAATCCAAATTAGCACCCTTCGTAAGACAAATTATATCAGCCCTCTTTAAAGAATTTAACGGTTCTCTTAATCGCCCAATTGGTAATAAATAAGGATGTAATAAAGTCTGCTTTGAAATTAATACAATATCACAATCCCTATGTAATTTACGATGTTGAAAACCGTCATCAACTAAAATAAAATCTATATCAAAATTATTATCAACAAATTTTGCAGCCTCAGACTTTTTTGAATTAGTAATTATAGGAATGTTAAAATCTCTAGCAATTAAATACATCTCATCACCACTATCTTTAACATTCGCTTTTATATTAGAACCATCAGAAACAATAACCATCCCTTTACCTTTACGTTTATATCCACGTCCAATAACCGCTGGCTTATATCCAGCCTCTAATAACTCTTTGCATAAGTACATAACAAAAGGAGTCTTCCCAGTCCCCCCAACAGATAAATTTCCTATGCTTATAACAGGAACATTGCAGCGTGTAAGCCCAATTTTATTTTTATCATACAAGCAGTTCCGTATGCTAACTATAAAAGAATACATAAAATAACTCGTGAAATTTTTATTATTCTTTACAAAAATAATATTTTTTATTGTCTTTTGTAATATCTTTAACTTTTTAAATATATAAATATGCTAATTTAATTTTTAAATATACTAATTTAATTATTAATTGATAAATTAAATAAAAACTATTATTTTTGTAGTTGTCTATTATTTTAATATATGTTTTAATATATGTTTTAATATATGTTTTAATATATGTTTTAATATAAATAAATAATAATATAAATTAAATAATAAAAAAAAGTAAAAGTAAATAATTAATATATATGAGTAAAAATAAATATTTAAAAAAAATATACGATATTACTATTACTATAATAATATTCATAATAGGAAAATTATTCGCTTTATTACCATTAAAATTAAATAATTTTTTATGTAGAAAATTAGGTAGTTTTGCATACCTAATATCTCGTAAACGCAGAAAACAAGCACTTGAAAATCTATTCTACGCCTTTCCTGACTATACAACCAAACAACGTAAAAATATAGCAAAACAATCATTCCAAAATTTATCTATAAATCTTGGTGAAATATTTATTATACGTACTATAAATGAAAATAATTTGGAAAAAATAATTCATTATAATAATGTAGATACATTAAAAGAAATACAAAAAAGAAATAAAGGAATATTATTTTTGTCAGGACATTTTGGTAATTGGGAAATACTAGCGTATTCAATGGGTATCTTAGCAAAAACACCAATAACAATAATAGTAAAACCTCAAAGTAATAATTATATAGATAATATAATAAATAAAATTAGAACTTATAGTGGAAATAAAATAGTATCAATGTATTCCGCCGCAAGAACAATAGTAGATGTTATACAGAAAGGCAAATCAGTTGCTCTATTAGTAGACCAAGCTGCTACAAAAGATAAAGATATATATGTTGATTTTTTTAATCGTCCGGCTTCTACTTATAAAGTCTTAGCTAAATTAGCTCTTAAATTTAATATCCCTATAATAATAACTTTCGCAATAAGACAAAAAAATAATAAATACGTAGCCGATATAAAAGAATTAGATTTTTCAGATCTTAAATATAATCAAGAAGATATAGTAGAACTTACAAAAAGACACGTGAAAATACTAGAAGATGTAATAAGACAATATCCAGAACAATGGACTTGGATGCATAAAAGATGGAAACATTCACCACCAAATAAATTATAATATCTAAAAAATAAATACTAAGCTATATAAAAATATATTAATACCTACTTCCATAACAATATTAATAATATTAATTTAAATATTCATTTAAATATTAATTTAATTATCATATTTGTATATTATTGGATATTGTATATATATAATATTAATTTATTAATTTGTATAATATTAATATTAATATTATTATTAATTTATTAATTTATTAATTTATTAATTTATTAATATTTGTTATAATTTGTTTGCCCCGTAACAATTTCATACCAATTATCATTCTTTATGTAGCCAAAAGCCGTCGAATGAACAAGATTGTAAATCCCCATTCCGTGCATATCAATAAAATAAAATTCACCTCCTCCTTCTATTCCAGTATAATACCATACATCATATGCACGTTTAGATGGAGTTGCAGAGTTCCTGTCTATCTGATCAGGTTCACCAAATTTTATGTAAATCTTGCCCCTATCAGTCTGCCATCCATTCTGCTTTCCTCCAAAACTATAGTAAGTCGTAACATATTTTAATCGCTCTCTAAAAGTTTGTAACTCTTTATTAAACGTAGATTTTTGTTCACTATTTCTAATATACCAAAACCTATATAAAAACCTTTGCTTTGCCTTCAAATCACTTAAACGCTCCCAAGATTTTTTTTCTAAGTTACTTGCAACAATAGAAAATTTTTCAAATTCATCATTTGCTTTTTTCTCTGTATATGTAGCAAATTCACTCATTTCAAACATCTCATCTTCTGTATAAATAATTTTATCAGTAATCTCTATGTTATTATTAATTAAAAAAAATTTTATTTTCTTACTAGAAGAATCAGTCCCTTGATTATTAAATATTTTAATCTCAGCATAATATACACCACTAGCAAAAGCATCTAACGGAATCGAAATAGTTTCAACAAAAGCATCCGCTAAAACTGTTCGTTTCTTTTTATGCTCTAATTCAATTTTATTTTTAGCATCTAATATAGTATATTTAATATCAATTCCTTCCGGTGATAAAGTCTTTGCATTATAAATCTCACTATATAAATATAACGTAGGATTATTATTAGAAATTTCCATTAACGGATTAGGATATACATAATAACCATTCTTAAAAAAAAGTATAGGATAATTGTTACTATTATCGTCCTCCCTTTTCAAAATAATATTATTTGCCATCTGTATCCCGCCAATAAATAAGTTAGAATCAATAAACTTCTCTACCTCTATGTAAAAAATTTTCTTAAAATAATTATCATCGTTATAAACATCTTTTGCTTCAAAAGTTACTTTATATTTACCTGTTATTAATTCAAAATTCTTGAGTCCATAAAATTCCTGTACTTCCGTCTCAGTAAATGATTTTTCAAACGGCGCACTCCATTTTAACTCGTTAATAACTTCACCCAAATGCTCAATTTTTATATAAAAAGAAATATTCCCACGAGCAATTTTTCCCTCTATATTTTGTAACGAATAAGAACTCTCTGGATAAGAATAATAAAACTCTACCATAGCACTATTCAAAGAACGTACAAAAACAGAATGAGAAATATTCATTGCCATCTCTGCATTGCTCTCTAAAAAACTATATGTAAATAAAAATAATAACAAAAATAAAAAGCGCATAATGTAAAATAATATAATATATTTTATTATATAAATTTTATTATATAAAAATATTTTAAATGTATTCTTAATTTTATGTAATATAATAATTTTAAATTAAAAAAACATAAATATAAAGATATTTTGTTTTACTTAGTTCAGTTTTTATTCAAGTCAACTTTATACATATATAAAAAAAACAGCCACAATGTTATTGTAGCTGTTTTATAATCATACTATATTAGTAATAATTCTATGGTCTACCTAAATCAATGTAAACCGATACTCTATTAACAAGTCCAAGTTCACCCATTGGCGCTATAGAATAATCAATCCTACCCGAGAAATTGCCCGTTAAGTATTTAACTCCAATTCCACCAGCAATTCCATAAGTATCGTGTCCAACTCTATAACCTATTCTTGCAGCTAATAAATCATTCCATACATATTCTGCACCTATTGCAAATTGCTCTGGAGTATCAGAACAAGTCGTAAAATCAACAGCACCAACTAACTTATGCTCATCAAGTTTAACAATATCAGCTGATACACCTGCCCTGAAAGTAAGAGGGATATTAAAACTTGCAGGAGTTAAAGAAACATCAACATCACTCGACCACGTAGATGGATAAAGCGAATGAGTAGTATTTAAATCACGTCCTGAATAAGTAAGATCAGTAGTTAACCCATGTAAGGAAACACCAAGCGTAATCCCTTGTACTCCCGTTCTATAAACAGTACCTAAATCAAATGAAATACCTGCTGCATTCATATCAGAAATAGAATTATCTAAATATCTAACCGTCGCACCAAAAGAAAATTGATCAGTAAGATAACCTGCAAAAGTTAATCCAAGAGACATATCTTTCGCTCTAAAGAAAGTATTTGTGCCATTCGCATCTTGCAAAGTAGTATATTCCATCTTATCACTAGCAAAATTAGTAAAATGAACAGAAAGTGCAAAGTTTTCACCAATAGGAGTCCCTACCGCAAAATAATTGTGCGAAAAACCTGCAAACCAATCAGTATAATCAAATTCAGCAGAAAGAGATTTAATTTCAGCTATACCTGCAGGATTCCAAAAAACAGACGATAAATCATCCGTTATAGTAGAAACACATCCTGCCATCCCTGTACCTCTAGCACCGTGAGGAACCTTTAAGAATTGTCCTCCCGTTAAACCAACTTTAGCATAAGCCCCACCTGTAGACGAACCAACTGCAGCGCCACCCTCTGCCTTAACCACTTGTGAAGTTAAACAAAGTAGTGTTAGACTTAAAGCAAAATAAAATATTTTTCTCATTTTAATTTTTCTCCAAAATAAAAATAATTAAAAACCTAGGGAAGTATATAACTTCCCTAATATTTATAATTAGTCTATAATTCTAAAACCACCTACAACAACAGAGAATTGTTTTGTTGTCGTTGCGCCATCAGGTGTTTCAATTAAAGCAACTAGCGTTTGGCTTTGAACGCGTTGACCATTTTTAGTAAGTAAATCCCAAATAGCAACACCATATTTACCGTCATGGCTTGCTAACGTTTCATCATAATTAATTGTTTCAATTAAATCACCACTTGCAGTATATAACCTAATAGAACATTTCTCAGGAAGTCTAGTAAAGTATAATTTTGCATCATAAGGCGACTTTTGACCTTGATGAGAAACAACATAAGGATTTGGAACAATTTTTATTTCGTCTAACATCTCTTTTGTATAAGATTTAGGCTTAGTGTTAGTAACTGCAAATCTAACCTTTGCACCATCAGCTGGGAAACCTAATACACCACCCGCAGTAGTAAATCTAATCTTATCACCTGCCTTAAAGTCAACAGCATCAACAGGCTCCTCTGGCAATAAAGCATTTTGAATATATTGTGAATAAGATTTATCATAGTTACCCCTGAAACCCTTGCCTAAATAATCAGTAACAAATTGTGCACCACTAATATTGAAAGTATGAACAAAATCAAGTGTATCACTACCATCAATCATAGAAACGTAATATCTACCTGGCGTACCAACAAAATAAACACCACTTTCAACATTATACTTGCTTAGTAACTTTTTATCCTCTGCAAAACATCTTTCACCCTTCGAAGCTAATTTAACACGTCTTGCATTTATGTAAAGTTGTGCATATAAGTTAAACTTACCAATCATTTCTTTAGCCTCTCTATCTTCTATAGGAAGATTCATCGGGAATGGGAATGGCATTCTTATGTAAGAGAATTTGTTTTTTACAATAGGAAGTAAACTAACTTGAGCAGGTAAATCAATATGCTCAATATTAGAATCATATTTCACTTCAATAGAATCAACTCCTCTTTCTCTCTTTTCTAATTCAGAAGCTGCTCGTTTATAAGTCTTAACATTTGTTATCTTCGGAATAAGATATTTAACACGTACCTTTTTAGTTGCATTACCATTATCCCAAATTAAATCTAACTCCTCTTCTCCACCTTCCAAAAATTCTACTTCATAAACACCCGGGCCATTGTTAAATCTACCATAGACAGGGTCTAATACGTCATAAGCAGTACTACCTTCTGAAAATCCTTTGTAAATCACTCTGTTTCCAATCATTCTCGTAACTAATAACATATTATTTGTTACAGAATCTTGAATTCCAGTAAGAGGTAATGGCGTTATAAATGTAGTAGCATCCGAACTAATTTTTTCAGCAGCTTTTGGTCTATAAACACCACCATGTTGCTGTAAAGCAGTACGGAATTTTAAGCCTAAAGTACCATAAGCTTCCGGTTCATCAAGAAAATGACAGTAATTTTTAGACTTGAAATCACTAGTCGTGAAAACACCGTTTAATGTAGCAACACTATCATTAGTAGGTAATCCATAACTAAGTTCTTCTCCCGTTACAGGATCATTAATAAGAGAATCAGCCCATACTCTAGACGCAGTGTATTCTGTATAATAACCACGTACGTCATTAGCACAATTACGAGTCTGTAAATTTAATACCTCATTATAAACAAGCTTATTGCCTTGAGTTATATTTCTTATTTTAGCTCTCACCATATATATCCCCATAGGAACTTCAGCAGCATTTTGATTATTGCTTACTCTAGCATTAAACTTATATGGGAATATATTGAATTCTAATTCTAAAGTATCACCTGCAAATAATTGTGATGCCCTCTGCTCATCAATAGCAAATAAATTAAAATCATAAAGTCCACCTATTTTGTTCGTATCAAAATCAATAACACTGAACTCTATTGGATTACCAACTCTTTCAGCACCCGGATAAGTCCTAACAAAATTAGGTAACCCGTCAACTGCGTCATTTAATTTCGTTGGAGTAGGCTGTAAGAAATCACCTTCATCATAAGCTAAAACTTTGTAACAATATTCTATATTATTAAATATTTTCTCAGTCTTAGCAATATCATCATTTAAAGTAAAATAACGATCGTAATCATCATCACCAATATCAACAAATGTTCTATTATTAGTAATCTCTGCCATATATGGCTTGATAACATTTTCTTTCACCTCATCTGAATTCATAAAACTATTGAAATCAAGATTACGAACCCAACCTTTTGAAATATAACTATATATAGAATCACGAACCATATTGAAATGATTTATACTCTTTAACATATGCGAAAAATCTTTTTTACCATCTTTGTCTTTTTGAAGAATAGTTGCATCAATAACATAAACTAAGTTACCTTTAACAATCGCTTGTTTAAAAGTATTAAGATGATAAAGTGTATCAATTTCAATTTTCTGATCTACAATAATTTTTTGATTCTTCCCATTAATAGTAGTATCTTTCTCCCGCTTTTCAATAATCCATATTTCACCCTTATTAAGAGTATCAGCTACTAACTCTAAATATCTATTAGGTTCAATAGAAACCGTTTTATTTAAATAAAATAAAGGATTAACTTTTGCTAGCGATTGATTTAAATGTATAATACCAACAGTAACCGAATCTAATAAATAATTATTCTGTCCTTTATAATATAAAACATCTCTATTAAAATCAATTCCACTTTCTTTTGCTTTCTTATTAAAGAATGGTGCCCAAGGTCTATAAAAAGCATACCCTTTTTCAGATGCAGTATCTATAGAATTTATAACAGGAACAATTCTATTCCCATATTCATTATCATCAAAAAAACCATTCGCTGCTAATCTAGGACACAAACCAGGGTTATTTTCTGTAATAGCTTGTGCTAAAAGCGTCGGCGGATATACATTAACACCAACCGGAATTCTCATCACTCTAATAGCATTAATATCAAGTGAATCAGGCGTTACCCATCGAGGTCCAATAGCCATTAAAGAATCAATCCCATAAAAACTTTGTTCCGGCATATTCCCAACTTTTACAACTCGCCTTCCATAACCAGGCATTGCTGATTTAAAAAATGGTAACGATAAAGAATATTCAGCAACTTGTTTCCATCCTAAAGGCCCTTTACCACCAGGAGAATTAGTCGAAGGACTAATATTATCTACATTAAAAGTATCGAGATTAGAACGTCTTGCTCTATATATTCTATATCCTAAGAAATCAAGTCCGCTTTCATACTTATCTTCCGAAAGTTCTGCATTGTCATCCCATTTTATAACCATTCCATTATTAAGTGGTTTCCATTCAGTAATGTTTGAACGCCACGGTGGTTGCGGAGCTCTAAAATTATTGTCGTAAACAGTTTGAGCAAAATCTACTTTTCTTACAAGTTCCTTTAGATCTTCATCAGTACCATCAGCATCGCCACCTTTTCCCGTGCCCGCAAGTACTAAACCAACAACAGTACGTGATGTATCACCCGGTCTTAAATGGAAAGGCCCTGTTGCCATCATATAACGTTTATCACCTGGCCCCGTATCACCATCTGTAACTGCACCAGAAATATATTGATACATCTCAAAATCTTCTTTTTTATCATCTGCTATAGACCAGTTTCTATAAGTTACTAACCCTAATTGCTCTTCTGTATAATAGAATTTTTTATCCTTTCTAACAAAACCCGACGAATCAGTCTTAATTTTCAACACATTGTTACTATATTCGTCAATATCTAAAGAATCTTGAATAACAGCCGGCGATTCAAGAAATACAAATCCTACATAACCAAACCCACGTCCCTGCTCTCCTCTATCACCATCAGAGAATTGATAAGCAAAGTTCTTTTTAGCTTTTTCAACATCAGGTTTGTCAGGATATTGTATCCCTTCCATCCCATAGAAAGAACATCTATCATTACCCGCACCTGCAGCAGGATTATTAGCAAACGCAATATCCACATCAAACACAGGCGCAAGCCACATATTCCATAAAGTATCAAGACCTAAATTTTGTTGTTCATATTTTATAAAAATAAAATCTTTATAATCACCAAATCCCCAGGAATAAACCATCTGCTCATATTGAACATTTAATGGATACCCTTTTGAAACAAGCGTAGATGCACCACCAAATGCTGTATATTCTGATAAATCAGTATCTTTATATGTACAGAAAATATCTTCACCTGAAATAAATGCAGGCCCTCTAGGATAAGTAGCAGTATTACGTTTTGATTCATCATGAATGTACCAACCAAAATATCTATCATATTTTAAAGAATCAGCTTCGTCATCACTAGAATCCCATATAGGCCAAATAGGAGCACTCTCTTCTAATAGCGGCGTCCCATCACCAGTATTGTAATCAATAGAGAAGAAAATTCTATATTTATCAACATCAGTAGTTTGAGCACCCGTTCCATCTTCTATACGTCCCGGCACCATAAAAGTTTGAGCATCACGAGGATTATAAGTTAATTCCATTATAATTTGATTCTCATATTTACGCGTTGTCTTTTGTATGTATTCAGTTTTAGTAGCAAAACCAATAGTATCACCATTAACTATTTCAGGCTTTGTTCTATCCCAACTAACAATACTATCTGTGTAAACAGTATCTATATAATTACCATTCTCGTCTTTTAAATATTTTCTCTTTTGAGCACCAACCCAAATACCACCACCGAAAATATAGTAATTAACAGAACCACGTGGCCAAATACCAGTACCACGACTCTTTTCTTGATCATAAAATAATATACCGGTGTTAGTTATTGCAAATTCTATATTACTAACAGTATTTCTTTGAAGATCATAAAAGCCGTATATCTTTCTTTGTAATTCATTATTGTTTTTCTTAAACTCAGGCGCAATATCTGCAAATACAATAGTAGTCCCCATTAAGAAAAATAACAATAATGATATTATAATTTTTGTTTTAGTCATTTTTTATTCCTTATAAATTAATTTATATTAATTAAAATGTTAATAATATACCAACTGCAACACGAATTGGAGTTTGATAATTACCACGAGCAGAAATTCCCATTTCTACATAATTTAAATAACTTTGATATTTTTCTTCTTGAGTAACTATGCCATTTTTATCAAAATCTGCATCTTTACTATAAAGTCTATTTCCATAAATATCATATTGATCCACCGAAAAAGACGAAGCATTAGAATAATTAGCTTTTTCATAATAAGGCGTATACAAGAAATCACCAATTCTAACGTGATTCAAAGATACACCATTATCATCAGGATCTCCAGTAGTTGTATAAAAACCAACTGGTCCTCTAAGATTAAATATGTTATAAATATTAGCAAAAAAAGCAAGTCTTGCATTGCCAAAACTTTCACCGAACCAATCTCTTAAGAAAAATGCTTTCTCAATTTTAGCATCAACGTTCCAATAATTAGGACCGCGATATACGTTACGCTCACTTATAGCCTGCCCTGAAATACTTTGACGTGTATACGGTACACCCGTACGCCAATATGGAGTAAGAGTAAGTAAAGCATTTTGTAATATTTTTAACCCAGCAAGAGTAGGACCTTCGTCTCTACGCCATTGGAAACTAATACTACCTTTTACTTGATGCCTAATATCACTTGATGCAGGATAAGGTGCTAATGGGAAAGTTAACTTTCTAGAATATGGATCTTCTAATACACTCGTATTACTAGTAACACCACTAGAAGTAACATTGTTATATGCTAATGCATAATTAATATTAAAAGTAAAATTATTAGTCAAAAATTTGTTAAGTTCAACTTCAAATCCTTTCGAAGTACCATATTCAGAAACTGCATATTGGAAATAAGCATCTGGTGCAGTAAGTACTTGTTGTACACCTAATTGATTATAAACATCTTTATAATAAGCAGTTATACCAAGTGCAAATTCACTAGATAATTGATTTTTATAGCTAACTTGATATTGGTTTGTTTGTTGCGCATCCATATTAGGATCACCCAAAAGAGCCATAGACCCTGCAATAGTTTCAGCATTAAATCTATCATACATATACTGTTGCATAGGACTCTGAAAGAATAAGCCATAAGAAATAGAAATATACGACATCTCTGTAATAGGATAGTTAATACTAATTCTTGGACTAATTTGATACTTAATTGAAGCATCAGCAAATCCCGTATCCGATGAAATAGGTATAAATTGCGGTTTTTCAGAAGCAACTACTCTATATTTAGATTGTGGATCAAGAATGTCTATTCTTAATCCTGGATTAAATACTATCCCTTTATAAATGATTTGATCTTGAATATAAGCACCTATTTTCATCTGTGTCATAGGCTTACTTGTTTTATTATATTCTTTTAGACTATCTGCATAAATATTACCACCCCATTTATCAGTATAAATATCATAAACAGGATTACCAATAGCTGGATTACCATTGTAATGTCTATGTAAAGTAGAAAAATTAGCTTCAAATCCGGCTTTAAAATTATGAGTAAAATTAGCAGTCTTTACATTAAATAAATTATAATTACCATCAACTTGCCAATAACTACCATATCTAAAATCAAAACCACTAGCCCCTCCAGAAAATGCTCTACCAGTAATTCCCCAAGGATTCATAGTACTCTGTCTATAAATTTGACCTTCATAATATCCTGTAAGCGGATTAATACCTAACCATGTAGAATTACAATATCCATCTTTAGATAATCCACTATAATTAATCGGGGCAGCCCAATCAATTATTTTATCACCACTTACTTTACCTTGATTGTCAATGGCTTCTTTAAATGTACCACCATCAACTATCCAATTATCAGTAGCTTCCATTATTTTAAAACCAGTTAAAAAGTTAGGCGCATCCGCACCAACACGTCTACCTGTTTCATCATTGTTAGAAGTATTAGATACTGTTATTTCATAGAAACTTCTATCACTTAATGTATGATTTAATCTAGCCATAATATTAGTTACAAATTTATTTGTAACACTGTTTTTTGCTATACGTTGCTCAATACCGTTAGATGTAGGTGTTCCAAAAGGAGAAATATTCCCATTCTCATCAAGTGAGGGTACCCCTATTTCATTACTATACATCCAACCTGTAGAAGCATTTTCAGAACTAGAAATACCATATTGACCTCCAAGAACAAGACTTATATCATTAGTAATACCAAAACGTAATCTTGCTTGTAAATTTTTGCGCCAGAATCCATCATTTGGTAAACGAACTAGTGAATTTCCCCAAGGATCTTTTATATCATATCCCATTGAATAATCAGAATTTCTATAATTACCCGTAATATAAAAAGTAGATTTATCATTAACAAATTTTAATGGTCCACCAAAACCAAAATCTACATCAAAATAATTAGCACTTAGTAAATCAAGCCCATCCCCAGAATTGAAAATTTTAAATTCATTCCCAACTTTTCTTATTGCAACACCATCTGCTTGCGAACCATATAAAGCACCAACATCTGTTTGCCAATAAAGATGCCCTTCATATCTATCAGTACGACCTTGTTTTACAACAGTATTTACAACACCACCTTGTGCTTCTCCATACTCAGCTGCAAAGTTACCAGTAATGACTTGTACTTCTTCTGTTGCATAAGTAGAAACCATAGGAAAATAAGTAGAACCACCTGCACCAAAACCACCAGTAAACTGATTCCCAACACTTAATCCATCAACCCTAATTTGAGTTTCTTCTGTACGACTACCACGAATAGCAAATCCACCACCATCAGATGAAACACCAGCACTTAATCCAATAACCGAAGCTAAACTTGAACCTGATTGCCTTGTTAATTCATCACCGGACATAGTAGTAACTGAACCAATATGATTCACGTCAACCTTACCATCCCCAGGATTAGTACCAATAACTACTACTGTATCCATTTGTACAGCATCATCTCTTAAAACAACATTGATATTCGTTGTTTGGTCAGCAGAAATTCTAACAGTTACCCTATGTTCCGTTTTACCAACAGCACGTACTTTTATAGTATAACTACCCGCTTGAATATTGGAAACTGTGAAACTACCGTCTCTTGCACGAACATTAGTCCCACGAGTGGTGCCCTCTATTAATACAGTTGCACCTATTATCCCTTTACCTTCAGCATCAACTACCTTCCCCGCCAATATACCGTAAATACTTGCAAATACGGATGCCGGCGCTAATACCGCTATAAAGGAAAATAATACAATTAGCTTACGCATAAATTTGTACTCCAAAAATTTTAGTAAAAATTAATACATTTTTAAATATATATTTTATTAATCAATATTTCTTTTTATTTTGATTAACTTTATAAAAATATGACCTTAAATTTATAATGTTTATCAAAAATAAAATCTTATTTAATTTTTTATACCTAAATTTATTTTTATATATCTAAATATATTTACATAATTTAGGTATATTTACCATATTTATATATATTTATTATATCTATATTAAAATATAATAATGTCGAATATGTATAGTGAAAAGTAAATAGAAAAGTATATTTTTATTAACTTTATACATTTAATACAAATAAAACTAATAATAAATATTCATTAAATAAATATAATATGTATAATTATTATATAAATTAATGTTATTAATATTTAATTTTACTTATTATTTTACTTGTTTATTATTTTTATTTTTATTTTTAAAATTGAAAATTACATACTTTTTTATTATTCTTAAAAGCAAAATATTAAATCCAAAAAAATTATATTTTGAATACAAATTTAATAAAAATATGTAAATGTTTAAAAAAAAATACAAACAATTCTACATATATATATGTACTAATCATATACATATATATTTGTTTAAGTATTAAATATAAATATAGTTAAATATTTAAAAATACTATTTCCATCTATACCTTTACTGAATAATTTTTAATTATAAAAAATATTTTTTAACAATTATATCTTTTATAGAATAATTAATATAATAACAAAAAAACAAATTCACATAATAATTATAAAAAAATATAAAAAATATTTTCTAACTAAAAATAAATAATCCTAAAAATATAATTAAAAAGATGGCGAAACATAAATGTTATCCGGCATCCCAAGAGGGACTTTTTTGATTCTATAATTAGAAACTATTTTTTCAACTTTTTTCGTTTTTAAATCAACCCAATCACAATTTAATATAGCATAATTACCTTCAACTAATTTATCTCTTTCTAATTCAATTCCAGGCTTAGAATAAACTCCCTCCAACCATTCATATTTTACAATACCAAAAATAATTTTATCTATATACCTTGATGATGCAAAATCTACAAATTCACTAATGGAAATACTATCAACCGATTTTTTAAGTGATAAACAACACTCATCTATTAATAATTTACCATTATATATATCATAATTTTTCCTTAATAATATACTCTCTATGTCCATATTACAATTATAGTTATCTTCTTTAAAAGGCATAACAACAACTAAAATCTTTTCGTCAGAATTAACTTCCTTAAAAAGTATCCCCGTACCACATCCAGATAATATAAAAATTATAGCTATTATATAAATAACTTTAAGACTATAATTAATTTTATACTTATCCATAATTTTCACCTCCCGTCAATAAAAGAAATATTTTACAATTAATATAATTTAAATATTTTTATAATAATAAATTATAATTTTAATTTTTTTGTATTTTATTTAATATTATATTTTCTATAAAATTAAATTAAATTTTTGATTTATATTTATTATATTTATATATACTATTTTATAATATATTATTAATTTTATATACTTTTTATATACTTTTTATATACTGTTATTATTTTTTTTATATACGTTATTAATTTTGATATTATCTTATTTAGCTATTTATGCAAAACATAAATCAACCGTTCTACAAATAACTGATAATACATTAAAAACAACTTCCGCCATTTTATTACCAACATCTAAAATAGGATTAATCTCTGCAAATTCTATACACCTTACTTTATCATAACTAGCAAGTATCCTTAACAATTCTTTCGCTTCTTGAACAAAAATACCGTCTGAAACAGGCGTTCCAGTCCCCATAGATACGGAAGTGTCCATACTATCAACATCAAAAGAAACATAAATAATATCACATTTTGATAAATAATTTATTATAGAATGCGCTGTCTCCTTTGCCCCAAGCATACGTAAATCAAAAGTTCTAATTACTTTTGTATTGTATTTCTTTATTAAAGTATCTTCGGCTATTTCATAATCACGTAAACTAACATAAACAACATCAGAAAAATCTACTTTCTTTTTAGTCCCCCCAACATTTTTTATTTCTTCCCATAATTCCGCCGTTTCATTATCAACATCGTTAAATCTACATTCTAAATTATTATCATCTATTGCCGTTGCTAATGCCATTCCATGCATATTACCAGTATCAGACGTATAAGGAGTATGAACATCCGCATGCGCATCAATCCAAATAACCCCTAACCGCTTATCTGGATACGCCTGCTTCATCCCTGCTATAGTCCCACCTGCAGAACTATGGTCGCCAGCTATAACTAAAGTAAAATCACAATTTTTCATCCCTTCCTCAACTGCTTCCGCAGTCTGCTTATATATATTTATGATTTCTTCTATCTTTTTACAATATATATGCTTGTTCGGACGATTAAATAATTGATTGTCTGCATTTATTCTCGCATAACATTCGTTTTCAAATCGTCTAAAAAATCCAAAATTATTCGGATTATAATAAGATGCAATTCTTATTGCATCAATACCTAAACTAGCTCCCGCAATCCGCCCACCTAAATCAGATTTTACCTCAACAAGTTTAATTTTAGCTATCATATATTTCCCTTTTTATATTTTTTATTGTCTATAATCTTATAATTTTTATCAGTTATTAAACTTATTTAAAATATTTTTAATTTTATTATAAATAAATCCTTAAATTTATATATTAAGTTATAAATAATTAAAATAATTTGCTTTTATTATATGTAATGTGAAATTAAATAAAAAAAAGATTTTTTACATTTTTTTTTATATTACTATATTTTTTATTATATTTGTTTTTTAGTATCTATACAACAAAAATAAAACATATTAATAATAATTTTTATAATTTTTGTATATCTTATAGATATTAAATATAATTTAAAAACAAATTAAAACAAAATGTAAAATAATATAATTTTTAATTCGTTATTAAAAATTATAATTACAAATATAAAAAAACTATATTAATATATTATTATAATTTATTATAATTAATAAAAATAATATAAATAATATAGTTTCTTAATTCAATTTTAATTGTTTAACCTTTTTAATTTTTTGAAGTAAAAAATGAGAATAACAAAACAATATACCAATCGCGAAAGTCAATCACTTGATAAATATCTACAAGAAATAGGAAAAGTAGAATTATTAACTCCCGAAGAAGAAATAGAACTTGCTAAAAAAATAAAGAATGGTGGTCAAGAAGCAACTTTAGCATTAGAAAGGTTAGTCAAAGCAAACTTACGTTTTGTTGTATCAGTTGCTAAGCAATATCAAAACCAAGGTCTTACATTAGGTGACCTTATAAATGAAGGGAATTTGGGATTAATAAAAGCAGCTAATAGATTTGACGAAACACTAGGTTTTAAATTTATATCATACGCAGTATGGTGGATAAGACAATCAATATTACAAGCTTTAGCCGAACAATCAAGAATAGTTAGACTTCCTCTTAATAGAGTTGGTGCCCTAAATAAAATAGGAAAAGAATTTAGCCGCCTAGAACAAGAATATGAACGTGAACCAACAGTGACCGAATTAGCAGAACAATTGAACATGACTATATCAGATATAGTAGATACAATAAAAATATCAGGACGTCACTTGTCGGTCGATGCACCTTTTGTACAAGGTGAAGATAATAGATTGCTAGATGTACTACCAAATGAAATGCAACCTTCTCCAGATTCAGAACTAATATATGAATCTTTAAAAATAGAAGTAAAACAAGTACTCAATACACTCACTCCTAGAGAAGCAGAAGTAATAAAACTTTTCTATGGACTAGAAGGCTCCGTATTAACACTAGAAGAAATAGGTGAAAAATTTAATTTAACTAGAGAACGCGTAAGACAAATAAAAGAAAAAGCACTCCGTAGATTACGTATTACATCAAGAAGTAAAACGCTAAAAGCATACCTCGGATAAATACAATAATTTAAGATAAATATAATATACAATAATTTAGATAAATATAATAAAATATTAATATGAAAAATAAATATAAGTAAAGCACTTGTATTTATTTTTTATATTTTTAAATTAAACTTATTAAAATAAATAATTTGCTAATATTTTAATATTAATAATTAATACAAAGTATTTAACTCTTGTTAGAAAAGAAATAATACCTTTTTTACTTTTCAACAAAAAAATAATATTATATTTGTATTTTAAAAAGAAAAAACTTATATTTGTAGTTCGTGTTACGCACTCATTTATCAGTAGCTTCTATTATAACTGATAAATAATATAAAATCTACATAAATTCAGTATTATGGCTAATAAAGAACAAAAAAAAGCAATAGTTTCTGGCTTAGTAGAAGTGTTAAAAGATGTTCAAGGCATCTATTTTGTAGATTTTGCTAAAATAGCATCAAAAGAAACAAACGAAATACGTAAAGAATTTAAAAACATATCTGCACGTATGTTAGTTTCAAAAAATACTTTAATTCTATTGGCTTTAAAAGAAATAGGAATAGAAGTACCGGCCGAAAAATTAGTCGGTCAAACAGCTATAATTCTAGCTGATGATGATGCTACTGCTCCTGCAAAAATAATTAAAAAAGTTTTTGATAAAACAGGAACACTTAATCTAAAAGCAGCACTAATAGAAGGTCAGTTATATGACGGTAAACAACTAAATTTAGTTGCATCGTTACCATCACGTACAGATTTAATGGCAGGAATATTAGGTTCATTACAATCACCTGCATCTGGCATCGTTGGTTCAATAAACGCTGTAATAAGAGATTTAGCTTCTCTTATTGAAGAAGTGGCAAAGAAAAAAGCAGCGTAGTAACATAGTAATAATATAGTTACTCAAAAACAAAATTTATTAAAAATATTTTTAGAAATCTTAAAATTAATTCATAGGTATAAAAATGGCTGCTAACATAGAAAAATTGTTAGAAGAAATATCAAATTTGACACTCGCAGAAGCTGCAGAGTTAAAAAAATTAATGGAAGAAAAATTCGGCGTAACTGCTGCTGCACCAGTAATGGTAGGCGCAGCTGCACCTGCTGCAGCTGCAGAAGCTGTAGAAGAAAAAACTGACTTCGATGTAGAATTAACAGAAGTTGGTGCAAGTAAATTAAATGTTATAAAAGTAGTTCGTGAAATAACCGGACTTGGTTTGAAAGAAGCAAAAGACTTAGTTGAAAGTGCTCCAAAAAATATAAAAGAAGGTTGCACAAAAGAAGAATCAGAAGAACTTAAGAAAAAACTTGAAGCTGCTGGTGCTAAAGTTACTCTAAAATAACTTTAATTTTATAAAATTATAATAGAACTATGAACTACAAAATAAAAATAATATTTATATAATAATAATTATTATATAAATTATGTCTCTTATAGCTCTATTATAAATGCTAAATATTATAAATACTAAATATATTAATTGACAATTAATATATTTAGTATTTATATATAAAATAGTATACGGGTATAGCTCAACTGGTAGAGTGACGGTCTCCAAAACCGTAGGTTGTGGGTTCGATTCCTACTGCCCGTGCAAATAACTATAATAATTTAAATTTATATTATTTCAATAATAAAAACTTTAAAATTAAATTTAGACGATAATAGCTAAATCATAAAAAAAAGTCATTAAGTATAAATATAAGAATTATGATGTAACAAAGAATTAAATATAATTAATTTTAATAGTTAAATTAATTATATTTAAAATATCAATCCTTAACTAATCGTAATTCTTTATTTTATAAAAAAACTAATACTTCTTATTTTGCGTTGCTAATGTTATTGTTTGAATTATTGATTATTGAAATAATAATAAAATAAAATAATCTAAAAATATTTTCACAAAACAAAGGACAAGCAATGAGTGAAATACCATCTCAAATAGAAGAAAGTTTAGATAAAACTTCAAGTACGCTCCAAATGTTTAATGAATATAAAAGTAATAATAAAACAGGATTACGTATACTCGAAAATGAAGAGAATTTAATACGTCTTAGACCACGTATAACTTTCTCACGTTCAGATAAAAAAGCACATTATCCTGATTTATTAGATATACAACTAAAATCGTTTAAAGATTTTTTGCAAGAAGATATAAACCCTTCTGAAAGAAAGAATATGGGATTACAATCTGCTTTCTTAACAAATTTCCCTGTGGTCGATTCTTCCGGCATATATCAACTTGAGTTTATAGAATATTTAACCGAAAAACCAAAATTAACAGAAGAACAATGTCGCGAACGAGAACTTACTTACGCTAAACCTTTGAAAGCATTATTGCGTTTGTCCAGTAAAAACGATAAAGATTCAGAAGAATACATAGAAACAATAGAACAAGAAGTATACTTAGGTTCAATACCTATAATGACCGAACGTGGAACTTTTATTATAAACGGTGCAGAACGAGTTATAGTAAATCAAATCCATCGTTCCCCCGGTGTATTTTTTGATGACACATTTCACACAAATGGAACACGTATATATTCCGCAAGAATAATACCATTCCGTGGTTCATGGATAGAATTTACAACAGATATCCATGATATTATGTATGCATATATAGATAGAAAAAAGAAATTCCCTGTAACAACATTATTAAGAGCATTAGGTTTTTCATCAGATGATGATTTACTAAAGCTATTTGATCTTGCAATTAGCGTGTCTGCTGACGAAATGGATGAAACATATTTAGGACGTCGTCTAGCAGCAGATGTAGTTGACCTCACAACAGGCGAAATTATTGCAAATCGAGATATGTTTATTACAGAAGATCTATATAAAACCTTAAAAACAACACACGTACCATTATTAAAATTATTTAAATATTCAGATCCTAACGAAGAACCCATTATTGCAAAAACAATTGCAAAAGATGTAACACGTAATAGAATGGAAGCCCTAGAAATGGTATATAGACAATTGAGAACTAGTGAAGCCCCTGATATGGAAACAGCTTGGAACTTGTTAGATAAATTATTCTTTAATTCTAAAAAATATGATCTAGGTACAGTAGGACGACATAGAATAAATGAAAGATTAGGCGATATATTTAAAGAACTAGGTACAGATATCCCCACTACTAACACTCTTACTATTGAAGATATAGTAGCTGTAATAAAACATCTTATAAAATTACATTCTGAAAAATTAACGGGCGATGATATAGACCACTTAGGAAATAGACGTATACGTACAGTAGGTGAACAATTGACAACACAAATAAATATCGGATTGGCACGTATGACCCGTACAATCAAAGAACGTTTAGGAACAAAAGATGATGTTAATACAACCCCAACAGAATTAGTTAATGCAAGAACAATAAGTTCAGTAATAAATCAATTCTTTGGAACAAGCCAACTTTCACAATTTATGGATCAAACAAATCCACTAGCAGAACTTACTCATAAACGAAGAACTTCTGCCTTAGGCCCTGGTGGATTAACTCGAGAAAGAGCAGGGTTTGAAGTACGTGACGTTCATTATACACATTATGGTCGCTTATGCCCAATCGAAACTCCTGAAGGTCCAAATATTGGTCTTATTTCATCATTAGCTTTGCATGCAAGAATAAATGAATTAGGTTTCATAGAAACTGCTTATAGAAAAGTAGAAGATACTTATCTTACAGATGAAATAGAATATATGACTGCTGAAGTAGAAGATAATTATGTTACTTGTCCAGCTTCAACACCAATAGACGAAAAAGGAAAAATAATAGGTAATAAAATAAAAGCTCGTTATCAAGGCAATTTTATCGTTGTTGCACCAGAAGAAATACAATATATGGATGTATCAACAGATCATATAACAAGCGCAGCTGCAGCTCTAATCCCCTTCTTAGAACACGATGATGCTAACCGTGCTCTAATGGGTTCTAATATGCAACGTCAAGCCGTCCCACTTATAAGAGCAACAGCACCTATAGTAGGTACAGGTATGGAAGCACGTATAGCAAAAGATGCAAGAGCTATAGTAACTGCCGAATATAATGGTGTAGTTGATTATGTATCATCAACAAAAATAATTGTTACTTATGATGACGAACGTAGCGAAATTGAAAAAATTACAAACTTTGATTTTCAACCCAAAAAAGAATATGACCTTGTAAAATTTTTTAGAACAAACCAAGATACTTGTATAAATCAACGTCCAATAGTTAGAGAAGGCGAACGAATAATAAAAGGACAACCTATTATAGATAATTCTTCTACTGACAAAGGTGAATTAGCACTAGGACGTAATATATTTGTTGCATTTATGCCTTGGCGTGGATATAATTTTGAAGATGCAATAATCGTTTCAGAACAACTAGTAGCACGAGATGTATTTACTTCAGTTCATATAGAAGAATTTACTTTACAAGTTAGAGATACAAAACGTGGTGAAGAAGAATTTACACGAGAAATCCCAAATGTATCAGAAGATGCAACAAAATATTTAGATGAAAATGGAATTATATGTGTAGGTACTAAAATACAAGAAGGTGATATAATTATTGGCAAAATAACTCCAAAAAGAGAAACCGATCCTACTCCAGAAGAAAAATTATTACGAGCTATATTTGGCGATAAAGCAGGTGATGTAAAAGATGTTTCTTTAAAAGCAACACCTGGAATTAAAGGTACTATTATTAATACAAAACTATTTTCAAGACGTTTTATAAAATCAGAAAAAGAAATAAAACAAGAAGAAAAAGTAAAACAAGATATAATAATAAAAGAAGAAAGAAAAGTCTTAAGTGAAGCAAAACAAGAATTTATTAGAAAATTTGCAAATCTACTAGATAATGAAGTTTCAATAGGTATAAAACTTACAAATTGTATTATTTTATTCAAAAGTGGCGTAACTATAACTACTAAAAATATAATGGAAAAATATGAAAGTGGTTTGCTAAACATAGATTTATTACCATTAAATGAAAATTATATTAATAATAAAGATAAAAATGAAATTATTAATAAAACAATTGCTAACTTCCGTTATTATTATAATGATCTAAAAGCAGAATATAAAGCAAAATTAAATAGAATTACAGCAGAAAATGAACTACAACCCGGGATTCTCCAAATGGCAAAAGTTTATCTTGCTAAAAAACGTAAACTTCAAGTAGGTGATAAAATGGCAGGGCGACATGGAAATAAAGGTATAGTATCAAAAATAGTTCGTAGAGAAGATATGCCATTTATGGCCGATGGAAGACCTGTTGAAATTATACTTAATCCATTAGGTGTACCTTCGCGTATGAACCTAGGTCAATTATATGAAACTGCATTAGGATGGGCAGGGAAAAAATTAGACGTTCATTTCGCTACTCCTATATTTGATGGTGCTACTTGGCAACAAGTAAGTGAATTCTTGGATAAAGCAGGATTACCTGTTGATGGAAAAATAGATTTATATGATGGACGTACCGGTGAAAAATTTGATGAAAAAATAACAGTAGGAATTATATATATGTTAAAATTATCTCACTTAGTTGAAGATAAAATACATGCACGTTCAATAGGTCCTTATTCTCTAATTACTCAACAACCATTAGGAGGAAAAGCTCAATTCGGTGGTCAAAGACTTGGCGAAATGGAAGTATGGGCACTTGAAGCTTATGGTGCATCACATATATTAAAAGAAATGATTACTCAAAAATCTGACGATGTTCAAGGTAGAGCAAAAATGTATGAAGCAATTGTAAAAGGTGAAAATATGCCTATTTCTAATATACCTGAATCATTTAATGTGCTTGTCCGTGAATTACAGGGATTATGTCTAGATCTTATAATTGAATAAATTATTTAATTAATTGATTTTATGTTAATAATAAAAAAGCTCTCTTTGAGAGCTTTTTTATTATTTTTTTTCAATATTAATAATTAATTATTATTAATAAAATAAAATTATTAAACTAATGCCATATTTAATAATTTATAAACTAATCTTGCTGTTAGGAAATTCGGATGCGATAAATCTTTTATTGGCGCTAGTTCTACAATATCAAAACCAACTATTTTTTTCCCACTATTTCTAATCCCCCTAAATATATTTAATGCATCGTTATAAGAAAACCCATCAGGTTCAGGTGTCCCCGTCGCCGGCATTATAGACGCATCAAAAAAATCAACATCAAAAGTAATATAAATATGATCTGTTAAAGTATCAACAACTTTTTGTATCCAATCAACACCATAAATACCACGTTTAATCCCAGAAGAATAAAAAGTATTTATATTATTATCTTTTATAAACTTAGCTTCATCTATACATTGCGCTCTAATACCAACTTGCGTTAATTTATTATTAGGAAGAAATTCACATACTCTTGCAGCAAAACTAGCATGAGAATATTTATTCCCTTGATATTCATCTCTTAAATCAGAATGAGCATCAAAATGTAACACTGATAAATTTTTATATATATTAAAATGTGCTTTTATAGGAGCAGTAGAAATAGTATGCTCTCCTCCAAGAGTAACAACAAACTTACCGTCATTAATTAATTTCGTTACTAAATTCGTTACTTTATCAATCATTATATTGTCATAACAATTCTCTAAATTAACAGGTAGTAAAGTTGCAATTCCCTTGTCAAAACAAAGTTCATTGTTAAATTCATCATCGTAAAATTCAACATAAGCACTAGCTTTTATAATTTCTTCTGGTCCATAAGCTGCTCCATTACCATAACTAACAGTATGCTCATACGGAACAGGCAATATCACAATTTTAGAATCATTATAGTTTGAATATTTTTCATCTATAGCCAGAAAATTATTGTCTTGATTAAAAGTATTCATAGTCAAAATATGATATTTATTTTTATCAAAAAATTATAATTAAAATAATGGCATTTGAAAATCTATCCATTCAAATGCCATTATTAAAGTACTTAAAAATTTTAATTAACTCTATTTAACAACATTTAATGTAGAAGTATAAGTTTTACCATTAGAAATAACTTTTAAAAAGTAAATTCCCTGTACAAAATTTCTTATATCTAACGGACAAACTTTAAACTCACCTAACATATTAATATTGTAAATTTTATTTCCTAATGCATCAAAAATACTAATATCAGGATCACTAAGTTGAACATTAAAATCTAATAAAATATCTGAATTAGCAGGATTTGGAATAATAGAAATACTATTGTTATATTCCTCTACATTAATACTACCAGGAACCGAAGTATTAAAGATTCTAATATCATCAATTAAAGCAGTAAAATATCCATTATTCGCATTACCAAAAGCAACAAATCTAATTTTCATATTATCATATAAGTTTGTACCACCTGTAAATTTATCAAGATGTATGTAATCACGTTGCCAATTCCATCCTTTAGGAAATACAACTGCTTTTGAATATTCCTTCATAGTAACCCAAGTTTCCCCTCCGTCAAAACTAATCTCTACTTTCAAAGAACCACTTGAAACCTTTGAATTTAACAAGAAATAATAGTAAGAAAGTACCGGATAAGTAGCATTTATTGCAATAATTGGAGATACTAAAATAGAAGTACCTTGTAAAGTTTTATAATCTCCTCCAGAAATCATTTCTGCACCTGTTTCCCAGCATTTACCAGCACCAGTAGAATGATCACCATTAGGTCTTAAAATCATTTCAGGTTCAGTAACAAAAACAAATTTAGGAGCTTGATTAGTCCACCCACGCATAGTATTATCAAATTCTTCAACACCCCAACCTGAAGTAGCTTCACATAAATTCTCATAAGACTTTTCATAACCAACAAAGAGAATATAATTTTCTCTTGATGCAACAAGTTCATTGCTATAAGGATTTTTCATAGTAAAATAATAATAATAACGTGTTGGTTTTTCAGGAGCAGGAAATTCTCCACTGAAATTTATACCATCATTATTAAGTAATATAGACTTAACTTCACTATCCCAATTAGTATAATAATTTAAATAAACTTCACTAACTTGTGTTGGAACATAAGAATTGGGAATACATGCAACAACTGGAACTGCAACTAAATTATTATTATCAGCCGGCTCTTTATGTTCAAAACGAGTCTGCATTAATAAATTAAATCCAATATTATGTTTGTCAAAAGCATTTAAAATATCATCAAAATACTCAAATTCTCCAAGTCCTTGATCAGAAGCAAGAATTATAGCTTCAAACCAATTAGATAGTGCCGCATCTAAAGTAAATCCATCAGGCGTTTCACGTCTAGCAAAATGAACAAAATATTCAGTGTCTTCTAAACCAATAGCTTTACGTAAATCCCATAATGCCCCGCTTAAAATTTGACTATCATAATGACATTCATGTATTAAGAAATCAGGATACTTATAATTATTATCAACATTCCTTACTAAATTATAAGTAGTAAGTAATTGCTCATAACCATCTGCTACACAATTTTTAAATATATTTGATTCATCAAGTATAAAAGCAGAAGTAATATCCGCCAAAGCTTCATTACAAGTTCTACTTATCATCCTCCCATTTTCACCCCAATCACGATATAAAACATAATTAACAGAATGTCCATACTCATGATATAAAACTGAAGGGTGTCGACCAATCAATACCTTATTATGATTTGCTGAATAAAAAGAAATAGATTTATCACCACTTGAATAAGCATTAAATACTATTTTACTACCAAATTTATCAATATCTTCCTCTTTTAATAACTCAACAACACAAGGAAATTTAGTTAAGTAATTATTAAAAGAGCCATCTAAATTTGCAATGTAATCATGAGCTAAATTTGTATGATAATAAAGTGTTCTAACAATTTCATCAAAATTTGATGTTTTCCCTTGCATATAAATACCATCATCTCCAATAACTCCATTAAACTTATATTCTTTTTTTATAACTCCATCAGATTTATTTAATTCATCTGTAGTATACATCTTTGCAAATTTACCTTCAAGTTTAGTACTATAATTAGCACCAACTAAATTTGTAGAAAAATCAATATTACCTTTCCTATCACTTATATACTCAACATCATTCACATTAACTTTTAAATTTGATATATTCTTTTCTTCTAAAGCATCCTTAGGATTAGCACCATATACATCCCCTTTGACAACAAATTCTAACGTATGATTTATTCTTTGCAACAAAGAACCACTATTCGCATCAACTAAAGCAGTATAAAACTCTGTTGTGTTTTCAATTTCATATTCATAAGCAATTCTATAAGTATAAGCACCATTTAATAAATAAGGTACTATAACCATTTTGCCATCATTCATCTTTTTAAAAGTATAAGTCTCATTAGGTCTTGGAAGTCCAATACTTATAGCAGTCTCTGCCTCTAATGTACTAATAGTATATTTTAAATTTGCTTTATTTAAAGTAATATCATCAAAATATGTAGCCTTAAATGTTTGAATATTTCCATTTTTAGCAATTGTAAAACGTACTCCTGCAGTTTTTACAAGAATTCCATTATAAACTTGGTCAAAAAATACATACCATCTATTCCCCGCAAATTCAGCACGTCTTAAAACTAAATTATTAATATCAATATTTAATTTAGCCCTATTATTATAAATAAAATTACGACATAGTTTTTCAATATCAGTTGTATTGTCTAAACTGTTACCATCACTAATATTAATAAATCTTTTATCGCCCTTTTCTATTTTAGAAAGATTGTGAATATAACGTTCTCTTAAATAGTCTTTACCTCCAAGACTTAAAATTGTCTCCTGTGGTAAAAAGACATTATTATCCTCTTTAACTTGCACTAATTGTGTCCCTTCTTTAGTTTGTAATTCCAATATTTTTATATCACTCTTAGCTAAATTAGAATAAAAACAAGTAATAATAGCTGCAAGTAATAAAAATTTTTTAAAATACATTATAACTCCTATCTTTTTAGTTTAATGATTAATTTATTTTTTATAAAATATTAAATTTTCTATTTTTTTTGATTTTTTCTATCTTTATATTAAATATTCAAATTATGATCTTACAATATTAATAAAAAAATATTAATAATTATATTGTTTTTAGAATTTTTTTACATTATTATTACGTTAAATAATATAAAATATTTTAAACCTTAATAGTAAGTAATAATAATTAAAATAATATTATAATATAATAAAAATATTATAAATATTATAATTATTTATAATATTATTAATAATCATATTTAGATAAATAAATAGAATCATCCCCTTTATATATGATATTATAAACACTATTATCTTTAAAAATAAACTTATTATTATTAATTAATAATAGACTTTTATCCCTAATATCTTTTATAATTGCATTATTATTTAATAAATCATTTGCTGAAAATAACTTAGTATATCCATATTTCTCACAAGTAAAATTTAACTCATTATTCATATATATATATATATCTTCATTGCTTAAATTTATAAACCTAATTTTTGCAAACATATCATCAAATAAATCTAAAGAATCACATAAAAAAATACAACTATTTAATGTGCTATCATTATAAATAATAGCAGAATATCTTTTATCTAATTCTATATCAACACAAAAAGATAAAATTGGTTTAAAAAACTGCTTAAAAGTATCTATATAATATTCAGAAATAATAATATTGGAAAATCCAATACTAAATTTATAAGACTGGAACGTATATATACTATCCTTATTACAATAATCTATGTTGTTTGCAATAATTAGTGAATTGCTTTTCACAGATATAGGAATATCAATGTCTCGAATGTTTATAAAAGATATATAACCAAATTGAGTAGGTATTATGTCTTTATTAGTATTAATAATAGGTACACATTCACAAGAAACAACACCCAATATCAATATGATGTAAATAATTATCTTTTTTAATTTAAAAAAGTTTAAATATAAATTAAAAATAAACATTTAAAATATCCTAATTAAATTTTTATAATATTTTTTAATAATTATGTATTTAATAATAGTAATCTATGTAATAATAAATAATAAACTAAAATATTCTTTCAACAGAATTAACATTCTCAATACATTCTATTTCTTCAATTATATTTTTATATGAAATCTTATTGTTTATATCAAAATTAAAATCAATATACAAAATAGAATTATTAGAATCTTGTGAAATATTTTTAATTTTTATTCCTTCGTATCTTATAAATATAGAAATAAGTTGTTGCATTAAAATATCACTGTCAGTAGCTACAATATGCAACCTTATAGGAATAGGAATATCTGACAGTTGTTTCCATTCTATATTTAAAATAATATCCGAATTTGTTTGTAATATTTTTCTATACTTACGACACATCTTAGAATGAACAATAATTTCATTATTTTCATTTAATAATGCAAAAATATCTTCATCAGGAAGTGGTTTACAACAAGGTGCAAAAACTATCTTATCTTTGTTAAAATCATAATATTTATTCTTTATTACCTTGTTCTTATTATCCTTAAACAATCTAGTTTTTTTACCTATATTATTAATCTTCAACATTATAAATTTATATACTTTTTCTATATCTATAGCTTCCGAAGCAATTGCTTTATAAAAATCATTAGCTTTTTCAAAATTAAATTCCATTAAAATAGCATTAAATTCCATATCAGAAAAAACAAAACCATATTCAGTATTTTTTTGTTCCCAAAGCAATTTTCCCTTGTTAATTTTATCTTTTTCAATATTATTAAAGTATGAAATTAATTTACTGCTTGCCCTAGGAGTAATCACAAAATCAATCCATTCAGGACTAGGCTTCTGTTTTTTCGAAGTAATTACTTCAACTTTATCGCCACTTAATAAAACATGATTTATAGAACAAAGTTTTCCATTCACTTTTGCACCTATAGCAGAAAAACCAATCTCAGAATGTATATTAAAGGCAAAATCAAGAACTGTAGCTCCCTTAGGTAATTTTTTAAACTCATCTTTAGGCGTAAATACATAAATAGTATCTCTTAACATATTATTTGAAACTATTTGATATAATTTTGCAGAACTTTCATTCCCAATACTATCAAAAATACTCCTAACATCATCAAACCATGCTTGTAAATTACTATCATCAAAAATAGATTCAGAACTTGAAATGCCAGATTTATATCTAAAATGAGCAGCAACACCTACTTCTGCAGCTTTATGCATCTGTAAAGTCCTAATTTGAACTTCTACAATCTTATTATCAGGACCTGCAACAGCAGTATGTAATGACTGGTATCCATTTGGCTTAGGATTTGAAATATAATCTTTAAAAGTATCAGGAATAGGCTTATAATAACTAGCAATAATTCCATAAACATAAAAGCAAAATAAAGGATTGTCTGTATCTAAAATTATTCTTATAGCAAATATATCATATATATCTTCAACTTTTTTTTGTCTAGCAATTGTTTTATTATAAATGGAATAAAGATGTTTAGCACGACCTGAAATCTCATATGAAATATTATGTATTTTTAATACTCCTTCCTCTGCAAGCATTTTTATAACAGGTTGCTTAAATTTATCAACATATAGTTCACGTTCCTTATGAGTTCCTTTTATCGTATTAGCAATATGCTCGTATTCTGTTGGATTTAAATATTTAAAAGCCAAATCTTCTAACTCAAATGTTATATTTCTTAATCCAAATCTATTTGCAAAAGGTGCATAAATTGCTAATGTTTCAGTAGCCCGTCTAATCTGTGATTCTGGAGAAACATATTGTAAAGTACGCATATTATGTAACTTATCTGCAAGTTTAATAAGTATAATTCTTATATCAGTAAATAAAGATAACAACAATTTTCTATAATTATCCATTTGATCTTGCCGCTCAATATCCTGACTTTCAACAAATTTAATTTTATTTGCACCTTCAACTATTTGAGCAATTGTTGTCCCAAAAGAATATTTAATGTCTTCATAAGTATAAATATCACTCTCATCAAGAACATTATGCAATAATGCAGCCGCTACTGAAATATCATCCAATGGTATCTCTTCTAATACTATAAAAGCAACAGATAAAGGATGCGTATAAAATTTATCGCCTGATTTTCTTAACTTCCCTTCATGTGCAATTACACAATAATTAAAAGCCATTTTAATAAGTTCTTCATTACAATTTGGTATCAATTCTCTACTTTTATTTAACAAAATTTCGAGATCTTTTTTAATATCAATTCCAAATTTATATACAGTATTTTCTACGTTATTCATCTTATATTATTTCTTATTTGACTTATTTATATAATATATAAAAAAATTATATAGCTACTTTATACAAATATAATAATATTAAATATATTTCATTATTTTATTAGAAAAAAAATTATAAAAAAATATAAATAATTATGAAAATAAATACATTTTATACAAAAAAGATTGTTTTTTCATAAAAAACATTTATATTTGTATATTATATTAGTATTAAATATATAATCTAAATAAGAATATATGAATGGAAATTAAAACTTTTGTCTGTGGTTACATAAATAATAATGTTTACATTATATATGACGAATCTAAAGAATGTGTTATTGTAGATGCTCCTTTTAATTGCGCTGAATTATTAACTAGATTTATAAGACAAAATAATCTAACGCCTATATATATATTATTAACTCATGGACATTTTGACCATACAGGCGGCCTAGCTGAATTGAAAAAACAAACAAATGCAAAAGTCGTTATCCATAAAAATGATGCATATAGATTAGAAAAAACAGAAGAAATGGGGATTAAACTAGAACCAATAGATGCTGATATACTATTAAAAGGTAATGAAATTTTGCAATTTGGAAAAACAAAAATTAATGTAGTATTTACACCTGGTCATACTGAAGGTAGTGTAAGTTATGTATTAGCAGAGGAAAAAGTTGTATTCGTAGGTGATACATTATTTTATGGTAGTATAGGTCGTACTGATTTCGCTGGTGGAGATTTTAATACTCTAATTACTTCTATAAAAGAAAATTTATTAGTATTACCAGATGATTTTTGTGTATATCCAGGACATGGTGAAACTACATCTATTAAATATGAAAAATTATATAATCCATATATAAATATGTAACTGCATAATATACGTATATAATTAAAAAGTTTCTAATTAATGCAACAAACTCATTTAAAAGATTATATTTTAAAATTTTATAAAAAATATATAAACCATCTATTGTTATTAATAATATTTTTGTTTATTAACAGTTGCTATTCTTTTACGGGAGGAACAATTCCTTCTCATTTAAAAACATTAAAAATAGAACCTGTAATAGATAATAGTAATTTTGGTAACCCTGAATATAAAATAGAATTAGAACGTAACTTAATATCTAAATTTCAAAATGATAATTCTTTTGAATTAGCCGAAGGAAATAATGGCGACGCAAAAATAACAGTTACTATAACATCTATAAATGAAACAACTCAAACAATAGGTACAAATGAATTAGAAACAGAAAGAAAAATAACGTTAAATGCTACAACAAAATACTATGATAATATAAATAATAAACAAATATGGGAAAAAACTTTCTCCAGCTATCAATTGTTTGATATTAGAAACGTCACAACAGCACGTGAAGAAGCAATAAAAACAATATTATTACAATTGTCAGAAGATATAATGTTAGCGGTTGTATCCGGCTGGTAATCAAATTTTATAAAACAAATAATTATAAATTTAATAAGTAACGAATGTTAAATTAAATGTGGTTTTTTTAGCCGCTTTATTATGGAAAAAATAATACTAATTTTGTATTTTTTATCATTGTGTATACTCTTTGCTTTTGGTATGCATAGTTTGATACTAGTTTACATTTATAAAAAAACTTGTAACAAAAAAAAAATAAAACCTGCTTTACAAAAAGAATTGCCAATGATAACAATTCAATTACCTATGTTTAACGAATATTTTGTCGTAGGACGTCTCATAAAAGCAGTTTGTAATATGAACTATCCTTTAGAAAAATTAGAAATACAAGTTTTAGATGATTCAACAGATGATACTCAAATTATTGCACAAAAACTTGTTAAGGAATATCAAGAAAAAGGACACAATATTAAATATATTCATAGAACTGATAGAACAGGCTATAAAGCAGGTGCACTAAAAGCAGCACTCGAAGTAGCTGAAGGAGAATTTATAGCTATATTTGATGCCGATTTTATCCCTGATAAAAATTTTTTAATGGATACCGTTCCTTATTTCCAATATCCAGAAATTGGATTAGTACAAACTCGTTGGCAACACCTAAATGAAAATGTTTCTTTAATAACAAAAGCACAAGCTTTAGCATTAGATGCTCATTTTTGTATAGAACAACAAGTTCGTTGTAATGCTGATTTTTTCTTCAGTTTTAATGGGACAGCAGGAATTTGGCGAAAACAAACAATAATAGAAGCTGGCAACTGGGAAATAGATACTATTACAGAAGATTTAGATTTAAGTTATAGGTCTCAATTAAAAGGATGGAAATTTTTATATCTAAATGATGTAACTTCACCTGCAGAACTACCAGAAGATATAAATTCTTTAAAAACACAACAATTTAGATGGACAAAAGGTTATATTGAAACAGCAATAAAACTTATACCAAAAATAATTAAAGCAAAAATACCTCTAAGAGTAAAATTAGAAAGTTATGCACATTTGACAAGCAATATAGTATATCCTTTTATTATATTAACGGCACTATTAAATATACCTGTTGTTTTAATAAAAAATTATACCGAAGGTGTTGATGCTTTCTATTCGATAATGTCTGTATTTGTTTTTGCAACAATAGCAACGTTTATATTTTATCTGTATGGTCAACAAGCAATACATTACGATTGGAAAAAACGATTATTAATGTTCCCTATTTTTATGGCAGGTAGTATGGGAATGGCAGTAAACAACACAAAAGCAATATTTGAAGCATTAATGGGAAAAAAAACTGCTTTTATTAGAACACCAAAAACAGGAGACTTAACAGGGGAAACAATACAAACAAAAAAATATAAACAAAATAAAATATCCGGCACTGTAATAATAGAAATTTTATTAACTTTATATTTTATAGTGGGAATTATCCTATCTATAAAATTAGTAGAATTAGCTGCTATCCCATTTCAAATAATGTTTTTGTTAGGATTTGGTTCAATAGGTTGCTTATCTCTAAAACATGCTTTTGCTTCAAATAAAAAACAACACATTTAATATTTGTAATAAAATGTAATAAAAAATAGTTAAAAAAATTTTTAACTATTTTTTATTATTTACTTTTATAAAACCAATATATTATTCCAAAAATACTAAAATACTATAATAAATTATATAATATTTTAATAACAAATTATTATTATTTTTCGTATTTTAAAAAAAATGGACTTAAAACAATGTTAGATTTAAAATTCGTAAGAGAAAATATAGAAACTGTAAATCAAAACTCAAAAAATAAAAATGATTTACATAATGCTGACAAAATAGAACTTCTCGATAAACAACGTAGACAAATCATTCAAGAAGTTGAAAAATTAAAAAATCAACGTAATATCGTATCTAAAGAAATAGCACAATTAAAATCTAAAAACCTAGAAACAACATTGCATATTAATGCAATGAAATCAGTATCTGATAACATAAAAATTATGGATGATAATTTACGTACAATAGATTCTGAAATACAAGAGGTTTTATTAACTATTCCTAATATTACTCATAAAACTGTTCCAATAGGAAAAAATTCTAATGATAATATTGAAATACGTAGATGGGGAAATTTTATAACCAATAATAATAAGAAGAATCATATTGATATAGCAAGTGAACTTAATATAATTGATTTTGAACGCGGTACAAAAGTATCAGGTAGTGGTTTTGCTTTTTATGTTGGGAAAGGTGCTAAATTAGAACGAGCTATAATTAATTTTTTTCTTGAATTCCATATAGAAAATAATAATTATAAAGAATTAATTCCTCCTTTTTTAGTTAACAGAAATTCTATGTTAGGTACAGGACAATTACCAAAAATGGAAGAAGATATGTATAAGTGTAATGCAGATGATATGTATCTAATACCAACAGCAGAAGTTCCTTTAACAAATTTTCATAATGGCGAAATACTTAATTTTACTGATTTACCAGTAAAATATTGTGCCTATTCACCTTGTTTTCGCCGTGAAGCAGGAAGTTATGGAAAAGATACACGTGGATTTTTAAGAGTACACCAATTTAATAAAGTAGAGTTAGTAAATTTTGTCGCTCCTGAAAACTCATATACTCAATTAGAACTTTTAGTTAATGAAGTAGAAAAAGTATTACAAGCATTAGAATTACCTTATCGTGTTTTATTACTCTGTTCCGGCGATACAAGTTTTTCAAGTGCAAAAACTTATGATATAGAAGTTTGGGCAGAAGGAGAAAAAAGTTTCCTTGAAGTTTCTTCCTGTTCTAACTTTGAAGATTTTCAATCAAGAAGAGCTAACATACGTTTTAAGCGAAAAGGTAATGCAAAACCTGAATTTATACATACTCTAAATGGATCTGGCTTAGCAACATCAAGAATAATGGTAGCAATTATAGAAAATTATTATAAAGATGGTAAGTTATATATTCCAAAAGTCTTACAAAAATTTTGCGGATTTGAATATATATAAAATTTACAATAAATACATTATAATTTTTTTATAAAAAATACATTTTTTATTTTTTGGCACACTTTATGTATAACTTTAGTATACTTGATTGAATTTGACAAAATGTCAAAAATATCGACAATACGTCAGATACATTGACAAAATGTCAAAATTTAAAAACATGATAATAAGTAAAAACTTTTTCATATAATCTAAAAATAAAAATACGGAGATAAAAAAATGAAATTGACTCCATTGCACGATAGAATTATCGTAAAGCCAGCACCTGCTGAAGAAACAACAAAAAGTGGTATCATAATTCCTGATACAGCAAAAGAAAAACCTTTACAAGGTGAGATCATCGCTGTTGGTCAAGGCAGAATAGATGATAATGGAAAACTTATTCCTATGCAACTAAAAGTTGGTGACAATGTACTTTATGGCAAATATGCAGGTACAGAAATAACAATCGAAGGTGATGAATTTTTAATGATGAAAGAAACAGATGTATTTGCAATCATCGGATAATTCAAAAAGCAATCAAATTTTATATTTTAATCATAATCAAATAAAAATAGGCAAAAGAAATGTCAACAAAAATAATAAAATTTAACGTTGAAGCTCGCGCGGCATTAAAATCAGGTGTAGATCAACTAGCAGATACTGTTAAAGTTACACTTGGTCCAAAAGGACGTAATGTAGTTATAGAAAGAAAATTTGGAGCACCTTTAATAACAAAAGATGGTGTAACCGTAGCAAAAGAAATAGAATTAGAAGATCCTATTGAAAATATGGGTGCTTCAATGGTTCGCGAAGTTGCTTCTAGAACAAGTGATGCAGCAGGTGATGGAACCACAACTGCAACTGTACTTGCACAAGCAATTTACCGTGAAGGATTAAAAAATGTTACTGCTGGTGCAAATCCAATGGACTTAAAACGCGGTATAGATATTGCTGTAAAAGCAGTAACTGAAAAATTAAAAGAATTTAGCCGCGAAGTTGGCGGTAGAACAGAAATAGCACAGATTGGAACTATTTCTGCAAATAATGATCCCGATATTGGTAATTTAATTGCAGAAGCAATGGAAAAAGTTGGGAAAGATGGTGTTATTACTGTTGAAGAAGCAAAAGGTATGGAAACTACAATGGAAACTGTAGAAGGTATGCAATTCGATCGTGGTTATCTTTCACCATATTTTGTAACAGATACCGAAACAATGGAAGCTGTACTTGAAAATCCTTTTATACTTATATATGATAAGAAAATTTCATCTGTAAAAGAACTATTACCAATACTGGAAAAAACCTCTCAAGCAGGTCGTGCTTTGATAATAATAGCAGAAGATATTGAAGGTGAAGCACTTGCAACTCTTGTTGTTAACAAATTACGTGGAACACTTCGTATAGCAGCTGTAAAAGCTCCTGGATTTGGTGACAGACGTAAAGCTATGTTAGAAGATATAGCAATTCTTACTGGTGGTACAGTTATTTGTGAAGAAAAAGGTTATAAATTAGACCAAACAAATATTGCACAACTTGGTACTGCTACACATGTAACTATAGATAAAGATAATACTACTATAGTTGAAGGCGCTGGCTCATCATCAGATATTAAAGCTCGCATAAATGAAATTAAAGTTCAAATAGAACGTACTACAAGCGACTACGATAAGGAAAAATTACAAGAACGTCTTGCTAAACTTAGCGGAGGCGTTGCTGTTTTACGTATTGGTGCAGCAACAGAAGTTGAAATGAAAGAAAAGAAAGCAAGAGTAGAAGACGCTTTACATGCAACTCGCGCTGCTGTTGAAGAAGGTATTGTACCTGGTGGTGGTATAGCTTATATTAGAGCAATTGAAACTCTTGAAAAAATTGAAACTAATAATGCTGACAAAAAAACTGGTATTAATATAGTAAAAAAAGCAATTGAAGAACCTATTAGACAAATCGTTTCTAATGCTGGGTTAGAAGCTTCTGTTGTTTGTAATAAAGTAAAAGAAGGTGAAGGTGCATTTGGATTTAATGCAGTAAATGAAACTTATTGCGATTTATTCAATGCTGGTGTTATAGATCCAACAAAAGTTACACGTGTAGCACTAGAAAATGCAGCTTCAATAGCAGGACTACTATTAACAACCGAAGCAACTATTCATGATAAACCTCAAAAAGATGTTCCAATGCCTCCAATGCCAGGCGGCGGAATGGATATGTATTAATAGTAATATATAATATATATTTTAATATTAGATTAAAATATACAATATAATAAACTTAAAGGCAACGTATCGTATATAATGCGTTGCCTTTTTTGTTGCTAAATAAATCTAGTTAAAATTGTTTATTTTATCATATAGTAATTTATCTTTATATATTTTAACTTCATTAATTATATAATATATAATATTAGGTAATAACATACTACTTATTAAAATTAAAGGGATAGTGTTTTCAATATCAGAAGTTAATATAGCTTGTGGATATAGATTTAAACCGATATTAATTATTAACATTTCTTTCCAAAAACATGGATGCGAAGATAATAAAATTTTCTTTTTATGTTTAAAAATTAAAATAATTAATGATATTATATATATACTTAGGAAAGTTAATAAAATAATATTATCATTAAATGTAGGAATTTTAAATAATCCAGTTACACTAAACATATTTTTTAATTCAATTATTAACTTAGAGAATAAAAAACTTTTATATTTATATATAAGTTCATAACACATATACAAAACTATTACTATAATAACAGTAAAAGTAAAAAATATTCCTTGAAAAAAACCACGTAAAGCTCGTTTCTTTAAAGGAAATCGTAATCCTTCTACATCAGCTAAGCCAGCCCAAAATATAGCCCAAAAATACATTCCATATATAAAAACAGCCATATCTATTCTAAAAATAACAAGAATACCTATCATTATTCCAATAGGAATAATGCGTCTCAAATATTTCATATTATCATAATATCTAAAAAGAAATATTGCTGCCAAAAAAATAATTGTTAATGATATTGCAAGCTGAAATGATTTTATAGGTATAGCTATAAAACAAAATAAAGAAATAGAAATAGGAATTAACAATAAATATTTATTAATAATATACTTATAAGTTATAAAAACTATTAAAATAGTATTTATTATATTTATAAACAAAGTAAAATTATTCATTTCTAACAATAATAAAAAAATATATAAGTATAAACTATACTTATATATTTTATAATATTAAATTTATAAAACAATTATCAATCTATAAATATCACTATATAAATATATGTAACAATAATAGTAAAAATAAAACTATCAAATCTATCAAGTACTCCACCATGTCCCGGTATTATACTACTGCTATCTTTTACATTTGCATCACGTTTAAATTTAGATTCAATTAAATCTCCTAGTTGACCTGTAATTCCTATTATAACTGCAAGAAATATAGAATGAATTACTTTAAGTTGTGGCATAATAATTATTGTTACAATAAAGAAAAATATAAACGAAGCAATAAAACCTGCAATAAAACCTGCAATAGTTTTTTTAGGACTAACTCGTTCTAATAATTTACGTTTTCCAAACTTTTTCCCAATAAAATATGCAAAAGTATCACAAATCCATATTGTAAATAACATAATAAGTATAAAATATGCATTATTAATACCTTTTATATTTTCTTTAAATCTTAATAACAATAATATATACATTGGGACTGTTATATAAAGTAATCCTGCTATGGTTGTACCAAAGTTATCATATATATTATTTTCTTTGTAAAATAATTGTTGTATTAATATTAAAACAATAGCTATTAAAGACAATATAATTATATATTTTATAAAAATTGATATGCATATGTAATCTATACTATAACAATATAATAATAGTAGTATACAAAAATTATAAATCAACGCTATAATTTTAGACGGTTTATGATTTTTGTTTCTAGACATTATATAGAATTCATATAGAGCAATAGTAGAAATAATAGTAACAAAAATAAAAAAATATATATTACCTAATATAACAACTAGAATTATTAAAGGTATTCCTATTGAGGCAATAATAATGCGCTTAGTTAATTCAGACATAATTTTAAAATTGTTGTAATAATCTTATATCATTTTCATATAAATATCTTATATCATCTATCCCTGTTTTAAGAAGTACAATACGTTCTATTCCAAACCCAAAGGCATATCCCATATATTTCTCAGTATCTATTCCACCTGATTTTAACACATTAGGATGAACCATACCACACCCTGCTATTTCAAGCCACCCTGTCCCCTTACATATTTTGCATCCTTGTCCCTTACAAAGATAACAAGATATATCAAATTCTGCACTTGGTTCTGTAAAAGGGAAATAAGATGGTCTAAATCTAAATTTAGAATCCTCGCCATACATTTTTTTTGCAAAAACTATCATTGTTGCTTTAAGTTCTGCAAATGTAACATTTTTATTTATATATAATCCTTCTACTTGATGAAATTCTGCAAGTGAACGAGAATTTATAGCTTCATTACGATATACTCTACCCGGCATTATACATCGAATAGGTGGTTTTTGAGCCTGCATAACACGAATTTGTACAGGTGACGTATGTGTTCTTAAGAGAATATCATTCCCATTTGTACTTGTATTATGTTTTATAAAAAAAGTATCTTGCATATCACGTGCAGGATGATCAGATTGAAAATTTAATGCATCAAAATTATAAAAAGAATCCTCTATTTGTGGCCCTTCTGCAACATCAAATCCAATAGATTTAAATATTGTTACAATTTCATCTATTATTTGCCTTACAGGATGATAAGTCCCATGATACTGACGCCGCCCCGGTAATGTAATATCTATTTCTTGTACTTTTAGATTCGTTTCTGCATCTAATATTTCTTTTAATTTCATATATTGTTGTTCTGCAAATTTTGACAATATATTTAATTCTTTTCCTATAATAGGTTTATTTTCAGGAGACACAGTCCTTAATTGTTCAAATAATTTTTGTATAACTCCTTTTTTTACTAAAAATTTTGAACGAAAAAGTTCTAAATCAGATTTTGTTTTTACTTTAGATAATTCATCTTTTATATTAATTGTTAACTCTTTAATTTTTTCTAGCATATTATATTTATATTTATGTTATATTTTATTAAAATAAAAATTCAATTATAAAAATTAGCAAAAGTTATTCAATTTTAGCATTTATTTTACCGCGAACTCCACTATATTTAACTAACTCTGCACCTGCTTCACCTATAATAATAGTAGTAGAAACCTTCACAGGAATTTTTCTATCATCCTCTGTTAACCATATATAAATATTACTTTGGAACTTAAATAATCCACCTTCTCTAATAATTGGTTGAACAATTATAGTACGAAATTTACCGGCAGGAACACTTATTATTTCTCTACCTATAATTTTTACAGGTAAACTAAATGTTGTATCTTTATAAAAATTTTTAAGCTCAAACATACAACCATTAGGCATTTTGGCTAAATCCATACTACGTACATAATAAAAGGCAGATACTAGATCTTGCATATATTCATCTATTGGATATTTCTTATCCTGTACAATTGCAAAATGATTAGATTGATCAAAACTAGCTTTAAAATCTCTTTTATATTTCCCTTCTCTTATATGTTGATAAAATTCATAAGGAAATAATCCGGATACATCTATAACACTACGATATTTATCATGAACGGGATAAGTAAGATCAACAATCCCTTCTGAATTCACCCAAAATCTTACATCATAACATTCACGTCCCTCTCTATATATTGGTTTTGAACCTACTTGTAATCCCCCGCTACCTCCTAGACCAGCAAAAATGCCTCCTATTAATCCAACTTTATATTCTAATTTTTCACCAAATCCAAAAGCTTCATTTTTTATATATCTATATTGTTTTTCTTGTGATATTAAACTACTATTAATCACTAAACATATAAAATTAACAAAAAAAATACTAATAATTATATTTAATTTTTTACTATATTTCATAACACACACTTTATATATATATTAATTATTATTTAGCAAGAATATTACGAACTAGATCTAGATCTTCTTGTGTATCAACTCCAATACAATCTTGTTCTATTTTTACACAAAGTAATTTAGTATCTGCTTCAAGCAGTCTTAATTGTTCTAGTTTCTCTATATGTTCATATTTTGATTGAAATAGATTTATAAATTTATACAATGCTTCTTTTCTATACGCATATACACCAATATGTTTCCAATAATCAAATTTAATAATCCAATTTTCTATATTTTCATCTCTAAAAAAAGGGATAGGACTTCTAGAAAAATACATAGCATTATTATTATTATCTATAACAACCTTTACAGTATTTGAAGAAATTAAGTCCTTGTAACTTTTTATCTTAGTAATAAGAGTTCCAACTTCGGCAAAATTATTATACTGAAAAATATTTAACATTTTATCTATACTTTCAGCCATTAATAAAGGTTCGTCACCTTGTATATTAACGATAATATCTTCTATTTCTCCTGTTTTTTTATAGGCTTCAAATATTCTATCAGTACCTGAAGATAAATTGGGCGATGTCAATATAACTTCTGCACCATATTTTTTACAAGCTTCTAGTATTCTAACATCATCCGTTGCAATAATAAGCCTTGAAATATATGTAGATTTTTTCATATTCTCCCATACATTTATAACTAATGGTTTCCCATTAATTTCAAGTAATGGCTTTGCTTTTAATCTTGTTGATGCATATCTTGCAGGAATAATACCTATTATACTCATATATTATTCTATAACTTTTGGAACTTTAAAAAAGTTTTCATTTTTACGTGACGCATTAAACAGAGCTTCTTTTAAAGTAAAAGATGGAATAGTTTCATCTTCTCGCCATCTATTAGTTCCAGCAGTCATTTGTTCTTCTATTTCGATAGGTTGCATTTCATATTTATCAAAAATAGAAATATAATCAAAAATATTGTTTAATTCTTTAAGTGTAGTATTTATTTTTTCGTCATTAATATAAATAGCTATATGTTTTGATACTTGTTTTAATTCTTCTTTTGTCATAATTTTTTTATTAATATAATTTTTCAATTTCTTTTGCTTCATTCCAAAATTCATCCATTTCAGATAAACTCATATTAGATAAATTAAGATTTAATTCTGAAGCACGTTTTTCTATATATTGAAATCTCTTTATAAATTTTAGATTTGTTAATTGCAAAGCTTGTTCTAAAACAATTTTTTCAAATCGTGCAGCATTTACTAAAGCAAATATAACGTCACCAAATTCTTCTTCTTTTTTCTTTACATCATTTTTTTCAAGTTCTGCTCTTAATTCATCAAATTCTTCATAAACTTTTTTCCATACATCCTGTTTTTCTATCCAATCAAAACCAACTCTTGCAGCTTTTTCTTGTATACGTTCTGCTTTTAAAAGTGATGGTAAACTATCAGGAACACCATCCAATACAGAGGCTCGCCCTGCCACCTCAGTCATCTTTATTTTTTCCCAAGAATCAAGCACTTGTTCTGCTGTTGTAACTTCTTTTTTTATAGAATTATTAGTTTCTATTTCAAAAACATGAGGATGTCTATTAATCATCTTATTGCTAATAGCTTTTATAACATCTATAAAATCAAAATCATTTGTTTCAGAGGCCATTACACTATGCATAACAATATGTAATAAAATATCACCTAATTCTTTACTAAATTCCTTCATATTTCCTTTATTTATAGCATCAACTGCTTCGTATGCTTCCTCTATTAAAAGATGAGATATACTTTTATGAGTTTGTTTACTATCCCAAGGACAATCTCTTCTTAAAATTTTAACAATTTTTACAAAATTTTCTATTTGAGAAAATAGATTATTCTCGTCTTCTGGAACTGGCACTTTATTTTTCATTACTAATTAAATATATATAATATAAAATAATTAATTATTGTTTTATTATTTTATTAAAATAATATTTACCATTTAAATTCAGAATTAAATAATAACTACCTATTTCAAGATTTTCAAGATTAATATTTACTATATTACTACCCGCAACACCATATCCTTTATAAGCATTACTAATTTTATTTCCATCAATAGAAAATAAATCAATAGAATAGTATTGAGGTTTTTCTAAATAGACTGTAACATTTGTATTATAACTACTTGGATTAGGAATTGGATAAGAAAAAATTTCATTATTATTTAAAATTAAAATTTTACCTAGACTATCATTTCCTATTACAAGTAATGATATTTCATATTCTGGATATCGCCCTGTATTATATAATATTAAAGACGCCTCTCTTGTATATATTTTATCTTCACTTATTGTTAATTCAAGTTTAATACTCACATTTTTCATTTCACCTGCATTTATTGTTAAAGGTAATTCATCCTTAATATTAATATTAAATTCTTCAGCTTTTGTTGCAATATTTTTTTCTATAATTTTATATTCATTTATATCTAGTGGAATATTACCTACATTTGTTAAATTAAAATCTAATTCATTAAAAACTTCCAAATCCAATCCTGAATAATCCCATTTAATTTGAGTTTTATTTGATTTAAGTTCTGCAAATTCAACAAATACTGCATTTCCTATCAATTCATAAATTATTTCTTCATCACCACTATTATTAGCTATATATAAATATGCATGTTTTTGACCTGCAGTTTTTGGCGAAAACAATACATTTATAAAACCAGATTGATATACTTCTATAAAATGATTATAATTACTCACAACAAAATCTAATTCTGATGTTTCATTATTTGCAGGAACAATTTTTAAATTACCAATAGCAAACGTTCTATTTCCAATATTATCAATATCTATAGTTTTTATAGAATCTTGACCTATTTTTAATTCACCATAATCCAATAACTTAGGGGAATCTGGAGATATTTTTATATCATATTTAGCACCAAAAGGTAAAGAAATTTTAGAAGATGCAAATACATAATAAGGATACCAACGTTGTTCTTTATTAGGATTATTTTTTTCATTATCTATACCATAAGTTTTAATCTTTATTTCTCTGTTATTACTTTGAGGAAATATATGAACAAATTGAGCATCATACAATTCTTTGTTAGGTAATTTATCCCAACTTCTTCCAAAATCTTTACTTGAATACGTTGCATTATTATCAAAAACAACTAAGAACATTCCGGTTGGAGTACCATAAACATACTTAGGAATTGCAAAAGTTGATATTTTTGAAAAATCAAAAACACCTTTACTCCATTTATTTCCATCATTTGTTGCCAAATAATATTTATTATCTTTTAAATCAATATATATAGCTGCTCCTCTATTAGCATTAGCAAAATTAATTGATGTTATTATTGCATCTTTACAAACTGTATCTGCCGACCAAGTTTCGCCCATATTATTTATTTTTATAATTTTACCTTTGTTAGTTCCAAACCAAATAGTATTATCTAATTTTGCTGCTACATTAAGAATCCCAACTTCGCCACTATCTACTGGAATAGAATTTTCAAATATATTCCAAGTTAAACCTGCATTTTTTGTTATTGCTATACCCCACTTATTTCCTTTAGGATCGCCAACCAATATACCATTTTGATCATCAAAAAATGTCATATAATTTATAAAAGGTGTAAGCGAAGTTGCTTCTAATACGCTAGGTGCTGTCAAAAATTTATTTTTTGTATTTATTATAAAAGTATTCCCTTTTGTTGTAGCAGTTGTTATAATGATATTTTTAGATGTTAACGCATATACTGTATAAGGAATACTTTGGGAAGGAGTACTAAATTGTTCTGTAGTAGAAAAAATATTTCCTTCAGTTATTGTTTGTAAAACAGGATAAATCGTACCATAATAAAAAACACCTACTGCAAAAGCAGTATTCTCATTAAAATTATGTATACTATAATGTAATCCTGTTCTGCTTGCACCATAAACATTAACAAAAGAATATTTATTTGAAGATGATATACTTATAGGTATATAGATTACTTCAAAATCATAAAAATTACCATCGCCATATTCAATAAGTAATTTTGCTTTACCATCAGCAATTCCACATAAAGAATCAAGCCTAATATCAAAAGAAATTGTTTTTTCTTCGTTAATATCCATACTACCTACTTCAAAAATTTCATCAAATTTAGAAGAACTTAAATAACCATCTAAACTTAAAATATTTACTACTAAATCATTTGCTTTACCTATATAATTTTTTAAGGTTAATGTTATTTCTTTTTCAGTATAATTTACTAATTTATCAAAAGGTGGTATTGATATTTTAGAAACAGAAACACCCGGAACAACTTTATCAGGGAAATCAGGATTATTATAAGTTACTGCATTATATGCATTAATTTTTTTAAAATATTTATAACTATTATTTGAAATTACATTATCTCCTGTACTTCTTAATTGATGTTTTACTTGTTTCGCAGTATATTCAGGAAAAACAGAAAGTACTAATCCTGCAACTCCTGCTGCTACTGGCGATGCCATTGAAGTTCCACTTTGAGAACTATATTTATTATTTGGAACAGTTGAATATATTGAATTCCCCGGCGAAAATATTGAAGTTGCATATCCATAATTTGAAAAAAATGATACTTTATTATTAGGATCATTTGAACCAACTATAATACATCCTTCATAACAAGCTGGATATATAGGAGAAATATCTATATCTACGGCTTCATTTCCCGCAGATGTAAAAATTATACTCCCTAATGAAATTGCTTCTTGTATAACATCATATTCAGTCATTCCATAAGCCTTACCGCCCCAACTACAATTTATTATTCTTGCGCCTAATTTTGCAAGATATAATATTCCTTCATATCCTCTTTGTATCCCATAATCAGTAGTAGAATCCACAGCATGTTTAGAGGCTACTATTTTACAATTTATAGCTGATCCTGCAACACCTATTGTATTATTTATTACTGCAGCAGCACAACCTGCCACATGTGTTCCATGAAAATTTTGATCTATTTTTACAGACGGATCATTATCTTCCTTCCAACGTCCATAATATATATCATCAAAAGAAATATTCCCTACAAAATCCCAGCCATTGATATCATCTACTTTCCCATTCCCATCACTATCAACTCCATTTAACTCTTCTTTCGGATTTTTCCATACATTATTAGCTAAATCAAAATGATTTATATCTACTCCAGAATCAGAAATTCCTATTAAAACTCCTTTTTTTTCTTTAACAACTTCCCAAGCTTTATAAAGTTCAATATTTTGTAAATGCCATTGTTTATTTATCTCTGGATCATTAGGAATAAATTCATTACAATATCTTATAGGAGCAGGTTCGGCATACTCTATATCTATATTTTTCATTAATTCTTTACACACTTCTAATATATTATCATTAGGTTCTATAATTATTTCACAGATACGTTCTATTCCTCTATTACTACTTTCACTTTGAATTCCACTAACAAAATAATATTTTGCAAAAGGAGCCCGTATATTTTTTGCAACTACTCCTAATGATTCTAATTTATCAACAAGTACATCTGATAATAGAATATTGTTATGCTTATCTATTTTTTGCATTTTGCGAGTTTTAAGTAAAATTATATTATTATGATAACTTAAATTATCTTTATTTAAAAATTTTACATCTTCAATTACTTTTTTTTGCTGTACATTTTGTATTTCTTGTAGTGGTAATGAAAAAACAGGAATACAAGATATAATACTAACAAATAAATAAATAAATAATTTATACATATAATAACCCTTTATACTAAAAATTTCTTATATTTTTATATTTATTTCTTAATATTCTTAATATTCTTAATATTTTATATAATAATATTGATATAAATAAATATTTAAAATAAATTTTATAAAGTTTAAAAATACGAATTATTTATTAAATTTCTATTACTTTTTTTAAGAAAATATATTTAATTCATAACTTTATAAAATATTTTACATTATATAATTTAAAAAAATAATATAGAAAATTATTTAATATTTTTTATATATATAAATGTTTAAAATGTTGAAAAATACTATAAAAAAATATATAAAAATATATTAATTTTGTAATATAAAAAACAGCATAAAAACACACACAAAATACGAAGTCAATTAAACATAAATTAAGTTCTATACTTTTAGGGGGAATATAGAATGAATTATTGTATAGTAGGTGCAGCAAGAAGCGGTATTGCAGCCGCTAAATTAGCTACACGAAAAGGACATAATGTATTCTTAACAGAATTAGCACCCGCAGAAAATTTTCAAAGTGCGATAGAAGAATTATCTAAATTAAACAATTGCAAATATGAATTTGGAAAGAATTCAGATAAAGCAATAAACAATTGTGATTGTATAATTACTTCTCCCGGTGTACCACCTAATGCACCAATTTTTATAAAAGCTATAAAAAAAGGGATTCCTATCATAAGTGAATTAGAATTCGCATCGTCTCAAATTCAAAATCCAATAGTTGCAGTAACTGGAACTAATGGAAAAACAACTACAACTTCTTTAATACAATTCATACTGCAAAAAAATAAATACAAAAGTATTGTAGCAGGTAACATAGGATTTCCACTATCAGATTTTGTAGATAAAATTGATAATGATACTTATGTTGTAATTGAAGTAAGTAGTTATCAATTAGAGTTTACAACTAATTTTAGACCTCATATAGCAGTTATATTAAATATTACTCCTGACCATATAAGTTATCATAACAATATGGAAAATTATATAAAAGCTAAATTAAAAATAACTAAAAATCAAACAAAAACAGATTATTTAATAATAAATGCAGATGATGATATATTAAAAGAGAATATAAACAAAATAGAAATTAAAGCAAATAAACTTCTATTTTCACTTTCTGAAGTAAATTGGGGAATGTACATAGAAAGTGACAAATTATTTTATAAAACACAACATAGAAAAGAGGAATTAATGCAAACAAATGAACTTTCTTTACCTGGCGTACATAATCAATATAATTCTATGGCTGCAGGTATTGTTGCAAAAGTTTGGCAAATATCAAATGAAAATTTACGAGATAGTTTAATGCAATTTAAGGGAGTTGAACATCGTTTAGAATTTGTAAAAACAATAAAAGGAGTAGATTATATAAACGACTCTAAAGCAACAAATATAAATGCTGCATGGTATGCACTATCAAGCTATAAACAACCTATAGTTTGGATCGCAGGTGGACTAGGTGATAATAATGATTATTCACTTTTAGATAATTTAATAGAAAAATATGTATCTTCTATTATTACATTAGGAAAAGAAGAAAATGCTATATTTAACCGATATGCAAACAAAAAACCTTGTTATAAAGCAGGAACATTAGAAAATGCTGTTATTATTGCAAATAAAATTGCAAAAACGGGCGATATAGTATTATTTTCACCTGCTTGTAAATCATTTGACCAATTTTTAAATTTTGAACATAGAGGCGAAGTATTTAAACAAGCAGTAAAAAAAATAAATTTAAACTAAATTATTATAATAAATTTACAAATGAATATTAAAAGAGAAATTTATTAGTGGTATAGATTTTTATATTAAGAAAAATATAAGAACTCATATAATTCTAAATTACAATAAATAATTTTTTATTTAGAATTAAATAAAAATTATATAAAAAATAAAAATAAAAAAATAGTGATTTTATAAAAAATCACTATTTTTATTTATATCTGTAAATCTGTAATGTATGTAATATTAATATTATTATCAGTTAATTACTACAAATTGCATTTAAGGCAAATTTATATTTGTCTACTGTTTTATTTATAATTTCATCTGGTAATTTTGGTGCAGGAGCTTGCTTATTCCAATTAGTAGTTTCTAGATAGTCACGTAAAACTTGCTTATCAAAATTCATTTCTACTTTCCCCGCATTATAATCTTTTAATAACCAAAAACGTGAAGAATCAGGAGTTATGGCTTCATCTATTAAAATAATTTCATTATTTTCATTAAGTCCAAATTCAAACTTAGTATCAGCAAGAATAATACCTCTTTTAAAAAGATAATTATAAGCAAAATTATAAAGTAATAATGAATATTTTTTTACTCGTTCAGCTATATCTTTCCCAACTATTTTTATAGCTGCATCAAATCCAATATTTTCATCATGTCCAACTTCTGCTTTTGTAGATGGCGTAAAAATAGGTTCCGGTAATTTTTCGTATTCTTTTAATCCTGTTGGTAATTTAATACCACAAATAGTACCTTGTTTTTTATATTCTTTCCATCCGGACCCTGCAACATATCCTCTTACAACACATTCTAGCATAATAGGTTTGCTTTTTTTTACTAGCATTGCTCGGCCATCTAATTCTGTTTTATACTTTTTACAAATCTCTGGAAAATCTTTTATATCAGTCGATATAAAATGATTATTTACAATATGTTTTGTTTTCTCGAACCAAAATTTAGAAATTTTAGTTAATATTTCACCTTTCATAGGAATTGGTTCGTTCATAATAACATCAAAAGCGGAAATTCTATCAGAAGCAACGAAAATTAATTTATCTCCTATTTCATATACATCACGAACTTTACCGCGTCTAAATAATTTTATATCATCAAAATTAGTTTCAAAAATAACTGCCATATTATTAATTTTAGTATAAATTTAATTTTGTATAAAATATATCATTTATTTATAAAAAACCTGCTAAATTAATTAAAATAAAAATAGCAGGTTATTATTTCAAAGTTTGATTTAATAAATTAAAATTTTCTAAACAATTTTTATAAAGTTAATGCATATCTTGCATCTAACCCAACTTGTAAAGGACTAATTCGCCAATCATAGTCACTATTGAAACTAGTAATACCAAAGTTATAGCACACAGCCGGAACTATATAAAATCTTGATCCAAGTAGAATTTCATATTGAATTCCTGCTTTTAAACCAATACGAATTGAACTTGCATTTTCTATATCAACATCATCTTTTATAAGAATTGTACGATTATTATCTACATATCTATAATTATTTGGATTTGCTCCTGGTTCAAAACTCACATTATTAGGACTAACAAGCATAAATTTTTGTGTCCATTTTTTAGATAAATGATAATCAAAAGTTGGTCCAGCTACAAGTCCAAATCCCATTCCGGGAATAGGATTAAATTTATAAACAGCTTCTAATGTAACAGCAGAACTTTTTACATCTAAAGAATGCTCTGTTACTGTATTAATATATGAATCGCCATTAGCTATCGGCAAATTATCACCTTCCACTGTAACGGTCCCCGGATATGTATTATACAATGCTCTAACTATAATAGCAGAAGTTGAAGTAGCAACATCGCCAATTAAATATTCCATAGTAAGACCTGCATAAAAACCTAATCCTTTAGCATCAACAAAATCTGGACATAAAGGTTGATCTGGTAAATCAAGTTGTTTAATATTCATATTATGACCCATAATATTTATACCAGCAGCAGGTCCAATATATATTGGTGTTGGTTTTGCAGAAGGATCAAGGGGAGTTGCAAATTCAGTAACGACACCTCGTTGTGCCAGAACATTATTTGAAGTTAATAATATCCCCAATAACAACAAAAAAATAAAGTTAATTTTTTTTCTCATAGATGTTTAATCCTAATTTTATTTTAAGTAAATTAATTTTCAACTTATATAAACAATTTAAATTATAAATTTAACTATACAATTATTCGTGTAATATGAAATAATACAATATTCTATATTTTAAAAATAATAATTATTTACTAAATTTCCAAAAAAATTACTTAATAATAATAATTTTTTTTACTTTACTAATATTTTTATTTTTAAAAAATATGAAATACTCTGAACTTTGTCTTTCATTAACATCGACAATAAAATTATGTTTGCCTTTACAAAGTTCTAATTTATTTTGTTTTAAAATAATTCTTCCATTAATATCAAAAATTATAACATCAACAATATCATCTTCTATTAAGTTTATTGTATAATTAATTTTATCACTTATAGGATTTTGATTAATAGTTAAATAATCAAAATCGCCAAAGACTACTTGTCTAATATCTTTCCCACAAACCGGTTGTATTTCAACATATAATTCAGTAAATCCGGGACTATAACATCTATCTGATAAAAATTCATATATAATTTTTGTTTCTATTTGTTTATGTAATAAAACTAATAAATTAAAATTAAACTTAATTTCCGTTGCTGATTTTATAACAATATTATTCTCATCTTTTAGATTAATTTTTATATATTCATCATATTGAATAAAGTTTACATCTATTTTTTTTGTTTCATCCTTATCTATAAATTCAATATAACCAGTTTTATCAAGTAAAAAAAACAAATTTTTATCTATTTTTATATTTATTTCAAAATCAAATATACCTTCACTCGCCTGCTCTATAAAAGAATCGAAAGTTAAAGAAATTGTATCGCCAACAATTACAGGTATTATATTTTGTTCTATATTACTTTTAATAGTATCAACATAAGGAATTATATCAGAAGTTAATATCTTTTCTACCTCTCCATTATAATATACTTTAATTTCAATTTTACCTTGTTGATTTCGTTCTGTATAAACATTCAATGGAAAAGAAATAAATGTATTAGCTTCTAATTCTATAGGATATTGTATATTTTTAGAAATAAAATCTGCTTCAAATATATCAGGTATTCTTGCAAGTTTTATAGAATCAATAATAAGATTCCCAACACTATTATTTTCTATAATAAGTTCTGCTTTAATTGTATTACATACATTTAATTCTGATATTTTTAAATAAGTATTATATTTTTCATTATCTGCAGTTGCATACCCTAAAATTTTTATTGTATCAATACTACGTTCATATTTAGGATTAGCATCATGAACTACACCTAATGTTAATATATGTTCACCAGTAAAAGTAGGTTTAAATATAATATTTGTTTTTAATTCATCATTTGTTGCTATTAAAAGAGTTCGCAAAGAATTATAATCAATCTCAAAAGAATTAATATCGCCATCAATAACAAAAATGCTATCAATCGTTAATACTTCATTTCCAGTGGACGACACAATAACAGGCGTTGCTTCCGCTTGTGAATATATAGTAATAGGCTCAAAAGTATAATCAAATGTATTTATAACCGGAATAGTACCTTGTCCTTTAATAGTAATATAAATTGGAGGATGCAAATCCCAAGAAGAATTTAATTCAAATTGATTAAACATTTTATTAGTATCTTTTGGAATAAAATTCATTGCATATTTAATACTATCTTTTTCATCAATAAACAAGTTCTTTATTCCTTTTATTATAGATACAGACGCATCATTAATATGCGACACATTCACATCTTGTTTATAATTAACAGTATCATTAAAATTACCAACATTTTTAATATATATTGTATCTTCTGTAATAGTTCCAAGCCTATGCTTACCAAAATCTAATAATACATTTTCAATATTTGGCGAACCTGCTTCACCCGTTATATTAAAGGAACAATCTAAAAAAGCATTATTAAGAATTTTTGTTGTTTCTTTATATTCTTTTATTTCTAAAGGATTAAAAATAATAGTATAAACAATACTATCCCCCATATATAAATCAATTGGTAAATTAGAATTTAGAGTTCTTTCAAAACATGCTTCAGAAACAAGGTTTTCAAATTCATTAATTTTTATAATTATATTTCCTGCATTTATTACTTTATCAGAAAGAACTTTAGAGCTACCTAATCTTATCTTCCCAAAATTTATATCTTGTGCAATTAATCCTGGTGACGATATTTCACCTTTAACATTAGTTTCTATTTTAAAATCACATTCAAAAATTAAAGCTATTTTAGTATCAAAAGGATATACAGTTTCAGACGGATCAAATATTAATTTTACAATAATAGTTTCACCAGTTTGTAATTCATATGGCAGTTCAATATCTGTAACAACTTTTAACCTTTTGTCATCAGCTTGTATTATGGAAAGTAAAGTTTGAGTTTTTTTACTATTATTTTTTAATTTTAATTCAGCAGTTGTTTGTGTTATCCAATTTACTTTTTTAAAATCGTAAGAAGTTGGAAAATTAACTTTGAAACCGAAATATTCATACAAAAAAGTTTTTTTATTAAACCCTTTGTCAACAAATTCCATTTCTAATAAAGCATCTTCATGTAGATTAATAGGCTTTGCACTAATATTTAAAACTGTTGTCGTATCACTGATTTTAAATTCTTCAACATCAAAATTATAAGTTTTATTTGTTACTTCCCCCCATTCTATCCCCGTATTATTCCCTTTTACATCAGATACATTTATTTTAAGATTTCCACAAGTATCAGTATAAGAAATTATAGGTTCAACAACATCGGGCTTATCTACATCATTTAATCTACTGCCTAGAACCATAGAATAAGAGTCTCTATAACCATGCCCATATATTATACCAGAAAAATTTCCATTTGTACAATTTAATTTATGATTCCCATTTTTAACATCTAGCATTAACCAATAATATTGCGAATCACCTATACGAGTCTTTTTTACAGCTGAATTTTTTGGATTAATAACTAATCCATCAAGATAAAGATTGTCTATTCCATTAGAATCAGAAACAATAATAACACAATGAGACTTATATTGATCAAATATTCTATTATTTCTTGGAGTTGCAAAAGTTACACTTTCAATAAATTGTTCGATAGGTGCTAATGTAACTAACGAAGGATCATAATATAAACTTTCTTGTATAGTATCATTAACAATACCCTTATGCATCATTAATTGATTTACAAGAATAGGTTTATCTGACTTCCAATATATAGGTTTATTTGCTTCTATTTCAAAGCAACTCCCACCTTTATCTATAAATTTTGAATAGGTTGTAAACTCACCTTCAGTTTCATGAACAAAGTATTCTATATTAGTACTATCATCTCTAGTAATTACTTTTATTAAATCTCCTGATGCACAAAGAATTTGGCTTGCATTTTGTCCATTAACAAAAGGAATAGTTATAAAATTACGACCCCAAAAATTTACTGATGGCAACATTTCAACTAAATGATCTTTTGTATCATAAGGTAAATCAAGACCTTGTACTACAGAAGAACGAACATGTCCTGACAACACCCCAATTGGATGATTACTTGAAACATAAGTACCTGTTAAATCCTCAGTCCCAATTGCCCCCGGTAACGATTGTACTAATAATACATCTCCTTTATTTAATCTTGCCCTACCAATCTCATTTTTTCTTACACCATTTATAGTATTTGCTGTCGGAATATAAGTAACTATTGTACTATCTAAATCTGCAATAATTAAAAATTCACCTGTACGGGGAGTTAAATTTTCATTATATTTTGTATTATCAATAATAACACCATTAGAATCAATAGCATTATCTGCAATTTGTCTCTTATGCCCGTTATATAAATCATTTGGCATAGAAACTATACGATATTCTTTTCCCCACCTACTCACAGGTATAGCAACATAACTATCAGAGGATTGATTTTTACTTGAATACACCCAACATGTAATAGGTTTTTTAGAAAAGATATTAATTTGTTTATTTTTTACAACACCATAAGTCCTAACTTCAACATCAGTTTCTACAATAATTTCTTTTATTTCATATGGTTCTATATAAATAGTATCATATTTTTGTTTAGCAGGAATAGAAACTAAAACAGTATCTGATTTAGTAGATGAAACAAAAATGCTTAAAAAAGAAGTTTCAATAATAGCTGCTCTATCTATCTCATTTTGCATAAAAGATACAATAAAATGGCGACCCATAAATGCAGAAGTTTTTTCTACTGTTTCAGCTTTAACAAAACTGCTAATAATAATATTTTCAGCTATAAAGCAACAAAATAAAACTATATAATAAGGAAATATTTTAAAATTCATAAGTGTCCCATTAATTTAATAAAATTATAAAACAACTTGTATCTTTACTTTATTATAATATAATACTTAAGTATTATATTATAATATCTATATTATAGACTTCAAAAATTCTTCTTTTGTTAAATTAACAAAATAGTCTTGTATATTTATATTGTTTAATGATGTTAATATACTTGATCTATTATGTCTTACTCCTATCAAACATTTTTCAACATCTTTTATATCAGCAATAAAGAAAAAGTCCCCATATATTTTTATATTTTCAATAATTCCTTTTGATACGTCCATATATATTTCTAACGTACCAGCATTTGTTTTAGTAGTTTTTGAAAAATTATATTTAGGTGAATTACCAAAATTCCATTCCCAAGTAGAATATTTATTTTCTGCAAGCTGTTGAATTTGCTTTATTTCATAATCAGACAATTCATATTGCATAGAATCCAAAAATCTAGTTTTAACTTCTCTCATTATTATTTGAATAAATTCGTTAACATTCATTACATTTGGTAGATAATCACAGATGTTTACTACTCTAGAATGAACTGATTTTATACTCTTACCTGTAAATTTAACGGATTCTACATTTAAAGTTTTAAAAACTTCTTCTAAATCTGAATTAAATAATAAAGTTCCGTGATGTAAAATTCTATTATTTGAAATTAATTCAGAATTCCCTGATATTTTTTTCTCTCCTATTAAAATATCATTACGTCCAAAAAAGTGAGCTTCAATACCTATTTTATTTAATGCTTCAATTATTATAAGAATATATTTTTTAAAATCAGAAGTATTTTTTTTAATATTTTCAATAAATGAAAAATTTACATTCCCTAAATCATGATATACCGTCCCTCCACCTGTCATTCTACGTACTATATTTATTTTTTTTTCTTTTATATAACTTAAATTTATTTCAGCAATAGTATTTTGATGATATCCTACAACTACAGTCGGTTCATTTTGCCAGAGTATAAAAAAGTTATCTTTACTATTTTTCAATAAATATTCTTCCAACGCTAAATTAAAATAAGGCGAATGACTAAAATCATTATTTAAGTAATATATTTTATTGTTATTATTCATACTTTACATTTTTTAATATACTTTTTATTTAATATTCTTTAAATTTGAAGCCGGATAATATACTTTATTATTTCTTACAATTTTATTACAAATGAAAGTAGCATATATAAAATGTCTACCGGGTTGTTCTCTATCATCAGGATAATAAAAAGTTAATTTTTGTTCTAAGGTATGTATTAATACTATAGGTACCCAAAATGTAGTATCTATATATATTTCACCACCTGAATTTATAATTCCTGCTGTTTTTATACTATATTCTTCTGTCAAAAGTTCATAAGATGCTTGCCCAGAACGTACAAAAGTAAACTGCATCATATCATAACCCATTGTATCTGTTATTCCTTTTAATCTTACAAGAGTTGTACTTTTAAAAATAGGCAAAGGAAATCCATTTTCTACTAGCTCATCAGTAGAAGAATTCAACCATGATTCATTTATTCCTTTTCTATTTTCACCATTTTTACTTAATGTAATAAATAAAATAGGTTGAAAAACACCCCCCGGAGCTGATACCGCTTTATTAGTATCTTTATTAAAAACTTTTATGCGCCTTCCTAAAGAATCCAATTCAATATAAACGGGCATATTAACCCACATAGATTTCTCACGTTTTATATTTTTTTCGTCTTTATATGACTCCACTGCATCTGCATCTATTAACCTATGAGTTAAACAAAAATTCCCTTGTTTATTTATAGAGTCACAAGTAATTAATATCTTTTCTTCACGTAATCGTAATAGAGGGACATCATAATTTATAGATATACTATCTCTTGAAAAAATAGAATAATATAGCGAATCACCAACTTCAAAATAATATTTAAATGAAAGAGAATCTATTATATTATTTTCTTCATCATTATCATTATCAGTTTCAGTTTCAGTTTCATTATCTTCAATAGAATCTTTAATAATTGTTATCCCCATATTAGAGTTAGAATCATTTACTTCGTCTGCAAATATAAATAAATGTAAACTGCAAAATAAAAATGCTACAATCACACATAATACAATAAAATTCTTTTTTGAATATACTTTCATTTTTAACAGTAAAATATTTAATTATTTTATAAAAATTACATTATAATTATTGGAAAGTATTAATATATACAATAATAACAATCATAAATATTAATTATAACAAATATAATATTTTTTTTTGAATTTAACTTAAACAAATAAATTAATATTAATTAATGATAAAAAACTTATTTACATATATATTTTTTATAAAAATATTGGAATTAATTATAAAAAATGTTATTTTAAAATAATATTGTATTTATAATAACTTATTATAATAACTTAAAACTAATAAATAAGATATATAAGTATATAAAAATTTTAATTTAGTATTATAAAATATATAAGGTAAAAAATAATGACAAAAAATTTATTAAATAAAATAACACACTTATGTTGTTTGATTATAATAATATTATTATTTTCTGCCTGTAGTAATAATATTTCAAAAAATGTTCAACAATATAATAATAATATTGTATTAGGTGATAGTATTCTTTTAAATTGGAATTTTAAAAGTGCTGATAGTGTATATATTGATAAACTCAATAAAAATTTCAATAATGTAGATAGTATTTTTGTAACACCAAAACAAAATACAACTTATAATATTTACGGTTACACATCAAAAGAAGAAACTTATAAAATTCAATGGAATGTAAAAGTAATAAACTATTTAAAATCTGGATTTGACATTTTTGACTTAACAAATTTAAAACATTCAAATATTCGTTCAAATTATTTATTAGGCGTTACTAATAGTAGCACTATTTCTACAATTAAAATAGTTGGTATTGAAAACTTAGATTCAATTACTACAATAAAATTTATACCTCTTGATAAATTTGGAAATTTTATTTCTGAAATAAATTTTAAAGATACTTCGCTTATAAGTTATATAACTCTAAACACAAATAAATCTACATCAATTCCGATTGATAATATTTCAGAAAAGAAAACATTTTTTTTTGACACAAATAAAATAAATTTTTACTTTTGTGTAGATAATTCACAAGCAAGCAATAGAACAGAAATATATAACCAACTATCTATATTATCGAAGCATTATAATTTATCAGATAACTATTTTATAACTTATTTTAATCAAAATACAAATAAAATACTTCCTATATTAAAAGATACTAATAACCATTTTATGCCTTTTATTTATAGCACTCAAAGTGGTATAAATGCAACAAATAAAGCTTTATATAATCTAATAAACTCTATAAATAAATCTACTACTTGTAAAAATAAAATAATATTAATAACACAAGGTGCTGACAATGCTTCCTTATTACATACTGAACAAGAAATATCTAATCTTGCAAAGAACAAAAATATTCAAATATATATTATAGTAATTGGTACAACTATACCAACATATAATTTTGAATATATAACAAATACAACAGGTGGGAAATTATATTTATTGGATAAATCAGACATATTTAATTTATATAATTTAATTCATGAAATTATTTTCTCTCAAAAATTTTATTATAGAATAAATATAAAAGAAAATTTTTTATCTAAAAAAGAATTAATATTGAATCTTTCTATCAAAGATATAAATAATGCAGATACTACATATGATAATTATACAATCCCATTAGAAGCACCAGAGACTTTTGCTAATTATAAAACACTTGCACTATTTAATGGAAAAACAACAAAAGTACAAGAAGAATATTATTCTAATTTAAAATTTTTAGCAGATACATTAAATAAAAATCCAGATTTAATAATAAAACTAATTGGACATACATTTATTAAAAATTCAACACAAAATGAATGTAATAAAATAGCACTTTCAAGAGCTCAAAATACAAGAAGAAAAATAATTGAATTTGGTGCCAATCCTTCTCAAATACGCATAGCTTCTGAAAGTAACTACTCCCCTATTTATCTTCAACCTACTGAAGATTGGCAAGAACTTTATAATAACAGAGTAGAACTTTTTTGGATAATTCCATCGGAACAACCATATGAAATTATGGCAGGAATAGTTAATTCTGAAAATATAGCAAAAAAAGAAATTGATATTTACGAAAAATATGGATATAAAGCATATTATGAAAGAATAAATATTGAAGAAAAACCTTTCTATAGAATATTTATATGGGGATATTCAACAGAATTAGAAGCTATAAAAACAAAAGAAAAACTAATAAAACTATTTAATCGTGATTTTAAAATACGATAACTTATAATAAATAGTATAGATAACTTAAACCCAAAAAACTACAAAAATTGAAACCCTAAATATTTATATACGTAGTAACAATTACAATATATTTTTCTAACTGTAATTAAAAATGGAATTGAATTTATGAATGACAATTTAAACATTTCTCAGCATCCTAAATCAAATAATGATACATCACATACATTTCAAGAAAGTCCACGTAGGAAAAAAAGCCGAAAAAGCCGTTGGTGGATTCCGGTTTTAATAATCTTCTTATTTTTTATATTTATAATAATACCAATAATATCTTTTAGTTGGATGGTAAGTTATTTTGAAAAAGCTCCAGTAACAATAGAAGACAATAGCGTATTACGTCTTGATTTATCAAATGTTGTAGAATATAAAAAAGAAGATATCGTTGCTTCGTTATTAAATAAAACTCCACAATCTACTTTTTATGATATTATCAAAGGAATAAAAAAAGCAAAAACAGATAATAGAATAAAAGGGATCTATTACGAATGCTTAACTGGTTCTTATATTCCATCTGTAAAAGCAAATGAATTACAACAAGTACTAGAAGATTTTAAAAAATCGGGAAAGTTTATTTATTCATATATAGAAGCAGGAAATGAAAATGATTACTATAATGCCCTCCCATCTGATTCTATTTTTGTATGTGAAGAATCTTTAATAGAATTTAATGGATTTGGTTCTCTTGCTATATTCCCAAAAGGTTTATATGATAAATTAGGAATAGAATATGAAATTATAAAATATGAAGACTTTAAATCGGCAGGAGAAATTTACTCTCGAAAAAATTTCAGTGATTCTGCACGTTATCAAAATAAAATATTAATAGAACAGAAAGAAAATGTTTTTTTAAAGGCAGTTGAAAAATTTAGAAATATACCAACTACAACAACAATAGAATACTTTAACTCGATTTTTTATTCTGCAAATGAACTTATAGAAAAAAAACTTGTTGATGTTATAGCTTCAAATACAGATGTAAAAAAAATAATGTATAACAAAATATTTAATAAGCAACAAAATGATAAAAATGATGATGATTATGATTATGAAGAGAACTATATTGTTGATATAGATAAATATATATCAAATATGAAACAAAAACAACCAAATGAAAAAGGAAGTGATAAAAATCCTCAAATAGCTATTATTTATGGTAGTGGGCCAATAATAAGTAAAAAATTAGATTCTTTTATACCACAGCAAGAAACAATGATTATAGCAGAAGATTTTATAAAAGATTTAAAAAAAGCTTATGAAGATGATGATATAAAAGCTATTTTGATACGTATCGATAGTCCTGGTGGTTCGGTAATTGCATCAGAAGCTATATATCAAGAAATATTAAAAGCAAAAAAGAAAAAACCAGTATATGCATCTATGAGTGACGTAGCAGCATCTGGCGGATATTACATAGCAATGGCCTGTGATACAATTATAGCTCATCCTCAAACAATTACTGGTTCTATTGGTGTAATTATGGCTTTACCTAATTTTAGTAAGGCTTTAAAAAAATTAGATGTAAACATTGATACAATATCTACCGGCAAAGGAAATCCTTTTGGGGGAACGATTGTATTACCTTTAAAAGAAAAAGATAAAGAAACATTAAACAATTATGTATCAGGAACTTATTTTAGATTTGTAAATAAAGCTGCAAAATCAAGAAATAAAACTCCTGAAGAAATGAGAAAATTAGCAAAAGGTAGAGTTTGGACTGGTGAAGAAGCTTATAAAAAAGGATTAGTAGACTTATTAGGAGGCTTTGAAACTTCAATAGAATTGTTAAAAAAACGTATTAATGCAAAAGAAGTAACATTACAAGTATATCCAAAAAACACTAGTAAAATAGATATAATTTTTGATATACTTTTTGAAAGTAAAATGTCGTTAAAATGGTTTATATTAAATAATTACATTAATAATTATATTAACAAAAATTATATTAATACAAATATAAACTATACATCAACAATAAAACAATTAGTACCAAAATATATAAGCAACTCATTAGAATATAATATGAATTTAATAAATTTAGCACAGCAAGAAAAAGTGTTACTATCTTTACCATATTATATAAATATTAAATAACATAAAAATTTAATCTTCTATAAAAAACTAAAAAAATATAGGTAACTTAATTAAATTTTTAAGTTACCTATATTTTATTTTAATATATATATAAATTATATAAATATAATATAATTTATTAACTTATTAATAAAAACTATTTTTCAAATTTATCCTTATAAACTTTAATATAATTAGCAATAGTTTTAAAAGCTTTTTCAAGAACTTTTTCAGGTGGTAATATTACATATCTAAAATAATTACTGCCTGCTTTTTTCCCAAAACCACTTCCGGGAACTGTTACAACACCTGTTTCTTTTAATAATTCACTACAAAAATGTGTATCATCTTTAACGTCTATAGAAGCATATGCATAAAAGGCACCATAAGGTTTAACTACATTAATTTCAGGTATAGTCTTAATTATATCTAAAGTTAGGTCTCGTCGATTTTGCAATATTTTATTCATTGTCGGAATATGACTTTGATCACCATTTAAAGCTGCTACAAGTCCAAATTGCTCTGGATGATTAGCCGACAATCTTGCACGAAGCAATTTATTAATAGCTTCAATATATTCTTTCATTATTTCTCGTCTACCGCTAACAACTCCCCATCCCATACGCCATCCAGGAAGAATATAATTTTTACTTAAACCACCAAAAGTAATACATGAAACATCCTTATTTAAAGCAGCTATAGAAACCATTTTTGCATCATCAAAAAGTAATTTATCATATATTTCGTCTGCAAATATTACTATATTATTTTTTAGCGCTATATCAATTATTTTTAATAATATCTCTTTTGTATATACAGCACCTGTAGGATTATTAGGATTTATTAAAACAATTGCTTTTGTACGTGAATTAATTTTTGATTTTATATCTTCTATATCCGGCTGCCAATAATTAGTTTCATCAAGAAAATAAGGATTTGGAACAGCATCAAGTTTACTTTCTACCGCTGTATACAAAGGATATCCCGGCATTGGCACTAAAAAATTATCGCCTGGATTTAATAAAGCAGTTAAACAAAGTTCAATGGCTTCACTACCACCTGTTGTAACAAAAATATCAAGTATATTATCGATACCTTTTTTATTTGCATCTTTTTCTATTGCTTCTCTTGCAATATTAATACCACTTGAAGGTGAATAGCCATTATAATTATCAAGCATCGCTTTATATGTAGCATCAATTATATGTCTTGGCGGGTTCCAATCATAAACATTAGGGTCACCAATATTTAAATACAACATTTCTTTGCCAGTTTTTGCAACTTGGCCAGCAAGAACTGTAATATCACGAATTGCATATTTCACATTATCAGTTCTTTTTGCAGGGATTATTTTTTGCTCCAACATTATTTTTACTTATTTAATTTAATAAATGTTATTAATAACTTTTTTTATTTAAAATATTTTATTTTTTAGTAATATCAATATTTAATTAAGTAAAATTACAATATTTTTATCATTTTACAAAAAATATATCATAAATTATAATTAAATATTTATTATAACTATTAACAACTATATCTTTACGTATATTTATAAAATAAAATATAGTAAAAATATAGTTGTTAAATCTAAAAATATTAAAAATAAATTAGAGTAATTTATTTAATTAAAAATTATTTCATACTATCAAGTTTAATAATAAAAGCTTCGATAGCACGTTTTGAAGATTGTTTAAATTTAGCAAATATATCTAATGGTTTAGAAAAAACATTTAGAAAAGTCTTTATAGGAGTACTTACTTTTTCAATAGAATTTAACATCCCCAAAGTACCTTCACTAAATTTATTATATATAAGTTCAATATCAGTTACAAGAATATCTACATTCTTAAAAGTACTATTTAAATTTGTTCTTGTATCAATAATACCTTTTTTCCCTTCATCTACTAATTCATTTATAGAAATCAATGTATCAGTGATATTATTATTTATTTCTTCAACTGTATCTTTTATTTTATCAATACATACAGGTAATTTTTCAAGAGTTGGCACTAACAAATTCTTAGTTTCTGTCACAGCAATTGTAACATCATTAATGTTTTTATTTACATTATTTAAAACTGCACTGGAGTTTTTTACTGCTTTATGTAAATTTAGCATTAATCTTATTCCAACAACAAGAAATACAATAAGAAAGCTACTAAAAATTATAAAAAGTACATCTTGTAATATGCTAAAAGTATCCATAATTATACAAAAAAATTAATTTAAATAACACTAATTTATTTATATTTAGAAATTAATTATCGCCAATAATTTTTAATATTATTGGCGATAAACATTTTCTAAACAAATTTAAAAAACATCGTCTTCTTTATTAGATTTTAAATCATTTTTAAAAGCTTCTGCACCAGCTTTTGCAGCTTCTTTTAGATTTTCAAATCTACTTTGCACTGAATCTTTATATTCACTTGCTTCAGAAATGATGTTACTTGCTTTATTTTTAGCAGTATTAAACATTCCTTGTGCTTTATTTCTACTATCATTAAATGCTGATACAACATAATCACTTGCTCTATCATATAGATTTGCAGAAGTATCTGTTATATCTCTTCTTAACTCTTTCCCACTTTTTGGGGCAAAAAGTAATGCTGTTATAGCACCAATAGTACCACCTATTAAAGCACCCAAAATAAATGATTTGTAAGTTGAATCTTGGTCTTGCATTTTAATTTCTCCATTTATATAGTTATTAAGTTTTTATTTTTTTTATTTAACATCATATATTACTTCTAAAGATTTTTTCTGAGCTATTAATATCATATCACAAACCTGTCGAACTGCGCCTCGTCCACCATTAAAATCCAAAATACAGTCAACTTGTTTTTTAACAAGAAAATTTGCATCTTTTGGGGACGCTGAAAAACCAACATATTTTATTATTTCTATATCATTTACGTCATCACCTATATATGCAACTTCTTCCAGAGTAATATTTAATTGTTTTATTAATTCTTTTAATGAATCTAGTTTTCGTTCTGTTCCTATTATTTTGTATTTTATATCAAGTTTTTTTGCTCGTACTAAAGGTATCTCAGAACTATCACTTGAAATTATAGCAACAGGAATATTAGATTGATGTAAAAGACGTATTCCCATCCCATCATGAACGTAAAATTTTTTTAATTCTAAACCCTGTTTCGAATAATAAACTCCTCCATCTGTTAATGTTCCATCTACATCCACTGCTAATAATTTTATTTTCTCAAGTTTAGATCTAAAATAAATATAACTATCAATCATAATTTTACATACTTAATTAAATTATTTATATCCTTTATATTTCTATTTATTTTATATTAAATAATTTACTACTATTATTTATATTAAATATAATATTGTGTTCATATAAAAATTATTAAAATAAAAAGACAAATAATTTAATTATATTTTTTAGTATCTATGTAATAGGGTAATACGACAAAAATATGAAAAAGTAACAAATTAATATAAATAATAAAGGATATTAATATTTTTTATTTATTTTTACAAAAATAAATAAAAAAATTTTATTTTAACATATTTTATTTGTATTTTAGAATTTTAATAAAAAAAATAACAATAAAATAATTATTTTTATTTTTCGGAGGAAATAATGTTAGAATTTAGTAATGCAACTTATCTTGATTTTTCTTGTCCAGAAATTAAACGTAAACAAAAAGATGCTATTGATGCTGTACGTTCACAATTTGGAAGAGAAATACCTAATATAATTAATGGGAAAGAAGTTTTCACTACAAAGAAAACTATTTCTACTAATCCTGCAAATCCAAATGAAATAATTGGAACATTCCAAAAAGCTGGTCAAAAAGAAGCAAATGATGCTATAGAAGCAGCTTCAAAAGCATTTGAAATGTGGAAATACGTACCGGCAGAAATTCGTGCAAATTATTTATTTCGTGCTGCAGAAGAAGTTAGAAAACGTAGATTAGAAATAAATGCATGGATGATTTCTGAAATAGGGAAAAATTATATTGAAGCAGACGCTGACACCTGTGAAGCAATTGATTTTCTTGAATTTTATGGTCGCGAAGCAATACGTTATTCAAAAAATCAAGAATTAACTAAATTCCCTGGGGAACTTGATGAATATTATTATATTCCTCTTGGTGTTGGTGTTGTTATTCCACCTTGGAATTTCCCTTTTGCTATTATGACTGGAATAACTACTTCTGCTATTGTTACGGGTAATACTGTTGTATTAAAGCCATCTTCTGATACGCCTATGATGGCATGGTTATTAGTTGATATATTCAGAAAAGTAGGGCTCCCTGATGGGATATTAAATTATTTAGTTGCAAGTGGCTCTGAGACCGGGGATTATATTGTAGAACATCCAAAAACTCGTTTCATATCATTTACAGGTTCTAAGGAAGTTGGATTACGTATTTTTGAAAAAGCAAATGTTGTTTCACCTGGTCAAATATGGATAAAACGCGTTGTTGCAGAAATGGGTGGAAAAGATGCTATAGTTGTTGATAGTGAAGCAAATTTAGAAGAAGCAGCTAATGCAGTTGTTGCATCTGCTTTTGGTTTCCAAGGACAAAAATGTTCAGCTTGTTCACGTGCAATAGTAGATGAAAAAGTTTATGATAAATTTGTTAATATGATTAAAGAAAGAACAGAAGCATTAACTATTGGTAACCCTATGGATGATTATCAAGTTGGCCCTTGCTCTAGCAAAAATCAATTTGAAACTGTACTTAATTATATTGAAATAGGAAAACAAGAAGGTAAATTGTTATGTGGTGGTGAAAAAGTCAATACCGATACCAACGGTTTTTATGTAAAACCTACTATATTTATTGATGTAGATGAAAATGCAAGAATAATGCAAGAAGAAATTTTTGGACCTGTTCTATCTGTTTGTAAAACTCGTAATTTTGAACATTCTTTAGAGGTTGCAAATAATACCATTTATGGATTAACAGGAGCAGTATTTACTCTTAATCCACAAAAAATAGAAAAAGCTAAACGTGAGTTCCACGTTGGCAATTTATATATTAACAGAAAATGTACTGGTGCAATGGTTGATGTCCATCCTTTTGGAGGTTTCAATATGAGTGGTACAGACTCAAAAGCAGGTAGCCGTGATTATTTAGCTTTATTCTTACAAGGTAAATCTATTGCTTCACGTTAATTTGAAAAACAATTAAATTAATATTAAAATTTTTAATATTATAAATATATTAAAATTCATAAAAAAGCAACTATAAATTAAATTTTAGTTGCTTTTTTTATTTTTAATACTATATAGTATTTTTTATTTATTAAATAATATAAATAAAAAATGGTAAAAAAACTTTATATTGCAAACAATTAAATTAAAAATAAATTATGTTACGAGAAAAAACAAAAAAAATATTCATAGGGAATATTGCCGTTGGGGGAGATGCACCTGTCAGTGTACAAACAATGACAAAAACAAAAACATCTAATATTTCTAAAACATTATCTCAAATTAATCGTGTATATCAAGCAGGAGTTGATATTGTAAGAGTAACTGTAAACGATGATAGTGCAGCAAATTCTATTAAAGAAATAGTAAAAGAATCACCTGTTCCTATAGTTGCAGATATTCATTTTAATTATATTTTTGCACTAAAAGCAATAGAAGCAGGAATTTCAAAAGTACGAATAAATCCGGGGAATATTGGAAATCGGGAAAGAATTTCAATGGTATTGAAAGCTGCTAATGAAAGAAATATACCAATTAGAATAGGTGTAAATTCAGGTTCCTTAGAAAAAGATATTTTAGAAAAATATGGAGCGCCAAATTCAAATGCCTTAGTTGAAAGTGCAATAAGGCATATAAATATAGCAAATGATTTCAATTTTGATAATATTATTGTTGCAGTAAAATCTACATCGGTTGTAACAACAATTGAAGCTTATAGGAAATTAGCTACTCTCACTAATTATCCTTTACATTTGGGAATAACGGAGGCAGGAACTATTTATTCTGGTCTGATAAAATCAAGTGTTGGAATTGGTACTCTACTAGCCGAAGGTATAGGAAATACAATACGTGTTTCATTAACAGGTGAACCTGAACAAGAAGTAGAAGCAGGAATAGAAATATTATCTTCGCTCAAATTAAGGAAAAAATATATAGAGTTAATTTCTTGTCCTACTTGCGGCCGCGTTGAAATAGATTTAATAAAAATATCTCAAAAATTAGAACCTGAGTTAAAAAAAATAAAAAAGAGTCTTAAAGTAGCATTAATGGGATGTGTTGTAAATGGACCAGGCGAAGCAAAAGATGCAGATATAGGTGTTGCTTGTGGAAAAGGTGAAGCTATATTATTTATTAAGGGGAAGCAAATACGTAAAATAAAAGAAGAGGATATTATTTCTGAATTATTGTTTGAAATAGATAAAATTTAATATAATTACTTAAATATAAAAAATATATAGATAAAATTTATGATTATAGAAAACCATCTATTACCGTTATTTTTACCTAAAAATTCAAAGTTGATTATGTTAGGAAGTTTCCCTCCTAAATGTGAAAAATGGTCAATGGATTTTTATTATCCAAATATTCAAAATGATATGTGGCGAATTTTTGGATTAATTTTCTTTAAAGATAAAAATTATTTTCTCAATCAAAAATTAGATAAATTTGACAAAAATAAAATTATAAAATTTCTTATAAAAAATAAAATAGCTTTAGGAGATGTCGGACAATCTGTAATAAGATTAAAAGATAATGCATCCGATAAATTTTTATCAATAGTAAAAAATATTAATTTAGAAGAAATTCTATCTGAATTAATTTTTTGTAATACAATAGTTTCTACTGGATTAAAATCTTTAGAAACATTATATAATATTTTAAATATAAAAGAACCATTATTAAAAACGGGTTCTTTTATAACTCATATTACTTACAATAGGGAATTAAAAATATATAGAATGCCTTCAACTTCACGAGCATACCCATTAAAATTAGAAAATAAAGCAGCTATATATGAAACTATGTTTAAATCATTAAATATTATTTAAACTATATTTTATAATCATATTTATTATTTATTATTTTTTCTCTTATTTTTGTTGCAGTTATAGGAATAATATCATTATTTAGCCAAATTTCTTTACCTTTAAAAATTCGTTTTATACAATTCATATCATCATCAGAAAAAACTTCTGGACGTGTTGCAATAACAACATTTACTAGTTTTAGTATTTCTTTATAATCTTTCCATTTATCAAACTTAATTGCTTGATCTGTTCCGATTAAAAAAAATAAAAAATAACTTGAAAATTTTGTACTAAAATATTTTACTGTATCTATAGAATAAGAAATTACGTTTTCACTTTTTATTTCAAACTCACTTATTTCAAATTTGGGATTATATTTAATATTATCTTTTATTAAATTTACTCTTTCTTCTATTGAAAAAAGATTATCTTTTTTTTGTGTTTTAAAAGGTGACAACTTCGTTGGTATAAAAATACATTTTTCTAAATTACATTTTTTTACAAATAATTCAGCAATATCTATATGTCCTCTATGAATAGGATCAAAAGTACCACCAAAAAGACCTATATTTTTTTTCATTTTTACATTTAAATTAAAAAATTTAACAAAAATATATAAAAAAACATAGAAATAACAATAAAAAATATTATTTTAAAGTTTATTATAAACTTTAAAATAATTATTTTGAAAATATTAAGAATTTAATCAAAAACAAATGGAGCAAATATGATAAGATCAATTTTTGATTATAATTTTGCAAATCAAAAAGTCATAGTACGTGTAGATTTTAACGTTCCTCTAACAGATAGCGGTGAATTATCTGATGATACAAGAATAATAGCTGCTCTTCCAACAATAAAAAAAATCATAAATGATGGAGGGATTCCGGTTATAATATCACATTTAGGTCGTCCCAAAGGTCAAAAAAATGCAAAATATTCTTTATTACCGGTTGCTAATTATCTCAAAGATAAATTAAATTTTAATGTTCATTTTGCAAATGATTGTATAGGTCCAGAAACAATAAAAGTTATAAATAATGCAAAATTAGGAGACATAGTTTTACTAGAAAATTTAAGATTTTACGCTGAAGAAGAACTTAACGATATAAAGTTTGCAGAGCAATTAGCAAAGAATGGCGATGTTTTTGTAAACGATGCTTTTGGTACTGCTCATAGAGCTCATTCAAGTACTGTAGGATTACCAAAATTATTTGGCACTAAAAAATTTGTTGGTGAGCTAATGTTAAAAGAAATTAAATTTCTTGGGAATGCACTTTCAAATCCAAAACGTCCATTTGTATCAATAATTGGTGGTTCTAAAATATCGAGTAAAATTGATGTAATAAATAATCTTTTAGAAAAATGTGATACAATTGTAATTGGCGGTGGAATGTCTTATACTTTCTTTAAATCAATGGGATTTAATGTTGGTTTATCTTTATTAGAAGAAGATAAGATTGAGATTGCAAAAGAATTACTTATAAAAGCAAAAGAAAAAAATGTTGAATTTATTTTACCTATTGACATTGTAGTTGGTAAAGAATTTGATAACAATACTGAAACAAAAATGGTAGATTATACAATGATACCAGAAGGATGGATGGGATTAGATATGGGAATAAAAACACGCAAACTTTTTTCTAATATAATACAAAATGCTTCTACTGTTATTTGGAATGGACCAATAGGAGTGTTTGAAATGCCTAATTTTGCTCTTGGTACAAAATTTATAGCAGAAGCAATGGCAGAAGCAACTAAAAAAGGAACAACAACTATAATTGGCGGTGGTGATTCAGCAGCTGCGGTTCATCAATTTGGATTAAGTGAGGCAATGTCTCATATCTCCACTGGTGGTGGTGCTTCGCTAGAATTTTTAGAGGGGAAAATATTACCTGGAGTAGCTATACTAGAACAATAAAATCATATAAAAATAATTATTTTACTATAATTATTTTATTAAAATTGATTTACATATGGAATACATAGAACAAATTATATCTATATTAAACAATATACCTTTTTTCTGGTTGTTAATAGTAGCTTTTGTAGCTACATTTACAGAAAATATTTTTCCGCCCGCACCATCTGATATGTTGGTTGTAGCAAATGCAGCGCTTATTGGGCAACAAGATATTACATTAATTTGGTTAGTTATATTATTTGCAGTAGCAGGTTCTACATTAGGATTTTATGTAATGTTTTTATTAGGAAATAAGTTTGAGCATAAAATAATATATGGCAATAAAATGCCTTTTATTTCTAGAAAAGCTATAAAAAAAGTAGAAAACTTATTTAAAAAGTGGGGTATGTGGTTAGTTATAGTAAATAGATTTATGTCAGGAACACGTGGTGTTGTTTCTTTTTTTGCGGGGGCTTCTTCACTTCCAAAGACAAAAACTACATTACTTGCTTCCATATCATCGTTTTTATGGTATGGTTTATTATGTTTCGCAGGTGGATATTTTGGTAAAGATTGGCGTATTTTTTATGGTTATATAGAAATTTACGAAAAAGCAATTATATACATATTAATAATAATAGCTATTATTATGCTTGCACTATTTTTTATAAAAAAATATTGTATTAAAGCAAATAATTAATTTTTTAGTATCATAATTGTATCATAATATATTATAAAAAATATTATAAAAATATTATAAAAAAGTTAGTTAATAAATTAACTAACTTTTTTCTTTTAAAAATTCTAATTTATTTTAATTTATAACAAACTCCTATTGAAGCATATACATTATATAAATCATAACTAATTCCTGTAAAATTAGCATTCAGTAAATCATTTACTGCCCAATTTAATTGTAAATCAAAATATATTTTTTTTGTTATATGTTTACAAAAACCACCTATTATCCCAAAATTAAATGTACGAATTTCATCAGAAAAATCAAATTCATTAATTTCAACATCGGTACGTTCACCTGTTGGTTCCCCTACGCGAATATATCCTTTTTTTACTGCACCTTTAAACTCACCTGCAAGTTTTATGCTAGCATAAGTTCCTAAATTAAAATTACAAAAATTACTAAGATTATAATTTATACATAATGGAATTGTAAAATATCCAACTTTTAAAAATGTTTCATTAGACCCCGTAAAATATCCTTTTGTTAATAAATTATCTATCTCCACTTCAGTATAAAGCTGATAAACATTGGCTGATATATCCATACCTTTATATTCTATTTTTGCACCTGTAGAAAAGCCCCAACTATCTTTATTAAAAAATGCTAAGTTAATTTCTGTAAAAGGACAAAAAGTAGGTTTCCATGAAAAATTAGATAACCTATTTGAAATAGGAATAGGGGTTGAAGCACCTGTATTAACTCCAAATTTTATTTTATAATCTATACTTTGAGACTTATTAGATTGATTATATATTTCTTCAATATCATTTCCTGTAATTTCAACAGCAAAAACAAAAATAGACGAAAAAATAAAAATAAGAATTGAATTTATAATTATTTGTTTTAACATTTTTTCTATTTTCTATTTAAAAATAATTTTAACATTATCAATATTTAATTTACTATCATATGCACCTTTAAAAAAATCACCATCTTTACTAGATGAAGCAACAATTGTCATTTGTAAAGGTACGTCGGTAGGTATTTCTCTTCTATATTCAAATGGAACTTCAACATAAGAATAAATATTACTTACTTGTAAAGACTTCATATCAGCTTTTGCTATTATACGATCACTTGCTTTTATTTCATAGGAAGTTAAAGGCTCTACCCCTTCAAACAAAATAGCATAAAAGGCACAGGTATCTATACAATTAGGATCTGGTTCGCCATATTCATTTTGATAAATTTTACCTGGTGTATATTTTATCCAAGCAGCAAGTTTATCGGGTCGTTTACTTTCATCATATTGAAAAGCAGCGCCGAGTTGTGGACATTTTAATTTGTCTATCATTGCAAAAGAGGTATTAAAACTTCCAATAAATATTGAACCTGATATTAATTTTGGTAAAATTTCAGAATTATCTAAACCTCTACGTGTTTGCAATTCTACTGCAAAATCTCCCAAGTAAGCATCTGTACTTTTATATGTAGGATATTTTATTCTCAAGTGCTCAGGTAATAATTTATTTAAAATAGAAATCCCTGCATTAGCAGTAGCCCATCCTAGGGGGACTTCAAAATCATCGTTATAACCTTTTACCCAATTTTCAAATCCATCTTCCCAACTAAATGCGGGGAATATTTTTACATTATAAACTTGTTTCCAATTCCCATCTTCAGATGTTACAGTATAAGTAACTTTATTTCTAAAATCTTGAATAACATTAGAAGGCGGAAATATACTAGCACCTTCAGTTATTGTAATAATTGGTGTAAGTGCCGATACATCTACATTTTTATCTAAATAAATATTTATTGTAGATGAAGTTACTTGTATAGAACTAGGAATAATATCTTCTACAAAATCTATACTTATAATATCAGCTTCCATATTTAAAGGTTTACCACTCTCACAAGAACATAAAATTACCATACTAAGTAGTATTATAGATATTTTTTTTAATATCAAATCTTCTAATATAAAACTATATAATTTATAACATTTAATCATATTAATTTTCTAATAATAAATAAAAAAGAAAATATATAATTTAATTTTATGGTCTTAATTCATTTTGCTGGTATATAACTTGTAGTGGCTCATAATCTGGATTAGAATTTCCTAAAACAACACCTCGATGCTTAACTAATAAATCATAATTTAATCCTTTAAACAAATTATAATTATTACAAATTTCTTTAAAAATATCTTCACTTGTTCTTATATTTTTTCCACATAATTTTGATAAAATAGACCAACTTGCAAATGCATTTACATCTTCTTTATTATGCCATTTATCGTTATAAGCACCAAATTTATCAAGTCTACTTTGATTTAATTTTGCATTCGACGACAACAATATATTATTTGTTTTTATAACAGGTGAAAAGTATTGAACGCGGTTATTACAATTTATAAAAGTACCTTCTTGTTCAGCGAAAGTCAAAATAGGAAACACAACATTTGCATATTTTAATGCTTCATTTTCGTTATAACTATGAATAACAAGGAAATCTAAACGTTCTAAAACGGGTATTAATTCTTCACAAAAAGTAAAATCTTCATCAAGAATATAAAGTGCTTTTATTGAATTTGAATTAATTTTTGAAATTAATTCTTCTATCTTGATATTACTTATATTTAAAGCTTTAAGTCCATCAGTATTTGGACTTCTATAACTTTGCTTTAAAAAATTATCGGCAAAAGTATTATCTATTCTATCTAAATAAACAATATTATTATTTTTTAAATTATTATTAGCAAATAATTTTAATAAATAATTAGTTTCAGTTGATGCTATTGATGAAGCTAAAAAATAGATTTGAGATGTAGATATATTTTTTAAAGATGTTTGAATTAAAGAAATTGCTTCTTCAAAATTGCTTTCTACTAATGTCCCATTTTTACGTATTCTTACAGTATTTATTCTATTATCATTTATAAAACTATATTGAAGACGCCCTTCATCACACATCCAATTTTTATTTACATATACATTTTGTCGTGGTTCTAAACGTAAAATTTTATTATTTTTCACACCTGCTCTTATATTACACCCTCGTGAACATCCCGTACATATAGTATCATTAAAACTCATCTCCCAAACTCTTGCTTTAAATCTAAAATCTCTACTTGTCAAGGCTCCGACTGGGCAAATATCTATAACATTCATAGAATATGAATTTTGCAATTTAGCATCATCAAACCGTTCAATGCGTACTTTATCGCCTCTATTAATGAACGTTAAAATATCTTCATCTGCTATTTCGTGCGTAAAACGAATACAACGACCACAAGATATACAGCGTTCTGCATCATACATTATTTTTTCATTCCATTCCACGCGTTTAGAATTAATATTTTTTGCCTCTTCAAATCTACTAACACCATTAGAATAAATCTGTGAATATTCTTGCAATTTACATTGACCAGCTTCATCACATATTGGACAATCAAGTGGATGATTTATCAATATAAATTCCATTACTGCTTCACGAGCTTTTTTGACTTTAGCAGTATTAGTTCTTATATGTAAACCTTCTGATACAATTGTATTACAAGCTATTTGTAATTTTGGCATATAAGAAATTTCTAAATTCCCATCTGCATCTATTACACTAGAGCCATCTTTATTGCGTTTAGGACTACCTATTTCTACAAGACACATTCTACAATTACCACTAATAGATAATTCAGGATGCCAACAAAAATGAGGGATATTTATTCCATTTCTAAAAGCAGCATTTATTACTGTTTCGCCATCGGTTGCTTCAATCTTTTTTCCATCTATATAGATATTTGGCATAACATCAACTTTAATATTTATTTATATATACTTTATTTATTTTTAATTATTTATAATTTTGTTATATTTTACAAGTTTATAAATTACAAAATAACTAAATTTTTTTTTCTAAAAAATATTTAAATTGTTTTTATTATTTAATTTTTAATATATATGTTAAAAAAACTCATTTTTTTAACATTCCTAAATAAAACAAAATATTTTGTTTATATTTAAAAGTTGTTAGAAACAAATACAATTTCGATAAATATTATCAATATTATCTATATTTTCATATTTATTTTTAGTTAATAAATCTACTAAACTTAAATTTATATAGTAATTTTGATTTTGTTTCTAAATCTTATGATATTAGAAGCATTAGAATTTTATATATAATTATTATATTATACTGTTTTTTCTACATTCCAAACAAAAGCTCTTACGCCAATTTCTTTATTACGATTATCAAGTTTTCTAACTGTTTGTAATAGTTCGTCTACTTTTTCATCTTCAATAATAGTAATAACTGCTGAGTTCATTTCAGGCCAAGTATGGGTTCCTCGTCTCGGTTCGCCAGTTTCAGTACCTCGTCCTTGTATTTGTTCCCATAAGGTAAACCCTCTTATATCCAATTGATCCAAAATATATTCAACTCTTTCCGTATTTGATTGATTAAATACTATAAATACAGCTTTCATAAATTCATCCTTTCATAATTAAATATTAATTTTAAATATTAACTTTTAAATATCAAAAAAATTTAACTTTTTAAAATATTCAATTATTATTTCAATTATATTCTAAAAACTTTTATAGTAGTATAGCAACTATACTACTATAAAATTAAAATTTATTTATTATTTTACTTGTTACTTTTATTTATCAGAAAGATTCATAAAAATAAATTTTTCACGAACTTTTTTTGTTTTATCTCGTTCACCTTTACGAGACATAACAGCATATAACACTGGTACAATAATTAAAGTAACAAAAGTAGATACTGTAAGTCCGCCAATAACTACTATTCCCATAGGCACCCAAATTTCTGAGCCTTCACTTGTACTTAATGCCATTGGGAACATCCCAAGAATAGTAGTTACCGCAGTCATTAGTACAGGTCTCAACCTAGATTGTCCAGATAAAGCAATAGCTTCTTTTAATTCATATCCTCTATCTCTCATTAAGTTTATGTAATCCACTAGTACAATACCATTTTTAACAACTATACCTACAAGTAATACTACCCCTAATGCACCTATCATATCTAGATCATAATTAGTAATCCACAGAGCTAAAATTGCTCCCGAAAACGCAAAAGGAACGGACATCATAATAATAAAAGGCTTAGCATATGATTCAAATTGGGATGCCATAACAATATAAACCAATAATACAATTAACAAGAACAAAACTCCCAAATCAGCAAATGTTTTTTGTTGTTCTTCATAATTTCCACCTATATTAATACTTATATCTTGTGGTATATTTATTTTTTTAATATCTTTTTCAATAACATTTGCTAATTCACCAAGTGAAATATCAACAGGTGTTACCGACACTTTTACAATACGTTGTCTTGCCTGCCTTTCAATGTTTGGCGGATTCCAATATTCTTTAATAGTTGCAATTTCTTTAAGTTTTAATAACTTCCCTCTTGGGGTCATAATTGTTAATTCTTCAATATCCGTAATAGTATTTCTATATTCTTCAGTAACTCTTACCACTATATCATATTCTTTACCATCTTCTTTCAAAAATCCTGCGTTCATTCCATATACACGATTACGTACATATCTAGCAACTGTTGCGGAATTTAAACCGTGTAAAGCTAATTTTGTCTTATCACATACAATTTTTAACTCAGCTCTATCTTCTTCTCTACTTACTTTTATATCTCTTGCGCCTTTAATATTTTTAACCATTAATTTTATATCATTCACTACTTTATTTGTTCTATCAAAATCATATCCAAATACTTCAATATCTACTGTTGAACCTCCGCCGAAGGCCATACCATTAGAAGTTGATACTTGATAAGTAATTATTTCTGGTATTTTATCAAATTCTTTCCTTAAAACTTCTGCAATATCAACAATAGAACGATTACGCTTATTTTTTTTAGTTGTTTTAATTATCATTGATATTTTATTATTACTTGCGTTTCCAAATAAAGCTGCAAAACCGGCTTCATCATCTGCCCCCGTAGATGTAGATATTAATCTAAGTTCAGGAACTAATGCAACTACCCTTTTTTCTATTTTACGTGCACTAGCAATAGCTTCTTCAATTCTTGTACCGCGTTGTAATTCTATACTTACATTAAGACGTCCATTATCTTGCATTGGAATAAAATCTGTTCCAATTCCACCCAAAACAAAAGGTAATAAAGAAATAATAAAAATTGTAAATGCAATAAATATAGTTTTCTTTTTATGATCTAAACATTTTCTTAATACATTCGCATAAAACTTATCAATCTTATCTAAAAAAGTAACAATATTTTTTTGATACCATCCATCTCTATTTTCAACATCTTCAACATATCCATCTTTATTAATAATTATTTTTTTAGATTTCAATAACTTAGAAGATAACATTGGAGTCAATGAAATAGCAACCAAAGTAGAAGTACAAATAACAATAGTAACTATCCATCCAAGTTCCTTAAACATAGTACCTGCCATTCCGCCGAGCATAGTAAGAGGAACAAATACAACTACAATAACTAAAGTTGTTGTTATTACCGCAATCCATACTTCATTAGTTGCATATATAGATGCATCTCGTGGATTTGAACCTCTATCTATATGTCTAGTAATATTTTCCAATACAACTATAGCATCATCTACTACCATACCAATAGCCACACTCAAGGCACTAAGCGAAATAATATTCAAAGAACTATCAGTAAATAAAAGATAAATAAAAGATACTATCAATGAAATAGGAATAGTCAGAGCTATTATTATAGTAGCTCTCCATCGTCCTAAGAAAAATAAAATAACAAGAACAACAAAAATTAAAGCATACATAATTGCTTCTGATAATCCATTCACTGCACCACGTATATCATCAGCTGATTCAAAAATCAAGTTAATATCTATATCCTTTGGAAGATTCTTTTTAATTTTTGCCATCTCTAAATGTACTTTTTCACAAATATCTACCGTATTAGCATTTGATTGTTTCAATACTATAAGTCTTACTCCATCTACCCCATTAATTTTTTCTTCAAGCGCAATATCTTTTATTGTATCTCTAACTGTTGCTATATCCCGCAAATACACCGGTACACCCATCATAGACGTAGAAACTACAATATCACCTATTTCAGAACTTTCAATATATTCACTTTGTACTCTAAGTTGATATTGCTCTTTGCCCATCTTAACAGATCCAGACGCAAGATTTAAATTATTTGATGAAACTGCTTGTCCTACTTGTTCTAATGTTAAATTATAAGCATTAACTTTATTAGGATCTAAATCAATATAAACATATCTTTTTGGTGCACCTGATAAAGATATATTTCCAATTCCATCTATTTTATTTAATACATTAACAACATTATCTTCTAATATTTTTTCAAGTCCTGCATAACTTTCTTTTGCAGTAAAAGCATAAGACATAATAGGCATCATATTAGAATTAAACTTAAAAATTAATGGCTTAGAACATCCATCTGGGAGATTATCATATACTACATCTATTGCCGATCTTATATCATTTACTGCTTCATCAAGATTATGTCCCCACTCAAATTCAAGAGTTACAAGTGACATATTATCTTTTGAACTTGATGTTATTTTATTTAATCCATCAACAGAATTCAATGAATTTTCTAATAACTTTGTTACATTAGTTTCAATTTCACTACCATTTGCACCTGGATAAGTTGTAATTATACTTACAAAAGGCGGTTCTAACTCCGGGAATAAATCAATAGGTAGTTTTAGCAATGAAAAAAGTCCTAATATTATCACTGCTACAAATATTAACAATGTAGTAATCGGCCTATTTATTGATCTTTTATATATACTCATTTCTTTATATCTATTTTATAAATCTTAAATTATTTTTTATTATTCAACAACTTTTATTTTAGCTCCATCATTTAAACGTGCTTGCCCCACTACAATTAATTCATCACCGTCTTTCAATTCATCAGAAATTATTTCAATTTGTGCATCAAAACGTTGTCCTAACTCTACTTTTATACGTTTTGCTACTCCATTATTATTAATAAAAATATAACGTTCATTTGAACCTTGTACTTTCAATACTGATTGATAAGGTACTACAATTGTATTTACTTTTCCTAGTTCCAAAGACGTCCTTACAAACATCCCCGGTCTTATTAATTCTTTTGGATTTGGAATTTTAAGTTTTATTTGAAAAGTATGTGTACTAGCATCTATTGTTGGGAAGATTTGCTCAATTGTTGCAGCAAATACTTTATCAGGATATATATCAGAATATATATCAACTTTCATTCCTTTTTTTACAATCGGGAAATAAGTTTCTGGAATACTAATAAAAGCTTTTAGTAAATGTAATTGAGTTAACGTTAAAATTGGTTGTCCTGCATACATTTCGCCATCTTCATAATTTTTAGCTGAAATAACTCCTGAAAAATTAGCTTTAACAAAAGTATTAGTTTCTAAAAAAGATAAAGTTTGGACTAATTGATCGTATTTTGATTTCAATTGATCATATGCCTGTTGCGAAGCACTGCCGGTTGATTTTAAGGCTTCTAAACGTTGTAATTCTGTTTTTGTAGAAGCTAAAGTTATTTTTGTTTGATTTAATTGATTTTGGTCCATACGTATTAATATTTGACCAGCTTTAACTCTCGAACCAACATCAACATAAATATGTTCAATATTACCGGTAACAGATGGTGAAATATTCATCTGTTCATAACCTTGTAACGTTGTAGGATATTCTATTATTCTTACAATAGAATCTTTTTTTATTAGTTCTGTTTTTACATTTTCAACACGTTCTTCAACTTTAGTATTTTTGCCATCTTTTTTACCACAACTTAAGGTAAAAACTATTAACAAGATAGCAACTATTAAACGCAAAAATTTTTTCATTTTTATCTCTTATTATTTAATTTTCTATTTATTATTTAAATGTACTTATTTAATAGATCTTCCAACGCTATTTGAGCATTAAACAATGCTAATAATGATTTTACATATGTACTATGTGCAGCTATCAAGTTTGAACTTGCAGTTGTAACATCCATACTAGATGCTGTCCCATATTTATACTTATTCAAAATACTTTCAAAAACACGTTGTGTAACCTCTATATTATTATTTTGTAATTCAAAATCTTCTAAGGCACTTGTAAGATTATAATGTAATTGTTTATATTGTATCATTAAGGCATTTTGTGTATTCTTTAAAGTATTATCTACTATTTGCTTTGATATTTCAGCTTCTGCTACTTTTTTCATTCTAGCACCACTAGCCCATATAGGAATATTCAAAGATAATCCAACTAGATTAGGCGGCGTCATATTCATACCTTCTGAAGCTCCAAAATATGTTCTATATGAATATTTATAAAATGCGCTTAAAGTAGGTAAATATGCAACCTTTGCCATTGTTATTTGTTTATCTGCTAATTCAACATTCCTTAATAATAATTGATAATTATAATTATTAGAAATATCAAATTGAATATCTAACAATTGTTTTATAACATCTATTTGCAGGAGTGTTTTCAAATCATCAGTTAAAACTATTGCATCATTAACTTCACTACCCATTTGTAATCTTAAAGAATTATACAAAACTTCAATAGAACGTTTTGTAGAATTTATTGTATTATGCATTGCAGCGACTTGAACAGATATTTGATCAGATGCGGTCTGTTCAGCAGCACCAAGTTTTACTGCTTCTTCTGCGATATCATATAATTTTTTTAGATTTAATAAACTAGAATCTAGTAAAGACATAGTTTGTTCCATTGCTAAAATAGAAATATAAATCTGACGCACCTGAGATTTTATTGCCTGTTCATCTTTCTTTACTTTTAAATCAGCCATATTAACAGCTAAATCAACTAACATAGCATTAACAACTTGTGCACCACTTACTGCAAAAGATGCAGTAACTCCAAGAGTACCAACAGGATTCATAGGAATAGACATCCCCATTAAATTCATTTTATAACCACAATAATTTTGATAATCAAAACCTGCACTCACTTGTGGTAACATACTAGCTAATACCTGCCAACTTTGAGCTTCTGCTTTTTGAATTTCCAATGAAGAATTTTGCAAATTAAGATTATGTTCTATTGCATAATCTTGTGCTTGCTTAATAGATAGTTGTAAACTAGCAGCTTGTGCTTGTAAGTTCCAATAACCTAAAACACTAAATAAAAGTATTCCAAAAAATATTCGTTTCATTTTTATTATTTATTTATTATTAATCTAGTTTTATATATTATGAAATATTTAAATAATTTATATTTTTTTATACATTACTTAAAACTTAAAACTTTTTTGAATTTGATCTTTATTTTGACGATTTTTATTTTGAATATATCTTTCTTCTATTAACTTTAAACCATAAGACGTAGACATCCCACGAAAAAATATCCAGAATGTATTATCTAGAACTTCTTCAACAGTAAATCTATTATAAAACGTAACCTTTTCCTTCATTGCATCGTGTAACTGATTACTAATATTCAACAAAGCAAAAACTATTATATCTTTATTTAAATCACGCCTAAAAATATTTTGTTCTATGCCATCATTAATAGCATCACTTAAACTCTTTGTAATAGCACATATATGGATTTCATTAACATCTTTATAGATATCAGGATAAATTTGTTTAACACTTTCTATAAAACAATGATAGAGATATAATAGTTCATTAAATTCTAGATTGCTTATATGTAATAAACTATCTATAATATTATAATTATTGCCAACAAAATTCTCAGAGGAATATATTAACATTTTTTTATGAATATTTCGTAAAGCAACAACAGCCGTAGTTCTTATAAGTTCTGCTTTATTATCAAATAATTCATATAGAGTACGTTTTGAAATACCTAAAATACGAGATATTTCATCGGTACTAACTTTTATACCTTTTGTTAAAAATATTTCTAAACATCTTTCTGTGATTTGTTCACGTTGTTTTTGCTGTTTCATTTATTAACTCTTTTTTTACTTTTTTACAAGATTATGCAAAATATTTTTTACAAATAAACAAAAAAATATTAATAAAACAAAAAAAACTAAAAAAGTTTTATTAGTTTTTTTTAATATTTTGTTGAAAAATACGAAAACCTTACTTCATATGTTACAATTATAATTTTTTTTTAAATTTTTAAATATATAAACTAGTTATTAAAATCTACATATTTATACGTATATTTTTGCATTTAGATATATTTTTTGTATTTTTGAAAATAATACATTATAATTATTAACTCATATATTAATTATTATATTATTCATTATAAAATTATAAAATTTTTAAAAAATTGTTAAATTAAAAATATAAAAATATGAAAAAATTTTTTTTATTATTTCTTTTGATATTTGTTATTAATAACAAAATTTCTTATGCAATAGACTTCGGATTTGGCGAATTTAATATTTTACCTTATGCAAGTGTTGGATATTACAACCTTAGTATATCCCCAACAGATTTCCCTAATCAAAAATATAAAATTTCTGGATTAGGTGGTGGTGCAGGCGTACAATTAGAATTTGATATTACAGAAAATATCACAATAAATCCGGGCATTGAATTTCTTACAACATCAAGTGAAAAGCCTGATAGTACTATTTTAGTAAAACTAAAAGATTCTTATATTAACATACCTATTATGTTAAATTATTGGATAACAACAAAAATAGGAGATGAAATTGAAGAAACAGGATTTTATATTGGGTTAGGACCAAAATTAACTTTTCCTATAATGAGTGAAACTGAATCATCATTATCATATAGATCGCCTATAGCTAAAAAGTTTAATGTACCTATTGGAGGGAAATTTGATACCAAAATGGGAATAATAGCATCTATAAATGCAGGATATCAATTAATTGAAGGTGCAAGAATAAACTTTATTTTTGATTATGGCCTAAACAATATAATATCAAATAAAGATAAAGAAAATAGTATTGAAGGAAACTATTTATTTGTAGGCGCTCAAGTTGGATGGTTGTTTTAATAACAGTATCTATATTATTAAAATTAAATTTATAATATTTTATTAATATTAATTACTATACATATTTCTAATTTATAATTAAATAAAAATATAGTTTATATTAAAACCTGCCTTAAAATATATCGTATTTATTTTATATAGAGTATATATTTTATTTTTTTGTCATAATATAAATTTTATATATTTTTGTGTTATTAAAACTTGCAAATAATAATAAATAAAATATAGTGAAAAATAAATTAGAAGAATTAAAGAAACTAAAATTATTAAAAGAAAAAATCAAAAATTTTGCTTCTTCTAAAACATTTGGAAGTTGTTTATTATTAGCTTTAATATTATGGCTTTATGTAAGCTTCAATGATAAATATCAAACGATGTTAGAGGTTCCATTAATAATAGAACCGCCTGCTGATAGAGCTTGCGAAAATTTATCAGCAGACAAATTATTAATTGATGTTAGTGGAACAGGGTGGTATTTGTTTAAAAATTTAAATCTTAATACTACAAAACGTTGTTATATAAAATTATCAGATGTACCTTTTAAACAGGCTGATTCAAGTTATACTATAACATCAGTAGATATGCAAAAAGGAATACAAAATATCTCAAAAATATCTTTAAATCGTTTTTTCCCTGATAAAATAAATATTAAAACATCTAGTGTAATTACAAAAGAAGTACCAATAAAATCAAATATACAAATAACGCCTGCTAAAGGATTTGCTTTAGTTGGGAACATACAAATAACACCTGCAAATACAATAATAAAAGGGAACATAAATGTAATAAATAATATAAATGAATGGTTTACAGAAAAAGTAAAAATTGAAAATGTAACTGCATCATTTATAAAACAAATAAATTTATCGGATTCTATGAATTCTATATTAAAACTTAACCCAAAAATTGTTAATATAAGTGCTACAATACAACCTTATGCAGAAATAACATTGGAAGATATACCTTTAATGATAAATGCAAATGAACAATTACTAACTACTTATTCTATATGTCCTAAATATTTTTCTGTTACTTTAAGTGGTGGAATTGATGTAATAAATAAAGTAAATATTAAAGATATTTTTATAAGTATAAATTATCAAGATATATTAGATGATAGTACAGGAATAATAAAACCTATAATAGTAATACCAACTGATACAAAATTATTAAATATGAATCCAAAATATGTACTAATTAATCAAATAACAAAACCTAGTTATATACACTAACTTTTTATAAAAAAGAATTAAATTATAAGAAAACAATATACCAAACATTATGAAAAAAAATATTTTTATTAAATTATTTTTGATATCTCTTATAATAAGTTTTAATAATATTTTATATTCACAAACTATAAATACACAAATTAATTCGTATTTAAAACTTATTGCAGAAGGTAAAATTCAAGAAGTCAAGTCAAAAATAATAAAATTATCAGATGATTATCCTGATGAACCGGGTGTATTATTATTACAAGGTGATATTCAAAAAAATATAGAAAAAGCTTTACCTTTATATAAACGTATATTAAGTAAATATCCAAATAGTGAGTGGGCAGATGATGCAGCATTACGAATTATACAATATAATTCAATAATTGGGGATACAATAGAAGCAATAAAGGAATTATCATATTTTAGAACAAAATATAAAAATTCACCTTTTCTAGAACTTGCAACAATTGCTGTTCAAATGGCAATAAGTAAAGAGCAATATAAATTACAACCAAAAACTAAACAAATTGAAAAAGCTTTAACTACACAAACAAAAACCAAAATAGTATCAACAAAACAACATTATGGGTTACAAGTTGGACTTTATTCTTCGTTAAAATCGGCAGAAGCTGAAAAGGAAAAATTTATAAAATTAAAATTAAGAACTGAAGTTAAAGAAAAAATTGTAAATGGAGAAAAACATTATGCTGTTATTATAGGTAACTATTCAAGCGAAGAATCTGCTCTAGAAGCAAAAAAAATAGTAGCAGAACAATGTAATTGTACACCTATATTATATAAAAAATAATATAATATATAAATAATAATATATAATAACCAATTTATTTTATTAAAATTAATTTTATTAAAAATAAAAAAATGCTTAAAGAATTAAAAATAGCCTTAGTTGCACACGATAGACGTAAAGCTGATATGGTAGAATGGGCTTTATTTAATGCTGAATTATTATCAAAACATAAACTTGTATGTACGGGCACAACGGGAAAACTAGTAGCCGAGGCATTTAAAGAAAAAAATATTATAGCAGATATAACTTGTATGCATTCCGGACCTTATGGGGGAGATGCTGAAATAGCAGCAATGGTAGTAAGACATGAAATTGATCTTGCAATATTCTTAATAGACGATTTAAATTCACAAGCTCATGAAGCTGATATACAAATGTTATTAAGACAATGCAGATTACATAATATACCTATTGCATGCAATAGATATAGTGCTGATCTTATGATAACAAGTACTCTTTGGGATGATCAAAGTTATATTCCTACTGAACCAAAATATGTAGAATTTCAAAGATAACCTAGAAATAAATTTAGGTAATTTAATATAAATATTAAAATAAGGATAGCAAATATAATGTGTTATAATGTACTATCCTTTGGTTTTAATATCTAAATTTAATATTAATATTTTTTACTTAATATTAAAAACTTTTTAACTATTTAACAATTTATCCCATTTATCTTTATATTTTTCTAACCGTGAAAATTCTATGTTGTCTACACCTTTAGTAAGCGACCAACTTTCCTTTTTATCTGATATCATTTGTTCATCACCCATTTCAATATGAGAAAGCACATAAAAACTTGATATAAAAGTTTCAGTATCAATATGTACAAGTACCCAAAAATCTGGTGCAGGTTTTTGATCTTTAGAAACATATTTTTGAAAAAAGCCAGTTACAACTTTTTTGGTTGTACTTGTTTTTACTTCTATACGAAATATTTTATCATCCTTGAAAATAATAATATCAGCGGCCTTATGGTTTCCATAAGTTATACTGGAAAAAATATTCCTTTTATTTAATTCAGCACAAACTCCATATTCACCAGCCAGATTAAGAAAAGACTTTTCTTCCTGTGTCTTCTTCATACTTTTTTTCTTCATACTTTTTTTCTCCTAAATATTAAAAATTTATTTAACATAACATTAATTAAGTATTATAGTCTTAATAAATTAACCTAATAAGTAATTATTAATTTATAAATACTTTTATTTTTATTTTATTCTTTTTTGCTATTATCTAAAATTGTATTTATAAATATAGAACCAACTGCACGTTGTCTACCTTGACGTGTTAAAGGAATTCCCATTTTTCTTGATATTTTTTGTTTTTTCAGCCTTTCTGGCCTAATCTATTAAATTTACATCATTTTAAAAAATTATTTTCAAATTTATATTAGTTTTAATAAACCATATTTTATTAATATGTTATTGAAATATACTTTAAAAATTAAAAGAAGGGCAGCAAAAACTACCCTTATAAAACAGTAAAGAAAAATTTTATTTTCTGCTGTTTTTATATTCTTCATAGCATTTTCTGCAGCAGCAACCATAAACACTAGAACCAGTAAATTCTTTACCACACCAATCGCATTTTCTAGCCATTATATCCTCCAAATTTGTTGTTATAGCCTACTCTAACAATTGCTCCCAAATTTTTTTCGGCTTCCTTTGGTTTCATTTGTTTTATATTTATAAATAATTTAATATAGATTAAAGTTATTATTTATTATCTGTGCCGTTTTTCTCTTTCTCTTTGTAGCACATTTCACAACAACAACCAATAAATCCCTTCCCATTATATTCTTTGCAACACCAGTTACATTTTGATGACATTATATACTCCTTTATTATTTATTATTAATTATTTTATTTATTATCTACTCTAATAGTGATTTACTAATTTTTCGGCGTCTTTCTATTTTTATTTACGTTTTTTGTTCCCAAACATTCTTTATTTCTTTTGCGTCATTTTTATAAAATCCTTCAATAGTAATAATTTGTCCTCTTATGTTTAAATTTAATTTTGTAAACCCAACCATAGGTGCATCAAAAGAAATAGAAGAAATATCTTCATATAAAACAAATTCTTCTTTCCCACTAAAAAGACCTGGAAAGTTAATTCTTAATCCATCATCTTCAATTGTAATTGACGGAGGAAATAATTTATTTCCTTTTGATACTCGTGAAGCAGTTATTTTTTATCCATTTTAATTATATTTTTAGATTGATAAGTATTTTTAATTTTAAAATAAAAAAAACGTGAAACTTAACATTTTACAGAGATCAGAGGTAGAGATATTTATTTGGGATAACCTGATGATGTGTAGAGATAAGAGAATATGAAAATAATTAAAAAGTTCACACAATGCTAGTAAACTTTTAACCTTTATTCTTTATACACAATCTTTAAATCGCCAAATTTTCTGACCGCTAAGAATAAAAATTATTATAATATATTAATTTTTATGTTTCTTAGTTGTATTATATAATACAACTAAGAAATATCTTGTGCAAATATAATAAAAATATATATAAATACAATAAAAAAATTACAAATTTTACAAATTAATTCTCCATAATTTTTAACTTATTTAACATTAATATATCTATCAATATCTTCCCTTTGCATAAATTATAATCTGAATCAGAAATTGTTTTATATCTTAAACTTTATATTAAATATCTAATAAAATACTATAAAAGACGTTTTCGAAAAACAAATTAAATTATAAAAATTATACTTTTGTTAAATAAAATAATCTATAAAATTTTTAAAATAAAAAGAGCGTGAAACTTAACGTTTCCCGCTGTCAGAGGTATTTGGCATAACCTTGTATATAGAGATTAGTTAAGGTTCACGCATTTACTCGTGAACATTTAACCTATTCTTTATATACAATCTTTAAATCGCCAAATTTTCTGACTGCAAAGAATAAAGCAAATGCTTTTATATATTAATTTTTATATTTCAATGTAATATGAAAAGAAATATATTACAAATATAATAAAAAACTTTAAAAATTAATGAATAATTTTTAATCCAATAATTCCTACCATAATTAAAAAAGCAAAAAATAATCTTATCAAACTAGCAGAATCGTTAAAAAATATTATACCTATAATAAAAGTCCCAACAGCACCTACACCTGTCCAAATTATATATGCAGTACTAATAGGTATTTCACGTTGCGCTAACCATAAGAAAAAACTACTTATTGCCATTGAACTAAACGCAATTATAATCCAAAATATTTTTTTATTTGAAATTTCATTTGATAATTTAAAACCTAATGGCCATCCCATTTCAAATATTGATGCAATAAATAAATATAACCAACTCATTATTTAATTACTCTTTAATTTTTAATTATGCTTATTTTCTACTTATTAATCCCTTATTATATAAATTACAATAATCCTTTCCTTTTTCTTAAAAACCATTCTATTGCAAGACAAAATATTGCTATTAATAATAACCATATCCAATTCCATATATGCAACTCATTCCTTAATGTAATTGGTTTAGTCTTAAAATTATCGTTTTTTATTATATCATCAATTATATTCTCAATTTCTTTTTTATTGTTTGCATTATAGAATTTCCCGTTTGTTCTATAAGCAATAGTATTTAATAAATCAGTATTTTGTTTTAAGTTTTGAAATTCTATCGATATTTCACCTATAGTAAATCTTCCGTTATCACTTCCAATTTTTCTACTTTCATCTTTTACATTTGCATCAAAATAATAATCACCTTTTGATAACCCTTCTACTATTCCATAATAACGTCCACTTCCTATTGACGTTAGTAATATATTCCGTGTCTCATCAGTTGATTTTATATCTATAGAAACTTCAGCATTATCAATAGGCACAAAAGCTTTATCATATACCTCTGCTAAAAATTCAACTTTTTCATTTTGATTGTAATGCTTTTTTGTTGTACGTACATTTACTGTTTTATGCTTTTCATATATCGATAACCACCTAAATGTATTATTTATCAATGTTGCAAATAAATCAGGTGTATCTTTTAATCCCTTTGCTAATTCATTTGCATAACCTTGTAATTTCCAACGATATAAACCATATCCTAGAATAGCAACTGTTTTTTTATTTTGAAAATCTCTTGTAATTATAAGTGGATCATTCAAAGCTATGTTATTTACCTTTATTGTAGATATTACTTCACTTTCCGGTTTTACTTTTACAAATGTCTCTGTTTTAAATAATGGTGGTAAATTGTTCCATAAATCAATATCACTATCAGTTCCCGTTACTCTTAATAATGGATTTGATAAAGCTTTTATATTTATATTAGGTACAATCGTAAATTCTCTTTGTTTTGTAGATAGTAATGTAAAAGGTAAATGATCTTGTATAATTTTTAATTTACTATAATCAGTAGTAAGTCCCGCAACAAAAAATAAAGGTTTCCCCTTATTTAATTCTGTATTTATAATATTAAGTATCTGATTTGGAGTAGAACTAATAGGAAAATTATTAAATATAAACATATCTACATTTGATAACTGTTGTTCCGTTGGATTTATATAAAATTCACTTGAATATTTTTGTACAAATTCTTTTATTTCTATCCCTTTTTCTTCTTTTAATGTTCTTTTTATAAAAGCAAAATCTGGATTCGGTGACCCTGCAAACATAGCTATAACTCTTTTATTTTTTAATACCTTAATAAAAGTAGATAATATATTATTTTTAGTAGTAATTTCACCGTCTAATTCTGTTACTTTTGCAGTTATTTTATGTATCCCTTCTATTGTAGGTTTATATTCAAAATTTGCAGCATAATTTTTAGTTTCTTCACTTAAAGTAAAATTCTGTTCCGCTATTTTTGTTTTATTATCAAATAAAGTTAATTTGATATTTTTATTTGAAAAACCATTTGATTTAAAATTTATATTTATAGGAATCGAATTATCTATATAAGCAATTTCATTTGTTAATAATGATATTATTGATATATCTTTTGCTTCATTTGTATCTCCTATCCCTATCGTATATACAGGATTAGCAAAGTTTTCTGCTTCAAATATAGGATTTGAACCTGTATTAAACGCTCCATCTGTAATTAATAATATAGCACGTGTATTATTCTCTTCTGCCTTACTAGTTATATGATATAATGCTTGTGATATATCCGTTGCAGTTCCTTTTAATTTTAAAGAATCAAAATTAAAATTATTTATCAAAAATGTTTTATCTGAAAATTTATAAAAAACTACATTTGTATCTAATTTTGAAAAATTTATATTAGATAATAATTTTCTATATTGTTCTTTTGTATTATTTTTACTTTTTATAGATAATGATTGTGTATCATCTAAAAGAACTGCAAGTTGTGCTGATTTTTTTAACACATTAATTTTTGTAAAAACAGGTTCAAATATAGCAAATATAATTAAGCATAATGCAATACTTCTTAATGTAATTAATGCTATTTTTGAACTTTTATCTATTACAGGAATAGTATTTCTATATGAAAATATTGAGATAGCAATACTAACTATAAAAAGTAATGCTAATAAAAAATAGTTGCCTGATATATCTAAAAAGTAAGAATTCATTTGTTTTTATAATTTTTGTTTGTGTGAAGATATATTTTTATTTAAATATATTATTTTGCTTATTTAAATATATAATAAAAAAGGTAACATCAATATCTGAGTTACCTTTTTACAATTTTCATAAAGAAATATTATTTCTTCTTTATCTCTTTCATCATAGCAGTATAGCCTTTTTTATCTAATGTTCTAAAAGCTCTTGCAGTTGCTTTTATAACTACCCAACGTTCTTCTTCAGGAACCCAAATCCTTTTAGTATGTAAATTAGGCAAAAAACGTCTTCTTGTTTTATTATGTGCGTGTGATACTGAATTCCCATATACTGGACCAACTCCAGTTAATTCACATCTCTTTGACATCTTATTTATATCTCCTATTAAAAATTATAATCTTATTTTAATTTTAATACTTAATTTTTTAAATATTAAAAATGTTATTATATGTTAAAATATTTTTAATTAATAAATATTTTAATTATATTAATTTACTATATATATACAAATATTTAGGAATTACAAAATTAATAATAAAAAATAAAATTACCAAATAAAAAATTAATATTATATTTATAAAAATAGTTTTTTAATTTTTCTATTGTTTTTATTTTTAAAATTAAACAAAATTATAATTTACTTCGTATTTTTAAGATATTTCATAATTATAATATAAATGACAAAAATATTTTATAAATTAAGGTTAAAATTAAAATGAAAACAGCACTTTTATGTTCCGGTCAAGGTTCTCAATATGTAGGTATGCTAAAAGATTTAGCAAATGAATATCAATATATATCTGAATTGATTAACGAATCAGATAAAATCGTTGGTTATTCTCTTTCAGATATTTATTTTAATGGCCCTATTGAACGTTTAAAAGAAACAAGATATACGCAACCAGCAATATTTATACACTCATTAGCTGCTTTTAAATTAATTCAAAATAAAATAGACTTCGTTGCAACTGCTGGCCATTCTATAGGTGAATATGCAGCTTTATGTATTGCAGGAGTTCTTAAATTTGAAGACGCCCTTAAACTTGTATCTTTACGTGGTCAATTAATGTTTGATGCAGGTGAAACTACTAAAGGTACTATGTTTGCTATTATAGGTCTTCAAGATGAAAAAGTTATTCAGGTTTGTGAGGAATTAAATGCTACTTCAAAAGAAAATATAGTAGTCCCCGCTAATTTTAATTCACCGGGACAAGTTGTTGTTTCAGGCTCTGCTGATTTCCTAAGAAATAATGTAGAATTATTTAAACAAGCAGGAGCTAAGATAGTTAAAGAATTAGTAGTAAGTGGTGCTTTCCATTCACCTTTAATGATGCCTGCACAAAAAAAACTAACAGAAGCTATTAATTCTACAAAATTTGAAGATGCAAAATTTCCAGTATATTCTAACGTATATGCAAAACCTTTAATAAAAGCAGATGAATTACGTGAATCTTTAACTAAACAATTAACTTCACCTGTAAAATGGACACAGTTAATTACAAAAATGAACTCCGATGGAATAACAAATTTTATTGAACTTGGACCAGGACAAGTATTGCAAGGACTAGTTAAAAGAATATTAGATAATATTGAAACATCCGGAATTGATAAGTTAGAACATCTAGAAATATTTAATAATAAATATGGAAATAAATAATATATTATGTGTAAGTATTAATAATGGACCTTATAAAGAAGTTATAGAAATAATAAAAAAGTATGATTTTGTAGAATTATGTATTGATAAATTAAATTATAATATATATGAATTAGTAGAACTTATTTCTTTTACTAAAAAAGTTATTATTTCTTGTAATAATATAATTAGTACTAATCCTGATAGAGATAGATTATTTAAATTAATGGAAGTTGTAAATTGTGGAGCCAATATATTTGATATCCCAATTTCATCTGTAAATTTTAAAGCTAATTTTATAGAACTTATAGACAAAATAAAAATAATAAAAAAACAAATAATTATATCATATCATCAATATGAACCGCTTGTAAATATTCAAAAAATACAAGACGAAATAAATAAAATGATGCTTTTTAAAGCTGATTTTTATAAAATCGCAGTAAAATGTAATTCTATTAATGATACAAATATATTATTTTCTTTATATGAAAAAAATAAAGAACTAAATGGCAAACTTATTATTATTCCAATGATATCTAAATATCCATTTGCAAGAATTCGAGCTTTAGAATTGGGAGCACCTTTTATGTATTGCTATGATAATTATCCTACCGCAGAAGGTCAAATGTCCTATAAAGAAATGAAAACAACTTTAAAAAATATAAATAATAATAAGTAATATAGAAAATATATAATGAATAATATTAATATTGCTATTTTTGGAAATCCTATTGCTCATAGTAAGAGCCCCGATATATATAATTATTGCTTTAAAAAATTTAATCTATCAAAGCTAGGAACTAATTATTCAGATAATAATACTATTAATAATAATAATAATAATAATAGTAATAATAATTATTATTATACACGAATATTTGCTAAAAATATAAATGAAATAGATTATTTAAATAAAGAATTTAATTTAAAAGGAGCTAATATTACAGCTCCTTTTAAATGTTTTATCTCTAAATACTGTGATAAGTTAAGTGAAGACGCTAAAAATATAGATGCAGTAAATACTATTATAAATCATAAAGAATATAAAAATATATTAGGATTTAATACCGATATAAATGGTATAATAGATTCTCTAAACTACTATAAAATAGATCTAAATAATAAAAAAATAGCTGTCATAGGTGCAGGAGGCGCTGCAATAGCAGTAATCTATGCATTACAAAAAATATTAAAAAAATATGATATTACTATCTTTAATAAAACGATAGATAATATTAATAATTTAATTTCTAAATTTAATTATAATATAAATTATAATGTTATGCCTTTTCTAAAGGATAATATTTTATACAATTATGATTTTATTTTTATAACAATTCCAAATGCACATCAATATTTGAATAACATTAATTTTAATAAAAACAGTATTATATTTTTTGCTGATTATAAAAATATTGAATTTATTAATTTTGTCAAATCACAAGTTGATACAGTTATTACCGGTGAATATTGGTTAATAAATCAAGCGATTCCAGCTTTTGAAATTTTTACAGATATAAAATTGTGTGATAATAAAAAAAATAAAATTATAAAAGAACTATTTAATATTGTAAATATAGAAAATATAAATAGAAAAAAAACTATAGATAATATTTTTTTATCAGGATTTAGTGGCAGCGGAAAAACTACTTTTGCTTATAATTTATCAAAAAAGCTAAATATTGAATATGTAGATTTAGATAAATTAATTGAAGAATATTTTAATTCATCTATAAATAATATTTTTGCTAAGTTTGGCGAAGAGAATTTTAGACTGGCTGAAACTGAAATATTAGAAAAAATTGTTAAAAATAAAAATAAAAAAATTATTGCACTAGGTGGTGGAAGTTTAGAAAAAACTATAAATAAACTAATCATAAAAGAAAATGGATATAATGTGTATTTATATTCTGATTTAGATATCATTAAAGAACGTATTGATGATACTAATCGACCATTATTAAGAATAAATAATGAAAATCAATTATTAACTTTTTTTAATAAAAGAAAACAAAATTATTTTAATAACTCCGATATTATTTTTTATAATGATGGAATTAATAATATAAATTCTAATATTAATAATGTGTATTTAGAAATTAAGGATATATTAAATGTATAATAACCCATTAAATAATGAAAATACAAATAATAATAATTTAAATAAAAATAATGATTTATTTATAAAATTTGAAAAACTTATAAAAGATATAACAGATATTACACAAAATATTTATAATATTGTTTCAAAAGAAAATTTTGATAATAATATTGATTTAGAAATTGTTAAAAATGAATATATAAAACGCGATAAAAATATTAAATTATTGAATAATATATTCATAACAACAGAAGGTACAAAATTAATAGTTAGCGATATTTGGAATAAGTTTATGCAAGAGGTCGTTCCTATTGAATTGAAAAATCGAGAAATATTAAAAGAAAAAGGGATAACAATAATAAAATAATTATAGTTTTTTGTTATATTAATTTTTATTTAATAAATTATTATTAATTGATATAATTATTTAATATTTTTATATTTATTTTTTTAATTATAACAAAAAATAGATTAAAATATATGCGAGATATAATCGATACAATTTCATCTTTAAATATCGAAACAATTATTTTTTTAGCAATACTTATTATAACTATTATAGTTTTAATAATAAAAAAAATGTTAAAAGTTGCTGTAAGTATTTTGGTAGTTGTTATTTTATTATTTGTTGTTATTAAATTATCAGAAGGTTTTTTTTGTATATCTATATTATAATATAAATATATTGTATAGCTTATAATAATTAAGAGGATAAAAATGCAAATAAAAAGAATTGTAGTAAAAAATTTCAAAAGTTTTAAGGAGTTAGATATATTTCCATCTAAGTTTAATGTCTTAATAGGACCTAATGCATCCGGGAAATCTAATTTCCTTAGTATATTTAAATTTATTCGTGATATAATCAATATGGGACTTAGTAATGCTATTTCTTTACAAGGTGGTATTGATTATCTACGAAATTTATATTTTGGTAAAGATATTAAAAGTACTTTTTTTAAAATAGAAATAGATAGTTCTTCTCAAATATGTGGGATGAAGAAAATATTTGATAAAGTTATAAAAATGCGTTCTGTTTCTTTTGATACTGCTTTTGAAATTGAATATATTGAAGACGCAGAAGAATTTAGAGTTATTTATGATTCTTTAATTCAAAAATTTGAATTTTACGAAACAATAAACGGGACAGATGTTAGTATAGGGACCGGAATATTAGAAATGTTTAATAATGGCAACAAAATAGAAACTAACTTTATTAATAATACTAGCTTTAATATTACTAAAGATGATATCATCCCTCCCTTGTTTGTAGATGTTAATTATATTTCGGTTAACTTAAATAAAACACTATTTATTGAAAATCAATATAATATACCGCTTCCTGAAAGTGTACGTAAAACTTTGGGCAATTTATCTATATATGATCTAGATCCTATACAAAGTCGTTCCATTTCATTGGTTACAGGACGGGCTGTTCTAGAAGATAATGGTGAAAATATTGCAATTGTTTTACGTAAAATTCTTGCTGATGATGAATCAAGACGCAGATTATTCAATTATATACATTATTTATTACCGTTTGTACAAGATATTGAAGTTAAAAAATTTTTAGATAAACATTTACAAATACAAGTCAAAGAAAAATATGCACCTGATGTTTTAGTACCCGCTTCTTTGTTATCAAGTGGTTCTGTTTTTTTAATATCTATTATTATTGCTTTATTTTTTGAAAATAAACTAATTACTATATTTGAAGAACCAGGAGGACGAATACATCCTTACCTTATTTCAAAAATTATTGAAATGATGAAAGATGCATCTAATCATATACAAATATTTTTGACTACTCATAACCCTGAAATTGTTAAATATGCAGGATTAGAAAATATATTTTATCTAACAAGAACAAAAGAAGGATTTTCATCCATTGCTCATTTGTCTACTCGTTCGGAAATTATTCAATTTATGAAAAATGAAATAGGGATAGAAGAACTTTTTATTCAAAATTTATTGAGTTAATAATGGCACTAAGTAAAATATATGTATTTGTTGAAGGACATGATGATTATGTATTTTTTTCTAATATCATTGAACCTTTATTAAAAAAACAATACGATGATGTAGAAATTTTACAATATGCTCAAATGAAAAAAATTAAAACAATTAAATTTATAGAAAGTATTATTATGTTAAATTTTGATTATTTAATTGTTGCTGATATTGATGATGAAACTAGTATAGCTCATAAAAAGAAAAAACTCCAAGCAAGATTTGCTAGTGCTAGTTATGATAAAATGATTATAGTAATTGCAGAAATTGAAAGCTGGTTTATTGCTGGACTAACAGATAAAAATGCAGACGAATGGAAAATTGAAAAATATCAACGAACCGAGTTAATAACAAAAGAAGTATTTAATACCCTTTATGGGCGTAGATTTCATTCAAGAATTGATTTTCTGGAAGAATTAGTAAAACAATATGATATTAACACTGCTATAAATAAAAATATATCTTTTAAATATTTTTTTGAAAAATATATACTTAATTAATTATCTTGATTTTTATAATAATAGAAATATATGGTATAAATCTATAAATAATTTATGAACAAATATTTTATAAAAAATATTTTAAATAATATTAATTATATTTATGAAATAAATATGTATATTTAAAATTATTAAAAAATTCTATCTTAGAATAGAAAAATAATACTAAAAAACATAATGCAAAAAAATGGAAAATTTAATAACAAAATTACCTTATAAAGTTGCAGATATATCTTTAAAAGATTTTGGTTTTAAAGAAATAGAAATAGCAGAAAAAGAAATGCCCGGTCTAATGTCTATTCGTCAAAAATATAAGGGGCAAAAACCTTTAGATGGGGTACGTATAACAGGTTCACTTCATATGACAATACAAACTGCTGTTTTAATAGAAACTTTAGTACAATTAGGTGCTAATGTACGTTGGGCAAGTTGCAATATTTTTTCTACGCAAGATCATGCGGCAGCAGCTATTGCTTCTCGTGGGGTCCCAGTATTTGCTTGGAAAGGTGAAACATTAGAAGAATATTGGTGGTGCCTTTTACAAGCATTATCATTCCCTGATAATCTAGGTCCACAATTAATAGTAGATGATGGTGGCGATGCTACTTTAATGGTTCATAAAGGATATTATGCAGAAAATACGCCGTTATTATTAAATGCAACACCTGCTAATAACGAGGAAAAAATTATATTAAATATATTAAAATCAGTACAAAATATTGATAATCAAAAATGGCATAAATTAATAAAAGATCTGAAAGGTGTTTCTGAAGAAACAACAACTGGTGTGCACCGTTTATATCAAATGTTTGAACGTGGAGAATTATTAACCCCTGCTATAAATGTAAATGATTCAGTAACAAAATCAAAATTTGATAACCTTTATGGTTGTCGTGAATCTTTAGCAGATGGAATAAAACGTGCTACTGATGTAATGATAGCAGGTAAGGTAGTTTGTGTACTTGGATATGGCGATGTAGGGAAAGGTTGTGCTCATTCTATGCGAAGCTATGGTGCACGAGTTCTAATAACAGAAATAGATCCTATATGTGCTTTACAAGCAGCTATGGAAGGGTTCGAAGTAACATTATTAGAAGATGCTTTAAAAGAAGCAAATATTTTTGTAACTACAACTGGGAATTGTGATGTTATAAAATTAGAAGATATGTTAAAAATGCAAGACCAAGCTATTGTTTGTAATATAGGACATTTTGATAACGAAATACAAGTCTCAAAATTAAAAGAACATAAAGGAGTTACTATAACAAATATCAAACCACAAGTAGATAAATATAATCTACCTAATGGAAGTTCTATATTTATATTAGCCGAAGGTCGTCTAGTAAATTTAGGATGTGCAACTGGTCATCCGTCTTTTGTAATGAGTAATTCATTTACTAATCAGATCTTAGCTCAATTAGACTTATATTTAAAAAAATATGAAATAGGTGTATATCGCTTACCTAAATATTTAGATGAAGAAGTTGCAAGACTTCACTTATCAAGAATAGGAGTAAAATTAACAACTTTAACACAAAAACAAGCAGATTATATAGGAGTTCCTATTGGCGGTCCATACAAACCTGACCATTATAGATATTAGAATAAATGAAGATTTATAAAAATATAATAGAAGTACCTTTTTCCTCTAAACGAGCATTAACAATCGGTAGTTTTGATGGCGTACATTTAGGTCATATAAGTATATTACAAAAATTATTAACTGAAAATCAAAAACACCTAAAAACAATGGTACTTACTTTTGAACCACTACCACGCTCTTTCTTTAATAAAAATGCTAATTTTAAATTATTAACAACTAACGATGAAAAATTAAGCATTTTTGAAAAAAAAGGAATTGATGAAACATTTGTTATACCATTTAATGAAGAATTTGCAAATTTATCGGCTATTGATTTTATAAATAATTACTTATATAAAAAAATAGGATTTAATAAACTTTATATTGGATTTAATAATTATTTCGGAAAAAATAGAACAGGGTCCTATGAATTATTAAAATCACTACATTTACCTGATATAGAAGTAATACCTTGTAATCCTATTGTAAATAATAATACAGTTATTTCGAGTTCTAAAATAAGAAAACTTATTGCAAATGGAAATATAGAAGATGCTAATACAATGTTAGGTCGTACATATTCAATAAAAGGAACAATAATAAAAGGAAAACAAATTGGACGAAAAATAGGGTTCCCAACAATAAATATACAAATAGATAAGAATAAATTATTACCAAAAAATGCTGTTTATGCTTGTGAAATAGAATTAAAACCTCAAATACTAAATATAGAAACAGAAACACAAATAAGATTAAAAGGAATGGCAAATATAGGAATACGACCAACTTTGAATAATACTAAAAATATAAATTTAGAAGTTAATATATTTGATTTCTATAATGAAGTCTATCATTATACTGCTGAAGTATTTTTTAAAAAATATATTAGAGAAGAACGGAAATTTGAAAATGTAGAATCTCTTGTTAAACAAATAAATAAAGATAAAATATTATGTATTGAATATTTTAATGCTTCTAATTAATTTAAAATTTTTTAAAAATTAAAAGATTATAAATCAAAAAAAATTATATATATATATTTGTTATTTTGAAAAAAAAATATTATCTTTGTAATTCTAATACTTTGTAATTAATATACATATATAATAAAAAACAATGATAACTAAAGAAAAAACAGCCGAACTTATTGCTAAATATGGTGATAATCCTAAGGATAGCGGAAAAGCTGAAGTCCAAATTGCTATACTAACAACAAGAATAGCAAATTTAACAAAGCACTTAGAAACTCGCAAGAAAGACAATCATACACGTCGTGGTTTAATTATGCTTGTAGGTAAACGACGTAAATTATTAAATTATTTAATAAAAACTGATATAGAACGTTATCGTGCTATTATTGCTGCATTAGAATTACGTAAGTAATATATAACATTTTATAGTTTTAAATTTTAATCTAAAAAAGGAACTAATAATCATTAGTTCCTTTTTTATTAAATAATTATTTTTATTAAGTAATCATAACCTCTATTTAATTATAACTTCTAATATTTTAAATAATATCTATTTTATATAGTTATAATAAAAAAAACAGAGATATTTTATATATCTCTGTTTTTAATTTTTAATTTTTAATATATTACTTTATATTATATAAGTAAAATATTTACAAAATATAATTTAATACTATTTCTCTTGTCCACCAAGAGCAAAACGAACAAAACTTACAATGTGCAAATCATTACAATTACTTGCAGTTGCTATTTCTTTAACAACATCAGCTACTCTTTTACTGCTATCTTTTACAAAAATTTGTTGCATTAAACAAAATTCTTCGTAAAATTTTTCAGTCTTTCCAATAGCAATACGTTCTGCAATTTCAGGTTTCTTTCCCTCTGCAATAGCTTGTTCAATATATATTTGTTTTTCTTTTTCAAGAGTTTCTGCTGTTACTTCTGTTTTATCAATATAAGTAGGGTTCATTGCTGCAATTTGCATAGCAATATCACGTAATAATACTTTACTTTCTTCAGATATATTAGCACAAGATACTTCAACAAGAACAGCTAATTTATTCCCAATGTGGATATAACTTTCAACATATCCAGTAGATTTAACTGTTTTAAATCTACTAATTTCAATTTTTTCACTAAATTTAGCAAGAACATCATTATGTAATTGTTCTATTGTATTATTTTCGTATTTTATTTTAAATAGTTCTTCAGTATTATTATTTTCAACATCTGCTTTAAGTAAAGCTTCCGCTACATTATTTGCATATTCAACAAATTGAACATTTTTTGCAACAAAATCTGTTTCACTATTGATTTCAACAATAATAGCTTTTTGGCCTTTCGTCTTAGCAATAACAGCACCTTCTTTTGCTTCTCTATCAGCACGTTTAGCAGCTGATGCAGCACCCTTTTTTCTAAGGAAATCAATAGCAGCATCCATATTACCATCATTTTCAGATAAAGCCTTTTTGCAATCAGCCATTCCTGCCCCTGTTTTATCTCGGAGCGTTTTAACCATTTGAGGAGTAATTGTCATAATAAAAATTTATTTTAATATATAATTTCAAAAATCAGTTTTTAATTAATCAAAAAATAAGTTGTAATAAATATTTACAACTTATTCTATTTATATTATAAAAATAATTATTCAGTTACGTTAGTAGAGTCATCGTTAACCACTTTTTCTTCTTTTTTTGGAACTTCCTGCGTAATTTCCTGAGGAACTTCCTGTGTAACTTCCTGTGTAACTTCCTGTGTAACTTCCTGTTTTTTTTCTTCTACTTTTGTAGTTTCTTGTCTCTGATTATCTCTATGTTTATCAGTTCGTTTATGATTATCATGGTTACGATCACGTTCACGTCTTTCTCTCATACGACGATGCGAAGTTTGTTTTACTTCTACAGCATTTTCACCTTCATTTTCCTTTTCATTTCTACTTTGCATAGCTGCCAACTCTGCTGCATGAACTCTATATATTTCACTACCTTCTATAATAGCATCTGTCATAATGCCCATTATAATATCAATAGCTTTTACCGAATCATCATTTGCAGGTATTGGAAAATCAACAGAATCAGGATCAGTATTGGTATCAATAATACCAAAAACAGAAATTCCTAAGATACGTGCTTCTTTTACAGCTAAATGTTCTTTTTTTGCATCAACAACAAATATAGCAGAAGGCAATTTTTGCATATTTTCTATGCCACCAAACACTTTTCTTAATCTATCTTTTTCACGTGTTAATAGAAGTCTTTCTTTCTTAGTAATTTTTTCAAAAGTACCATCAGCTTCCATTTTATCAATGCTACTTAAACGACGAATACTCTTACGTATCGTAGAAAAATTAGTAAGCATACCGCCAAGCCATCGTTCAGATACATAATTTATACCTGCACGTGTTGCTTGTTCAACTACAATATCTTTTGCTTGTGTTTTTGTCCCTACATAAAGAATATTTTTGCCTTGTGAAGCAAGATTTTGAATGATACCACGACAGTGGTTTATTAATATTTGAGTTTTTCTTACATCTATTATATGAATACCATTACGTTCACCAAAAATATATTTATTCATTTTTGGATTCCAACGGCGTGTAAGATGGCCAAAATGAGCGCCAGCTTCTACTAATTGCTCAACGCTTACATAATTATCTGCCATAAAAAATCCTCCAGTGTTAAAAACATCTATTCCCTTCAACTTGCTATATACACACCTTACTTATGTTTACATAGTGCGACACATATAACAATCCAGAAATATGTCATTTAAATTAAAACAAAAAAGTATGAATAAATAATTATCATACAAAATTGTTATAATATTTAATATAATTTTAAAAATATTATTTTTTAATTAATATATATTGTATTTTTTAATATATAATATTATATATATACATACTAACGTTTTGAGAATTGGAAACGCTTGCGAGCCTTTTTTCTACCATATTTCTTACGTTCAACCATTCTTGGGTCTCTTGTAAGTAGGTCTTCAGTACGCAATTTTGCACGTAAAGACTCGTCATATTGACAAAGTGCACGTGCCAACCCTAATGAAACCGCTCCTGTCTGTCCACTAATACCGCCACCTGTTACTTTAACCGTAACATCAAAAGTACCTCGTAATTCAGATAATTCCAATGGATGTATAGCATTTACTCGCCATACCTCAACTGGGAAATATTCTTCAACAGGACGTTTATTAATTGTTATTTTACCTTGACCTGGTGAAATAAGTCTAACTTGCGCTACTGCACATTTTCTTCTACCTGTTGCAGCAAATGCATTCATTAAACTTTCTCCATTTTTTTATAAAACATAATTTAATAACCAAACAGTTTTTATTCTGCAAGTTTAAATTCTACAGGTTTTTGAGCCATATGATTATGCTCACTACCTCTATAAACTTTTAATTTTTTACGAATTGAAGCACCTAATTTTGTTTTTGGAACCATTCCATTTATTGCATGTTCCAAAATAAATTCTGGTTTAGTATTTTTCAATTCTGTATATTTACGAACTTTACGACCGCCCGGATACATAGAATGGCGTGCATACTCTTTATGTTTTGCACGTTTCCCTTGGAAAACCGCTTTATCTGCATTTATTACAATTACATAATCTCCTACATCAACATGAGGTGTAAATATAGGTTTATGTTTCCCACGTAATAAAATAGCAACTTGTGTTGCAAGGCGTCCTATAGTTTGACCTGCGGCATCAACAACCCACCAATTGTGTTGTACATCTTCTTTCCTAAAAGATTTTGTAATTTTTGCTGACGGTTTCAATGCTTTCTCCACTAATTTTTACGTTCTTAATCTTTTATTTTTTATATTTTTTAATTATATACTTTTATAAAGATTACAAAATTACAAAAAAAAATATACTTTTACAAAGTTTTTTTAATTTTATATAATATTTTATAATATTAGATATAACAATTAAATAAAAAATATATAAAATAATATTTTTTTTATAACATTATTCTTAATTATATTAACTTATATCCTAATAAATTAATATAATTAAGAATTAGTTATGTATTTTAAATATACTTTTACCACAATAAATATCTTAATAATATTAAAGATATAGCAATCGGTGCAATAAATTTTATAATAACCTCTATAAAAGGTCTAAATAATATTTTTATCTTGCCTCCATTAGAAAGTTCATCCAAAAAGTCTTTTTTCTTCATACGCCAACCAACAAAAATAGCAATTCCTATACTTCCTAACGGTAACATAATATTAGAAGCAGTAGAATCCATAAAATTAAATAAATTCATTCCTGCAATTGTAAAATCAGAAAGGACCCCCCAAGATAAAGAACACAAACAACCAACAAAAGAAATAGATAAGGACGTTATTAATGTTGCCTTTCGTCTTGATAGTTTATATTCTTCCACTACATAGCTAACTACAACCTCTAAAAGTGAAATAGACGAAGTTATTGCAGCAATAAATAAAACAAAGAAAAATATAATTTGAAAAAACTCACCACCTACTAACTTGGAAAATATCTCTGGTAATACTATAAAAACTAAACCCGGCCCAGCAGTAGGCTCTAGATTAAAAGAAAATACAGCTGGAATAATTGCAAGCCCAGCTATTAATGCAAATAATATATCCGAAATAGAAACAATAAAAGAAGACTTAACAATATTTGCATCTTTTCGCATATAAGACCCATAAGTCATTATGCATCCTAGTCCTAAACTTAAAGAAAAAAAAGCTTGCCCTAATGCTTCAAATAGTGTTTCTATTGTTACTTTTGAAAAATCTAACTTAAATAAAAATTCAACTCCTTTACTAGCATTTTCAAGTGTTAAAGATCTTATAGCTAATATAATTATTAATATAAATAAAACAGGCATAAAAAACTTAGAAGTTTTTTCAATACCTTTTTCAACACCTAAAATAACAACACCCGCAGTTAATGCCATAAATAATAAATGTAACATAAGTGGTCTTATAGGTGCGGTAACAAGATTATTAAAATGATTAGTTAACTCATTTGAAGTTAATCCACTAAAAGAAAAAGTTATCGATTTAAATAAATAATTTAAAACCCACCCGCCAACAACACTATAAAAAGATAAAACAACAAAGCTAGCTATAATTCCTAAATATCCAACATAATAAAATTTCCCCTCCTTATCTATAGCTTTAAATGAACCAGCAGTATGAGACCTCCCACGTCTTCCTACTAGTATTTCCGCTGCCATTAATGGTACACATAATCCTATTGCAAAAATAAGATATATAAAAATAAAAGCAGCTCCCCCATTCTGCCCTACCATATAAGGGAAACGCCACAAATTTCCTAGTCCAACAGCAGAACCTATAATAGCAAAAAGAGCTCCCATTTTACTAGCAAAGCCAGCACGTTTTTCAAAAGTACTCATATGTTTAATGTATATTTAATTGTAAAAATAAAAATTAATTATACAAACTTAATTATACAAACTTAATAATATTTCAAACTTATAACAAAATATAATGTGAAAATAATTAAATAAATCAAAAAAGGTGATATAATTTTAATATCACCTTTTTATCAAAAGAATATATTTTACATCAATAGTATATTGGAATACAACGGACAAGTCTTGCGCCATATCTAGATTGAGGCGATTTCCCGTTTAAATAACTCGAATTATTACCCATTATTTTTTGCCACAATTCTTGTATTCTCTCTGTCTCTCTAATATAAAAACTATTTAGGGATTACAGTCTAAATCTAACTTATTCAGTTAATATTATACTATTTAATAAAAAAATATATAATAGATTTCAATATATTTATATTTATATTTATATTTATATTATTTTTTTATTTTTTCATTTTTTCATTTTTCTCTTATATTAAAATACTTCGATAAGCTAAATAATCTATTAGATAAATTTAACCTATCGAAGTACTACGATTTTATAATCAATTATCTTGCTACAAATAATTAACCTATCTGCTCTACTTCAACAAAATATGTCTGATTATCAACATTCATTTTATAAACTGCTGGTTTAGCAAGATTTATACTCCCCATATCAGAAAGAGATGTCGGAGCACCAAAAGTTTGTGTTACCGATTTAGCCTCTGACTTTGGTGCAGATGTTTCTTTTAAGGGCTCATCTGATATTTTTCGTACATTAGCTTTTCCTTTCCCCTGTAAGAAAACAACTCCCTTTTCTTGCCCACATACTGCTATAAATAAATTTTCTTCAGTTGTAGGAATATTTTCTTGTTCAAGTATATCTTTCCAATATTTAATGCATTTCTTTGGATCACGTTCTGCGATATCAACAGGATTTTCAGTAGTAACTGGTAATCCTAACTTTTCAGAACATATTTTTACTATTTCTGGATCAGGTGACACTGGTGTTTTACCAAAATATCCAAGCACCATTTTACCATATCCTTCAGCTATAGTATCCCATTTACCTTTAATAGTATTATTAAAAGCTTGTTGGAAATAGAATTGTGAAACAGGAGTTACTGAAGTAGCAAATCCACCTCTTTCAACCACTTCTCTCATTTCTCTAATAGCTTGCGGGAATTTATCTAGAACTTTAAAATCTCTCATCATTTGAGTATTAGCCGTTAAAGCACCACCCGGCATAGGTGAGAATGGAATTTCAGGGGAAACTCTAGTTGCCTCCGGCGGGAAGAAATAATCTTTTAAAGCATTTTTAAATTCATCTTCATACTCTCTAACCTTTTCAATATCTATACCTAGATCATATGGTTTCCCTTTCAAAGCATGAAGCATAACAATAATATCAGGTTGACTTGTACCACCTGATACTGGTGCTGCCGCTAAATCAATACCATCAACACCTGCTTCAAGAGCAGCAAGATAACAAGCAACACTAACGCCTGCTGTTTCATGAGTATGTAAACGAATATGTGTTCCGTCTGGTAATAATTTACGAGCCATCTTTATTGTCTCATAAACCTTTTGAGGACTTGAAGTTCCACTAGCATCTTTAAAACAAACAGAATCGTAGGGAATATCAGCATCTAAAATACCACGCAATGTCTTTTCATAAAAAGCAACATCATGAGCTCCAGTACATCCAGGAGGTAAATCCATCATAGTAATTACAACTTCATGCTTTAATCCATGTTTGTGTATCATTTGCCCACTATATATCAAATTCTGAACATCATTTAAAGCGTCAAAATTACGAATAACAGTTGTTCCATGCTTCTTAAACATTTTTGCATGAAGTTCAATAACTTCACGTGGCGAAGAATCAAGAGCAACTGTATTTATCCCCCTCGAAAGAGTTTGAGTAACAGCATCTGGACCAACTATTTCACGAAATTTATCCATCATATAAAATGGATTTTCATTTAAATAAAATAATGGTGCTTGAAACCTTGCACCACCTCCAAATTCAAAATGAGTAATGCCTACATGAACTGCGGCTTGAAGTGCTGGGATAAAATCCTCTAAAAGAACTCTACCTCCAAAAACAGATTGGAACCCATCTCTGAACGATGTATCCATCACGTCTATAAATCTTTTCTTTTCCATAGCTAAACTTTTGCCTTAGGATTTATTTTTGTATTAAAATTAACCTATTATTTTACTTTTTATTATAAGTTTATATTATTTTCATATAAATACAAAGATACAAAAAAATAATTTATTTATAAATATAAAATAAAAATATCCTATATTGATTACATCCAAATTGAATTTTTATATTCTATCTTTGTCAATAAAATTATTGTCTACATCTAAATTACTACTGTTTTTAATATTATTTATTTGTATACCTTTATTCATAAATTCTTTTAAAGTATTTTTTAATTTTATATGAGGTATATTTATATATAGATTCCCATCAAAAGCAATAGAAATTTCACCCGTTTCTTCTGATATAATAAGTACCACAGCATCATTTTTTTCTGTTAATCCTAATCCTGCTCTATGTCTAGTGCCAAGTAATTTTTTTTCAACTCGTCTTTTACGGGATAAAGGTAATATACAACGTGCAGCAACAATTTCCATCTTTTTATTAATAATCACTGCCCCATCATGTAACGGTGATTTTGTATTAAATATAGAAATTAATAACTCTTTCTTTACATTAGCTTTTAATTCTATCCCTCCATCGATTGAAGACATAGAAACATCTTGAGTTTGAGGAAAAACAATAAGGGCGCCTATTCTATTAATACTCATTTCTATTGCTGCATCTATAACCTCATCAATAGTTTCAATTATTTTAAAATTACTTTTAAAAAACATATGAAACAGAGAACTTTGTGTCAACCGCAGCAACATACTCCTTAATTCTGGTTGAAAAAGTATTATAAAAGCTAATATCCAAATATCAGATAATAAATTTAATATCCAATTAATCGACTTTAAATTTATTGCTTCTGCAACAAATGAAAGCCCTAAAATTATAAACAATCCAAGAATAATTTGAAAAGCTAGCGTTTCTTTTAACGTTTTATATACCCAACAAAAAGCAAACGTTACTAAAAGAATATCTAGTATATCAAACAGTCCGATTGATAGGAAACCTATATTAAATAAATCATTCATTAGGAATTAAAACATTTTTATTATTTCGTTTTTTCATATGCTTCTATAATTTTAGCAACAAGTTTATGTCTAACAATATCTTTTTTATCAAAAAAAATAAACTCAATCCCTTTAATATTTCGTAAAATTTTTATTGCATGAACAAGTCCAGAATTTGCTTTTTCTTTTAAATCTATTTGAGTAACATCACCAGTAACTACTGTTTTTGAATTGTTACCAAGTCTTGTTAAAAACATTTTCATTTGAGTTATTGTTGCATTCTGAGCTTCATCTAAAATAATAAAAGCATTATCTAAAGTGCGCCCCCGCATATATGCAAGTGGCGTGATCTCTATAATTTGTCGTTCCATAAAAGTATGTAAAACATCAGGCGACAACATAGAAAACATTGCATCATTTATCGGTCTTAAATAAGGTTCTATTTTATCTTTTAAATCTCCCGGTAAATATCCTAACGATTCGCCTGCCTCAACTGCCGGTCTTGTAACAATTATTCTTTGTATTTGTTCTACACGTAAAGCAGCTAAAGCCATTGCAACAGCAAGATAAGTTTTACCAGTACCAGCAGGCCCAACCGAAAATACTAAATCATTGTTTTGTACCGCTTGTAAATATTCTTCCTGCTTAGCATTCCTTGTACAAATAGCACCATTTTTATATCCATTATATACAATACTCTTGGCAAATTGATTTTTGGTATCTTTTTTATAAGGGATATGAATATCAAATAAATTTATAATAGTAATAAAATCATTTTTTGAAAAATTAGAATTTTTTGATAAAACATATTCACATTCATTAATTATCTTTTCAATTATTGAAAGTTTACGTATACCACCTTTTAAAATTAAAATATCACCACGTAAAATTATAACAGACGCAAAACGTTTTTCCAATAATTCTATATAATCAGGATTTATGTTAAATATATTTATTAACTGTTTTTCTTTAATAAAAATTTTATTTTCTACTATTTCCATATTATATTAAATTTCATCTATTACATTAATCATAATAAAAAACAATACCTTATTTAAATAAAACAAAATATATTATAACAAATTTATTCTCTTGCTATGAACAATATTTAATGGAATATAATCACGAGATGGTTTTACTAATCTTTCAAATTCATCACGAAATTTAGTTATAAATCCTTTAATAGGCCATGCACAGGCATCACCGAGTGCACAAACTGTATTTCCCTCAATATTGCAAGCAATATCATATAAAGTATCTATGTCCTTACTTACCGCTTCACCTTTTACAATGCGTTTCAATATTTTTTCCATCCAACCATTACCTTCCCTACAAGGAGTACATTGTCCACAAGATTCATGATGGAAAAAATGAGAAATACGTAAAACAACTTCTGCTAAATTTGCATCTTCATCAATAACAATAATTCCACCTGTTCCGATTCCAGATCCAATCGCCTTTAACGAATCAGCATCCATTTTAAGTCCTTCAATTTCATCCCCACGTAAAGGAACCATTGAAATTCCGCCGGGAATAATTGCTTTTATCTTTTTGTTATTTGGAATTCCACCACAAATATCATAAATAATATCAGTCAATAAAGTCCCTGTTGGAAGTTCATAAACCCCGGGTCTATTTATACTACCACTAACCCCAAAAAGCATATTTCCACAATAATTCTGTGCCCCAATTTGTGAAAAAGCTTCTGCACCTATTTTTAATATAGCAGGAATAGTAGCAATTGTTTCAATATTATTAATAGTCGTAGGTTTTCCCCATAATCCCGATACAGCAGGAAAAGGTGGTTTATTACGCGGATAAGCTCTAATCCCCTCTATAGAATTCATCAAAGAGGTTTCTTCGCCACAAATATAAGCACCCGCCCCCTTGTGAATGTATATGTCCGTTTGAAAATTAATCCCATACTTTTCTTTCATTTTACTTCCAACATATCCTGCACTGTAAGCATCATCAATAGCTTCCTGAACACATTTCGCCCATTTATGATATTCACCTCTAATATAAATATATGTAGTATTTATTTCCATAGCTTTTGCTGCAATAATAATCCCTTCTATAATTTGATGAGGATTAAATTCCATTATATGTTTATCTTTAAAAGAGCCCGGTTCACTTTCATCACCATTCACACATAAATATTTAGCACCATCAAACGATTTTGGCATAAAAGACCATTTTAATCCGGTAGGGAAACCTGCACCACCACGACCTTTTAATCCTGAACGTTTTACTATATCTATAATTTCATCAGAAGACATAGTTGTTAAAGCCTTCTCAGATTGCTGATAACCACCATTAGCAACATAAACATCTAATTTATGATAATCAGGAATATCTAATAATATTAATTTTTGGAAATTATCTTGCATATTTATTCTTACATGTTCTCGTTTTTGTTTTTTATGTTTTCGCTATAATTATAATATAAATAAAAACAATACGAAGAAAAAGAAACATCTTTTATTCAATATATTTTAATTATACAAATATACAAAAATATAATTAATTTATTATATTTTTAGTAATAATTTTGTATTATTATATAATATAGACTATATAATAAGTATAGCAATTTTATAATATTTTTTGTGTTTTTTTCTAATATTATGTTATTTTTTGCACTTTTTTGCTTAAATTTATAAGATTTATTTTTAATAAAATACTAAAAATACAATGCTTGGAACTATTATAAACACTCTAACAGTTATTATAGGTAGTATAATCGGAATTTTTATAAAAAAAGAAATTCCGGAACACTATAAAAAAATATTTTTTCAATCTATAGGACTTATTACCATTTGCTTAGGAATAACTATGTTTTATAATATGGAGAATATTATAATAATTATAATAAGTCTAATAATTGGTGCTTTACTCGGGACATTATTAAATATAGAAAAACAAATTGAAAAATTTGGAAATTATTTAAAAATAAAACTAAAAATTGGGAATGATAGATTTAGTGAAGGATTAATTACTGCCTTTGTACTTTTTTGTGTTGGTCCAATGACTTTTATAGGAACTTTACAAGCAGGAACAAGCAATAATACTAATTTAATTTATACAAAATCACTTTTAGATGGTATATCTTCAATAATATTAGCTTCTGCCTTTGGAAATTCAATTTTAGTTTCTGCAATTCCATTATTCATATTTCAAACAATACTTACTCTATTAGCATCAAAAATATCAATATTTTTTACACCAGATATAATAAATGGTTTAAATTCAATAGGGGGAATATTATTATTAGCTTTAGGTATAAATATTTTAGAAATAAAAAAAATAGCTGTTGCTAATTTCCTACCTTCTTTATTAATAGTAATATTACTAATTTATATATTCATTTAATAATTTGTTATTTATATAGTTTTTTCGTATTTTTGGTGTTATAATTTTCTAAAAAATATAATATTAAAAAAAATAAATTTTTTATACTAATTTATTAATAAAAACTATGAATAAAATTAAAGTATCATTAATGTTTATTATAACAGTATTGTTTTTCTTTGCTTGTAAAGATAATGATTCTAATGTTAATAATAATAACAATAATAACGATGACGATGACGATACAACAGTTGTAATTGTTGATACAACTGCACCTTATATTACCGGAATAGGCGATGGAATAACACAACTTATTATGGGCAATGGCTATACAATTAAAGGCAAAAAATTTGGAACAACCCGGGGAAAAGTATATTTAGCAAATGATATAGAAGCTATTCTTGGAAAATGGACAGATACAACAATTAATATTACTACTGATGAAAAATTAGCCCCAGGTGAAATGTATGTAGTAAATGCAGACGGGAAAAAAGGAAATAAATTTGCTTATACTGTTGCACCAAATACTATATATCCAATGATGATATATATAAAAGGCGGCAATTTTATTATGGGCGATAACAACTCTGAAATTGCAGCTTCAAAACCGGAACATAATATTACAGTTACTTCATTCTATATGTCAGCTACTGAAGTTACTCAAAAACAATATAAAGAAATAATGTTATCAAAAGTTCCTGATTTTAATCCGAAAGATGAGGAATATCCTGCTAATTATGTACGTTTTGCAGATGCAGCAAGATTTTGTAATAAATTGTCAGAAATACATAATTTAGAACCTTGTTATACTATAAACGATCCGTACAACGATGAAAATTTTGTTACTGTTACTTGTGATTTTACTAAAAGTGGTTATAGACTTCCAACAGAAGCCGAATGGGAATATGCTGCAAAAGCTAATTCAACAAGTTTATGGGGTGTGAAAGAACCTGTTAGTAATTATGCCTATTATGGTATCTCAGGAAGTAAATCAACACCTTCTAAGCCACAACAAAAATTAGCAAATGATTTCGGATTATATGATATGAATGGTAACCTTGCAGAAATAGTTTGGGATTGGTATGACGATAATTATTACACTACTAGTCCAACACAAGATCCAAAAGGACCAGTAGATGGAGACGGCGAAACAAGAATGATAAAAGGTGGATCATTTAGAGAGAACTTAGATGCACTTAAAGTAGCTTCAAAACAAAAAATACATAGAATACAAAGAGAAATAACTATTGGATTTAGAATAGTAAAAAAAGTTAAATAAAATTTCCGTATATAAAATAAAAAAGAGGTTATAATTAAAAATTATAACCTCTTTTATTTTTTATCTAAAATTATTATTTTCTCTATATTATTTTTACATTAACTATTTTATTTCTATAAACTTATTTACTAGATTTATTTCATTTTCTACGTTTTTTTTATTTGTTGAAGTAATAAAAATTTGAGCTTTACTTTCTGAAAGTAATTTTATAACTTTTAAAACTCTATCAGAATCAAGTTCTGAAAAAATATCATCAAATAAAATTATAGGTATATTATTTTTATGTTCAAGTAAATATTTAAACTCCGCAAATTTTAATGCAATTAATAATGATTTATGTTGCCCCTGTGATGCAAATTCTCTTGCTATTCCGTCATTTATTAAAATCTTTATATCATCTTTTTGAGGCCCAAATAAAGTCATACCTCTTTGTATTTCATTATTTTCAATTTTTGAAAATTTTTGTAAAAGTGCCTCTTTTATTTGATCTTTTGAAACAATATCATTTGTTATTCCACTAGGCTGATAAATTATATTTACATTTTCTTTACTATCACTAATAACTTTATATGCTTCTATAAATAAAGGAACAAATTCTTTTAGAAATTCATAACGTCTAATTATAATATCAGCACATACATCAAAATAAAATATAGACCACTCATATAATAAATCTAAAAAAAATTTTTCTTCCCTTATATTTAATTTTTGTAAAATTATATTTCTATTTTTTAAGCTTTTACGTAATTCATATAATTTACTCATATAAAATTTATTAGATTGTGAAAGTACAGTATTTAAAAATTGTCGACGATACTCAGGTGCAGCATTTGTTATTCTTTTGTGGTCGGGCGATAATACAACCGTCGGGATTTCGCCAATTATATCCTTCGGTAAAACTTTTTCCCCAGAATTTAATATTATATTTTTTTGTGTTTTATTCGTATAAGAAATGCTAATTTTTGATTTTATACCTAATTCATTTGTATAGTTAGAGCTTATGTGATATTCAGAGGCGTTTTTATTTACTAACATCATATCTGAACAATGTACAAAACTATGTGAAATGCTACATATAGAAATAGCTTCTAAAATAGTTGTTTTTCCTACACCATTATTTCCGTAAATAAAATTTATACCTTCTTCAAACTTATATTCACTATTTATATGATTCCTTAAATTTTTAATATATAATTCATTTACATTCATCAATTAACCAAAAATTAAAAATAAAATTGCAAAAATTAGAATAAAACATAATGTATAATATTTCAATTTCTTTGACTTTTCATTATGACTATTATTTATATCAGCTACATAAATAATAAAAAATGATAAAAATAGTATAAAAGAAGATATAACATTTATAACAGGTGTTTGTTGATATTTTGTTAACCAAAATAACCAATTTGATATAAAAGGTGTACTTAAACTATTTGAAATCGTATAACTAATAATGAATTCATTAAAAGCATAAACAAATATTAATAAAAAACACGAAATAACAGACGGAAAAATTGTCGGCACAATTACATATTTAAAAGTTTGTATATAATTAGCACCTAAATCTAAACTTGCAGCTTCCATATTTAAATCAAAATTTCTAACTTGTCTATAAATTAATAAAATAGAAATAAATAAAGAAACAATAGAAATTCCTATTATTTGTGCAAGGAAATCATTTTCTAACCCTACAAATTTTATAAATATAATAATACTAGCACAAAATATAACTTCACTAAATAACATAGGTAGTTTTATAATCCTAAGAAACTTTATATTTATTAATTGTCTATATTTTGAAAAACTTATAGCAAATATACTGCCTATAAAAGTCGCTATTATAGATGCAAAAGTTGCAACAATAAATGAATTCTTAAATGCAACTAAAATATTTAAATCTCTAAAAAATTCTAAATACCAACGTAAAGAAAAACCTTGAAATGAAAAAACAGAACTAACTTTATTAAAAGAAAATAAAAATGTAAAAAAGACTATAACAAATAATAAAAATATAGTAATTATATTTATAATTATAGTAAAAGGAGATTTAGCAATATCTAAACATTTATATTTTGATAAATTCATTGCCTGCTCACGAACTACAAAAAAATTACTTTTATGAAAATAAATATTACATAATATAATTGCAATACAAGTAAATATTCCAAAGAAAAATAAATAAGCAGAAGCTGATAAAGTATCCCCTAATAATAAAAAATTTATAAAATTATTACCAAATAAATTGCAATCAGTTAATAAAGATGAGGATATATTTCCATAACATAAAATAAATATTATAAATAGACTTATTATTATACTTTTATAAGTTCTTTTGAAAATAAAATCATAAAAAATTCTAGTTCGTGTTGCACCTAAGTCTATTGATGCTTCAATTTGCGCAATACTAATCCTTTGCATTAATATTGATGTTAGAAAAAAAGCAATTGGTAAATATCTTATTATTAAACTTAACGATATAATAAAATATTCAGGAACAATTATATAACTATCTATTATATTTAATGATATTAATAAATTATTAAAAACCCCTGTTGTTGAAAATAATGATTTTATTGCGTAAAATTGAGAAATAGGATTAAAAAAGAATGGAACATAAGCTAAAACAATTATATAATTTTTTATAGAAGTACGCAAAAATGTAATAAAAAATGATAAAAAATAACCTAAAAAAGTAGCTAATATAGCAGATACTATAGATAAAATAATAGTATCCCTTATTATAAAATATCTTGCAAAAGAAAAAACAGATAAAATATTGTTTATATTAAAATGAAGAATAGGATATCCCAAACCTTGATCTTCATAGCAAAGATTAACTACTAAAAAAATAAAAAAAGGAATAACTAATAAAATAAATATAAATGATATTGGCAAAAATTGCAATATTTCACGATTTATAATACTACGTTTTATTTTATTATTTATACTATCTTTTTCCTTATTTATCATATATTACAATAACACTTAAATAAAAATATATATTAAAAATTTTTTATAAACTTATAAATAAAATTATTATTATTAACTCTTATAATAAGAAAATATATAGCATTTGAAATACTGTTTTTATTAATACACAAATTATTTATATTGTTTTTTTCTAAAATTTTATTTCCATAAATATCAAACACTAAAATATCAAATTTTTCAACAGCATTACATAGAAACGAATCTTTATTTTCTCGTATATTAACAGGATTTTTGTGTTGTATATTATTCGCAATTACAATACCTCCATTTTTATTCTGAGCATACAAAATAGCAACTGCATCTAAGTCAAATCCGGAAAGAACTGAAACTGGAGAATAATAAGGATGTGTTTTATCTATTTTACTTGCTATATCAGAAGTATCCTTAATTTTTATATATGTTATTGTATCCAGCATTACATCAGACAAATCAAAACCATCTCCACCTGAAACAGAATAATCAAAAGGATTATTTCCCCCATTAGTCCAATTAATACCCGCTAAACCTTCAAAAGTTGACATATCAAATTTGAATTCTATAAAATTTACACCATCCTGACTTACAGAAACAATAGCAGGTTCAACAAAGGTTTTTGTATTTGCAGAATTTACAAATACGTTTTCAAATATAATAAAATCAACTCCCGGACCATTAACAATATAATGATTTTTACACCCAACTACTATTTCACCTCCCTTACCAAGTGAACATAGTTCCTCCTCAGAATCTTCTGGTACATACATAGTAGCAGTACTTGATGGAGGACCAAAAATATTGTTTGGAAAATATTCTTCAGTACGTCCAAAATTTTGGCCATTGCCCCATATGACAGAATAAACGGTATCTATAAAAATTTGCTCTGCTTTTACAATAAAAAAAATATTACTAAATATATAGATACAAACAAATAAAATTACTTTAAACAATTTTTTCATAATATTTTATATTTATTAAATACATAAAAAGGTTGATAAAAATCAACCTTTTTATATAATTTAAAATAAAATAAAAGCATCAATTACTATAAAAAGTAATAATAATTATTATTTTTGTTTAACTGTTGAAATTGTATCTTTACAGCTCTTTTTTTTGTCTCTACTGTTCTTTGTCTTTGATTCTTTACAACATTTTTCATTACTTTTATTCTTTGTTTCCTTGCAACAATCTGCATCTGCTTCTTTTTTCTTAGAACAACATTCTTTGTTCTCAATAGTACCTTTTTTAAGAGTCTTAACTTTTGTTGTATCTTCAGTTTCTGCTTTAGTTTTTCTTAATTTTATTCTCTCTGTCTTTAAACTATCTGAATTAATACTTCCTTCTCCTACTTTAAACTTTTTTAATACAGGACGCTGTACATCACCAGAACCAGTAGTATCTGAGGCTATTTTAGCTCTAGCTTCTGCTCTCTCTTTTCTTAATTTTATTCTCTCTGCCCTTAAACTATCTAAATTAACACTTCCATCTTCAACTCCAGATTTTTTTAATACAGGACGCTGCACATCACCAGAACCAGTAGTATCTAAAGCTCTTTTAGCTCTAGCTTCTGCTCTCTCTTTTCTTAATTTTATTCTCTCTGCCCTTAAACTATCTGAATTAATACTTCCTTCTTCAACTTCAGATTTTTTTAATATAGGGCGCTGTACTTTTTCTTTATTTTCAACGGTACTGTTATTATTAGATTGTTCTTTAACCTTACTAGGTTCTGCAAAACTATTATTAGATATTAGAAAAAATGATAGTGCAATTACTACCACAAAATTCATTAATTTCATTTTCTTCTTTTCCTATTTTTATTTATATTATAAAAATTTTAAAAATAATATTCTATACATATTATTATTATACAAATATATATATTTTTTATTAAAATATTACAAATTTAATAAGAAATTTTTTCTGATTGTTTACCACTATTATCTATAGCTATTACAGTAAAAGAAAAAGTTTTCTTTATATCAATAGGTACAATTTCAAATTGTTCATACCAAATTAATCTAGTTCTATCAACAGAAGTTTTTCCATATAAAGGTTTATATTTTGCATTCCCTGTAATAATTAACTCTTTAATCCTATTCTCTTTTGAATTATATATTCCAAAAGAAGATATATTTAATATTATAACATTTTTCTCTTTTTCTGCAACTCTAGTAATAATTGGGTTTGCATTAGGATTAACTTTTATATTAATTGCCGTTCCTACTGGCACATCATTAATAAACCTCTCAAAAACAAAGGTCTTCCCCGTATCACTTTGAGACGGTGTAAATTCTATAATTCCACCTTGATAATTTTCACCTCTTATTTTATTACCTGTTCTTAATATAGATTTTGCATTTCCTATGTTAAAAGGCAATTTCGGATTAAAAACATAGTTTTGTTCTGGATACATCTCACGAGGATATATAGGAGATTCTATATCTTGTGGTGTAACTTCAAAAGAAACAGTTGCTTCATTAACATCACGTTTACGTTCTAACGTTAAAAAAACTTTACTAGTTCCAAAAGCAGGAATTCGTCCCCTAAGAACAATTGTATTATCTGTATATGAATGAATATAAACAGTACCATCATTATTATTGGGATTATTTTTTATTTCCAATTTTGGCGCAGCTGCTAAATCAGTTTTTGGATTTACACCCATACAAAATATTGTATTCTCCCATTCTTGAAAAGCTATTCCCTTTATTTTAGAAGAAGATGCAAATAGACTTAATGGACCTAAATTAGTTGCAGAAAACACAGATTGAGACGGAAGAATATAATTATTATCTTTTATATTATACTTACTTGTATCTATTAAATTTTCACTAAAAAAATTATTATTTTGAATGGAATCTAAATAAGTTACAACTAAACTAAACTGTGTTTTTGCTTTTATACGATATTCATCTGACGAATTAATTAATTTTGCAGTTGCAGTAACATGTACTATATATGTTTTATTTTCTCGACCATAAAGTAAAGGATACCAATAAAATATTGCCATTTTATTTTCGTTATCTTCTTTAAAATTAAAAACTTTCCTCTCAAACTTAAGATCTTTAGATAAATGCATACTATGTTTTAATTCTTTATCTTCTACAACAAATTCATATCTAACGTCTTCAACATCACCAATATTCCAAATATAATTAATAGAATCTAATTCATAATATTGCTTACCTAAAGAATCAACCCATACGTTACAAGTTAATAATGGCTTTTCAGCTTTTAAAATAAAAGGTAAATCAAAGTTTTTATGTTGTATGTTATCTTCTATATTTTCCTTTTGTCCTGTTTTAGAAATAAGCAAAACCAAAGCAGCCAAATAAAGCACAAAATATATATCAATTCTACGTTTTTTATTATTTATCATTTGCTGTTTTTTCATAATTTACCATTATATTTTATATTCTTTTCTAATAAACCTATAAATATTTATAAAGAAAAAAGTCCAACTGATAAAATCGCCGCCGTTTCAGATCTTAATCGTCTATTCCCTAAATTAACTTTTTTCATATTTTTAAAATTCATTAAAAAATCAATTTCTGTTTTAGAAAAACCACCTTCTGGTCCTATAAAAATTAAAGTATCTTGAGGCTGTATAACCTTAATTTTTTCACCATCTTCTGAAGTTAATATACAAGTATTATATTTTTCTACGTACTCCTGCATATCTTTTATATCACCCAAATAATAAATATTAGGCAATATAGAACGTTTGCACTGCTTTAATGTTGCAATAGCTTTAGATAGCATTCTTTCTTTTGTATATTCTTTCTTTTGTGAAAATTCAGTATTTAATATATAAAAATCAGTTATTCCAAGTTCTATACTCTTTTCAAAGGCAAATTCAAATCTATCACGATTGTCTAGTTTCCCCATAGCTAAACCAAGTTTTATTTTTAATTCTCTATCTAGCCCATTAATAAATTGAATATTTGTTGCATAAGTTTTATTGTATATATTTTCAATAGAAATATATGCTTGTATCCCTCGTCCATTAGTCGCTAATATTTTTTCGTCTACACCTAATCTTAAAACTTTTATATGTCTTAATTCAGAATCAGGAATAATAATTTGCTTTGTATTTTGTTCTAATTTTTCTAAATAAATACATTCCATAACAAAATTAATCTATATTAAAATAAAAATAAATGGACTAAATAATACAAATATATAATTTTTTATATTTAAAAATAATTTTTTATTTTTTATTAAAATTATAACTATCACAATATTTATTAATCTTACAGTCTTTACATTTTGGAATACGTGCTATGCAAATATTACGACCAAATCTAATAAAATAATGAGATATTTTGCTCCAATATTTATAATCTACAATATCCATTAAATAGCGTTCTACTATAACTGCATCACGTGTATTAACAAAACCAAGTAATTTTATTATACGACTAACATGAGTATCAACAACAATCCCCTCAGCTTTAAAATAAACACCTAAAACACAATTAGCAGTTTTTCGCCCAACACCAGGTAATTTTACTAATTCCTCAATATTATTTGGAATTTCACCTTTATATCTATCAACCAAAACACGAGAACAAGCAATTATATTTTTCGCTTTATTTTTGTAAAATCCAGTAGAATAAATAATCTTTTCTACTTCATCTTGTTCTGCTAATGATAATTCAAAAGGAGACGGATATTTTTTAAATAGTTCCGGTAATACCATATTAACACGAACATCAGTACATTGAGCTGATAGTATTGTCGCTATTAACAACTCAAAAGGCGAATAATGCTTTAGATCTGTATCTGTATTAGGATAATCTAAAGATAATATATCTATTATCTTTTGTATTTTTATTCTATCTTTTTTTATTCTATCTTTATAGCTTTTTGTTTTATTATCAGTTTTTTTTTCTATATCTATACTTTTACTCATATTTTAAATAATTATCTGTTATATTTTTTCTTTCATCTTGCAATATTTTCATTTTTTCTAATAATATTTTTGTATTATCTATAGTATCTGCTGTTTTTATTAACTCTAATAATTTTTTTAACTCAAGTTCAATAGCTTTAATACGTAATTTATAAAAAATTACTTCCATAGTTTTCTCTAAATTTATTTCACTTTCTATCTCTAAGTCAACAAAACTTTTCCAATTTTCACTTATAGTAGTCTCGTCTGATTGTAAATATTCTATATTTTTTATAATTGTAGCAGAAACAGTATTATCATTATATAATTCATTTATTATATTTTCATTATCCCAATATTCAAATATAATCTCAAAAATAAGTTTCCCAATATTCGTAATAAAATTATTTTCTGAAATATTAAATTTTTCTTTTAAAAAACGAAAATTATTAGGACTTTTTAAAGCAAACTTTAAAATATCTTTTTCTTCAACCTCTAAATCGTTTATATTTAATTCAATTTCATTATTTGAACTATCTTCAATATTAACTACATTATTTAGTTTACTATTTAAATTTAATAAATTATTAGAATTCCCAGCTTTGTTATTACGTTCTTCTTCATATATAATATTTAAATCATATATTGGAAAATTAAATACTTCCGAAAGATTCTCAAGATAAAATCTATGTTGAATAATATCTTGTATAGATAAAATTAATTTTATAATATCTCTTATAGCATTCGATTTTTCAACAGCAGTTGTTAATTTATTATTTTCTTTTAATTTTTTATAAATAAACTCAACAAAAGAAAAATAATTTTCTTTATATTTATAAAATTGTTCTATCCCATTTTCAGAATTTATAAGTTTATCTGGATCTTCATTAGGAGGCAAAGAAATAATACGTAAATCGAATCCAATATTTAGAACTATTTGTATAGATCTTATAGTGGCATTCACTCCTGCTTGATCTCCATCAAACAAAAAATAAATAGTTTTTACGTTCGTATATTTTTCTAATAACTTTAGTTGCTCTATAGTTAACGATGTTCCACACGGTGCAACTACATTTTTTATTCCCGCTTGCGATAAAGTAATAACATCCAAATATCCTTCTACAATAAAAACCTCTTTTGTCTTACGAATCTCTGACATTGCTTCATATAATCCAAAGAGAATTTTTTTCTTATTATATATTAAAGATTCACTAGAATTTATATATTTTCCACTATTTTTATCAACTACTATTTGTCTTCCTCCAAAAGCTATTGTTCGTCCTAATGTATCTTTTATTGGAAACATTGCACGATTACGAAAAAAATCATAATATTTACCATTCTTTTGAGATATCAAACCAGAATTAACCAATAATTCATTAGATATATTGCGCTTCCTAAATTCTTTAAGTAAACTATCAAAAGCATCTAAAGAATATCCAAGTCCAAATTTTTCTATAGTTTCTGGTAATAATTTCCTGTCTATAAAATATTTATATGCTTCTTTGCCTACTAAATCTTTTAACAAAAAAGAATAATAATTTTGAGCAATATGATATAAATTTCTTAATTCTTGTTCTATAGGATCTTCCTTTTTATTTTGTAGATTAGGAATATTAATACCACATCTTTCAGCAAGCATATTAACTGATTCTAAAAAACTTATATTTAAATAATTTTGTAAAAAATTAATAGCATTCCCATGCACGCCACATCCAAAACAATAATAAAGTCCTTTTGCTTGAGAAACAGTAAAAGAAGGAGTCTTTTCTTGATGAAAAGGACATAATCCCTTATAATTACTTCCTGTTGATTTCAAAGAAACATAATCGCTTATCAAATCAACTATATTGATTTGATCTGTTATACTTCTTAAAATATCTTGGCTTATACTTTTCATAGAAATTTACTATTACTTATCTTATAAATTATTCTCTAAAACCTTTTGTTATTTTTTGATTAATAACTTCTTCTATTTCGTTAATATTTAGCACACCTTGACGCAAAACTACTGGATTAGAAACAATACTTAATACTGTAGATTCTGTTTTATAAATACATTCGCCACCATTAATAACTTTATCAACTTTATTTATAACTTCAACCCCTATTTCTTCAAAACTAACAGGTGATTTACTACCTGATATATTTGCAGACGTCGCTGCTAATGGAATAGAAAAATCATTTATTATTTCTTTGCAAATATTATGATTAGGAAACCTAATTGCAATAGTATCATAACCACTAGTTACAATTTTAGGAACGTTAGGATGAACATTAGGAATTATAATAGATAATGGTCCCGGCAAAAATTTTTCTGCTAATTTATAAAATATATCAGGAATATTATTACAAATTAATTTTACTTGTAATAAAGAAGAAATATGCGCTGTAAGTGGCTTTGAAAAAGAACGACCTTTTATTCTATATATTTTTCTTACGGCTTCTTCATTAAAAATATTTGCGCCTAATCCATAAACAGTCTCAGTAGGAAAAACAAGTGTACCGCCTAAGGTCAAAATATTATTACATTCTTTTAAAATAGTTTTGGATAATGCCATAATATATTCCTCGATACATAACTATATTTGAGACATAATATAAAGTTTATAAAATAAATAAAAATAACATTAAATAATATTTTAATTTAATTTTTAGTATTATAATTATATTTTAAATAAAAAAATATTATTATGTTTATTTCCAACGTTCTAATTTGGGAATACTTATTGTAAATAGCTTTGCTAATAATTTAGGCATTTTCATTTTTGTAATCATCATATTATAACAATAATCTTGCATCTCTTTTGCAGTACAATCCATAGTAAATTTACCATCTTGATAACAATAACTACAATATTTTTTTGATTTTAAACCATCTGCTTCTGTCCCACCTGAATTTGGATCTTTTTTTAATGGCATACCACAACTTTGACAAATTCTATTTTCGCGTTTCATTTTTTATAAAATTTTAATGAATAAAATATATAATTAAGAATACAAAAATACAAAAATTAAATATATATATAATTAAAAATACAAAAAAAAGAGAAGCACTTGCTTCTCTTTTTATAAGTTTACAATAAAATAAATATAATTATTATATTATCCAATTATTTTATAGGAGTTCTTATTTCTATACGAACAGTACGTGAAAGCGCTCGACCTTCAGGGAAGGAATTATCAAAAAGTAGATTATCATTCCCAATAGCTCTTATTATTGCATTTTTTATTCCTATTACCTTACGAACTTCTTCACATCTACGTTTTGCTAAATTTTGATTATATTGTCTATTCCCATTCCTATCCGCAAAACCTGAAATTAAAACTTTTGAGTTGGATTGAATATGTGACTTTATATTTTTTATATTTTGAACATCTATTTTAGAAACTTCTGATTTATCATATTCAAAAAGAATTAAAGAATAACGTTCTACTTTATAATTACCTTCAATAGTTGCTTTTTTTTCTTTAATAGTAATATTTTCAATAGAAATATTTTTATCTACTTCTACAGTTTTATTGTTTAAGTCTCTTACAAGTAAAGTTATATCTAATGGTGTATCATATTCAACATCTTTAACTGTCCATAAAATATTTGAAGTATTATTTTTATTAAATTGCCTAATATTATTATCATTTTGAGAAATATCTAAAACTAAATTATTTAAGCCTGCATCTGCTTCTATCTTTGGTTCAAATTCAACCATAGGGGGATTAGAAACTTTATCAACGAAAGATAAGTTTATTGGAGAAAATAAAATATAAGAAGATAAATCTGTTGGTACAATTTCAACTCGTGAACTCTCTTCTATTGCATCTGGCGAAGTACTTTTATCTAGAATCTTATCTGTTTTTACAGTAATTTTATTTGGTACTATACTCCAAGTATTAACTAAATAATCTTTAACTGTATTAGCACGTTCAAGAGCAAGTTCAGAACTTTCATTATCATTTGAATAACCAACAACGGTAATTTTTGTATCTTTATTATTATGCATTCTATTAGCTATAATATTAAGAGCATTATAATGAATAGCAATAGCATCTTTCGGTAAATTCTCTTCTCTAAAATTACCTACATCAATATCTTCAAGTAATTCTACTCTTGTATCTGATAAACTAGAACTACCTTCTTTAAAATATACTATTGATAAGAGAGGGAAGTATTCGTCTGTTTCTACTTCCTCTATAATTAAAGTAGGATTGGAAATCCTATTACCATTTGTATCTATTCCATAAATATTTAAGTCAGCACTTAAATTTGATTCATCATTAATTATATCATCTTCTACAACTTCTTCGTTTATTCTACCTGTTGGAAACTTAATAGCAAAACAAACTTCTAGTTTATTAGCAATCCAATCTGTTGGGACACGAAGATCTTCGCTTGCTCTCTCTCTTTTATCAGAAAAACTAGTAAGTGCTAAATTATATCTTATAGATGGTGAAAATATTACTCCATTGCCTATATGAAAATTATAACCAAGTCCTATTGGTAAACCTATTTGAATTTTTTTTACATAATCAGCATCAGTATTAAAATCATCAAGTGTATGCACCATAGTAAAGCTCCTCCCCCCATCTAAATATAATATATCTCTATTATAATCAAATTCAAAATCTCTATAACCAGCATTTATAATAGTAAATTTCCCACGTGAATCAGCATTACTATGCATAACAAAACCTACATTAAGCCCTAATGACGCAAATAAACCTTTATAAATATTATATGTTACATAAGGTGTCAAATTTATAGTATAGAATTTTAAATCAAAATATTGAGGTTCAAAAAAACTCTCAACATTAACAACTTCACCAAAATAAATATTAAAAGTATCTGCAATAAAATTTATTTCACCTAACGCTGCACCTATAGTAAATCCAATACTAAAATCAGAATTAAGTCTTCTCTCAAAAAGTCCTCCTAAATCAACTCCTGAACCTGTACCTTTAGTAAAAGTAGGCTCAAAAATAATTTGTGGCGGTAAATAAGCATAAAAATAAGTTGAAAAACTATCTTTCACAGAATGCATATGATAATTATAATTTATATATCCACCTAAATAAGTCGTACTTTGATACTCGGCAGATAACACGTTACTTTTTAACATTAATAATGTAATAAGTATTAGTAGTAAACTAAATTTGTTATAATTTTTATTCATTCAATTACCTATAAATTAAAAGTTTATTAATATTTATTTATAAAATATTAATATAATAATAATTAAAATAATTTACAAAAAATTATTTTTAATTATATTAAAAAAAAGAGAAGCACTTGCTTCTCTTTTATAAGTTTACAATAAAATAAATATAATTATTATATTATCCAAATTATTTTATAGGAGTTTTTATTTCTATACGAACAGTACGTGAAAGTGCTCGACCTTCAGGAAAGGAATTGTCAAAAAGCAAATTATCATTACCAACAGCTCTGATTATAGCATTTTTGACACCTAATAATTTGGCAACTTCTTCACACCTACGATGTGCTAAATTTTTATTATATTGTTGAGTACCATTCCTATCACCAAAACCTGAAATTAAAACTTTTGAGTTGGGTTTCATACGAGATTTTATATTTTTTATATTTTGAGCATCTAATTTAGAAATATCCGATTTATCATATTCAAAAAGAATTAAAGAATAACGTTCTATTTTATAATTACCAACTAAGCCACTATCTTTTATAATGGTTTCTTTCTTTGTTCTCATTGTTATATTTTCAATAGAAACTTCTTTATCTATTTTTACACTAGAATTATTAAAATCTCTTGCTAATAAAGTGACATTTAATGGACTATCATATTCAATACCTTCTACGGTCCATAAAATATTTGATGTACTATTGGTATTAAATTGCTTTATAGTATTCCCTTTTTGAGAAATATCTAAAACTAAATTACTAAAACCCGCATCTGCTTCTACACTTGGTTCAAATTCAATCATAGGTGGATTAGATATTTTATCTATAAAAGATAGAGTGATAGGAGTAAATAGAACATAAGATGATAAATCGGCCGGTAATATTTCAACTCGTGAATTCTCTTCTATTGCATCTGAAGAAGTACTTTTATTTAGAATCTTATCTGTTCTTACAGTAATTTTATCTGGTGTTGTACCCCAAACGTCAACTAAATAATTTTTTACTGTATTAGCACGTTCAAGAGCAAGTTCAGAACTTTCATTTTCATTTGAATAACCAACAACCATAATCTTACTATCTTTATTATAATACATCCTATAAGCTATAATATTAAGTAAACTATGATTAATAGAAATAGCATCACTTTTCAAGTGTTCTTCTCTAAAATTACTTACTCCTATATCATCAAGTAATTCTGTTCGAGTATCTGATAAATTAGAACTACCTTCTGGAAAATATATTGTTGATAAAAGAGGGAAATGCTCTTCTGTTTCTACTTCCTCTATAATTAAAGTAGGATTAGAAATCCTATTCCCATTTGTATCTATTCCATAAATATTTAAGTCGGCACTTAAATTTGATTCATCTTTAATTATATCTTCTTCTATAATTTCCTCACTACTTATTGGAAACTTAACAGCTAAACCAAATTCAATTTTATTGGCGGCCCAATTAGCTGTTATACGATTCTTTATTCCTTCATTATCTATATCTCTTTTATCAGAAAAACTAGTGAGTGCTAAATTATATTTTACAGATGGAGTTAATATTATACCACGCCCAATATGAAAATTATAACCAAGTCCTATTGGTAAACTTAAATTAACTGTTTTTACAAAATTAGAATCTGAAGTAAAATCTTTAATATTATGATTTGTATTAACATCACTATCGAAAAAAATAGGCTCTCTATTTGTTTCATCCCAAATATCTTTATAAAAAAGGCCCCCAAATCCACGTGCTTCACTATGCACAATAAAACCTAGATTTAACCCCAATGATGCGAATAAACCTTTATAAATATTATATGTTATATAAGGTGTTAAATTTATAGAATATAATTTTATCTCAAAATATTGAGAACAATAATAAATAGTATCTATTGTACCGGGTTTATTAATAATATGAAAAGTATCTGAATTAAAATCTATTTCGCTTATTGCTGCACCGGCAGTAAATCCAAAACTAAAATTAGGATTGAGTTTACTTTCAAAAATTCCTCCAAAATTAAATTCTGGACCTGAACCTTTACTAAAGATAGGAAATATAGGCATAATAATTTCTTTTTTATGAACATCACCAGAAACAAAATAAGGAAACCCATAATAAAGGGAAAATCCATCTTTAATAAAATGAAAATGATAACCATAATTTATGTATCCACCAAAATAAGTTGTATCTTGTTCAGATGCAAATACAGTATTATTTTTTAGTATTAATAATATAATAAATAATAATAAAATAAATTTGTTATGTTTTTTATTCATTAAACATTACCTTTAAAAAGTTAATTTACAATATTACAAAAACATAAAAATAATAAATTTAATTAAAATTATAAAAAATTATTTTATTATTATTATATTTGTAAAATATATTAAATTATAAAATATATACTCAATTATTTTGGAGTAATAAAAATGTTTCCAATTAAAACTTTTGTAGCAACACCAACTTTACCTCATAGCATAGATAAGTTAAGAGAATTAGCATATAATTATTACTGGTGCTGGAACTCTGATGCACGTGAAGTATTTATTCGTATGGATAGGGAACTATGGGAAGAAGTTGAACATAATCCAGTACAATTAATAAATAAAATACCATACAAAAAACTAGTAAAGTTATCAGAACAACCTGATTTCACAAACTATTTAGATTATATTTACGAAAGATTTCAAAATTATATAAATAATAGCACTTGGTTTTCACGTAATTATCCAGATATTCAACAAAACATTATTGCATATTTTAGTCCAGAATATGGTATCAATGAAAGTTTTCCTAATTATTCAGGTGGCTTAGGAGTATTATCTGGCGATCATATGAAATCTTCTAGTGATTTAGGATTACCATTAGTAGGAATAGGATTATTATATCAAGAAGGTTATTTTAGGCAGCAATTATCAAACAATGGTTGGCAAAATGAAATTTATAACTATAATGATTTTTATACTATGCCACTTACTTTGGTTCGTGACAATGATGACGAACCTTTAAAAATATCTATAAATATGCCAATAGGACCTGTTTACTGTTACATTTGGCAATTAAATATAGGAAGAACTAAAATATATTTTTTGGATACAAATATTAAAGAAAATAACAAGCAAGAAATACGTGCTATAACAAATCAACTTTACGGTGGTAGCAGGGAAATGCGTATACAACAAGAAATAGTATTAGGAATTGGAGGTATGCGTGCTTTAAAAACAATGAATTTAGAACCAGCAGTAGTTCATATAAATGAAGGACACGCTGCCTTTGCTTTATTGGAACGAACTAAAATATTAATGGAAAAATATAATTTAAGTTTTAAAGAAGCCAAAGATCTTAATACTTCTAGTGCTGTTTTTACAACACATACTCCTGTTCCTGCGGGAAATGAATCTTTTGAGTTAGATAAAATAGATACTTATTTAAATCGTTTTTATGAACCATTTGGTTTAACACGTGAAGAATTTGCAGAACTAGGTCAGTTTTCAAAATATGATAAGTCAACTCCATTCTCTATGACAATATTAGGATTACGTTTTACAGCATATCGTAATGGTGTAAGCAAACTTCATGGAAAAGTATCACGTAAAATGTGGGCTAATTTATGGAAAGACTTCCCTTTATCTGAAGTCCCAATAACTTCTATAACAAATGGAATTCATACAACAACCTGGATTGCAAGAGAATTTTCAGAATTATTCGATAGATATTTAAGTCCATCATGGCGTTTATCCCCCGACGATATTAATTGGAAAAAAATACAGACTATTCCATCAGAAGAAATTTGGCGTGAAAAACAAAGACGAAGAACTAGACTTGTACTATTTGCAAGAGAATATTTAAAAAAACGTGCTAATAGACTTTTCTTTAAAGATAATAATATAAATAACATATTAGATCCTGATACTTTAACAATTGGATTTGCAAGACGTTTTGCTACTTATAAACGTGCGAATTTAATATTTAAAAATATAAATAAATTAAAAGAAATTGTTAACAATACAAAAAAACCAGTTCAAATAATTATAGCAGGAAAAGCTCATCCGCAAGACACACAAGGTAAAGAAGTAATTCAATCAATAATACATAATATAAAAGAAGCAGGATTAGAAAGACATATTGTATTTTTAGAAGATTACAATATGGCAATAGCAAGAATGATGGTAAAAGGGTGTGATATTTGGTTAAATAATCCTATAAGACCTCTTGAAGCAAGTGGAACCAGTGGAATGAAGGCAGCATTAAATGGAACGCTTAATTTATCTGTATTAGATGGATGGTGGGATGAAGGCTATAACGGAAACAATGGATTTGCTATTGGATTTGGGGAAGAACATACAAATAATGAAGAATATGAAATTATTGAATCAGAAATGATTTATAGTTTATTAGAAGATGTTATTGTACCTATGTTTTACGATAGAAATAATACAAGAATTCCTGAAAAATGGGTACAGATGATGAAAAATTGTATTCAATCCAATGCACCTATGTTTTCAACTTCTCGTATGTTAAAAGAATATACAACATATTTTTATATCCCTGCATATAATAATTATAATAACCTAATAAAAAATAATGCAGAACAAGTAAGGATATTACAAAGTTGGAAAGAAAAAATTAAAGCAGAATGGAATAATATTAAAATAATTTCAGTAAATTCTCCTTTAAATAATAATATGGCTATGAATAATCCTATTCCAATAGAAGCAGTTATAGATTTAGGTAATTTATCAACAGAAGACGTTGAAGTACAAGTTTATTTTGGAAGTATAAATCATAGAAAAGAATTTGACCATCCATTAACAGAAACTTTAGCAATACATAGTGTAGAAAATAATTTATATAAATTTGTAGGAAACTTTGTTTGTCAAGAAAGTGGAGTTCAAGGATTTACTATTCGTATACTACCTAAACATCCATTACTTGTAAATAGTACAGAAATGGCACTGTGTAAATGGGCATAAAAGTTAATTTGTTATATGATTTGTATAATGCATTTACAATAAACTTATGTTTGAATCACTTATAAATATAGATTTAAAAACCTTTTATTTTATTAATAAGACATTATCTAATCAGGTATTTGATGTTATAATGCCAATTATTACTGAAGCAAAAACTTGGCTTCCTATAATAGTAGTATTTATTATATATCAGTTTTTTAGATGTGGTATAAAAGGTAAATTATGCATAGTAAGTTTAATTATTGGAATATTGTTGTGTGACCAAATTAGTAGTGCTTTAATAAAAGAATTAGTTAATAGACCACGCCCATGTCATATATTACAGGACATAAATTTATTAGTCCCTTGTGGTGCGGGCAAATCTTTTCCATCTAGTCATGCTGCAAATAGTATGATGTTAGTTACAATAATATCTTTATTTTACAATAAACATAGATATTGGTTAATATCATTAGCTATATTAGTAGGTTTTTCTAGAATTTATGTTGGGGTACATCATCCACTTGATGTTTTATGTGGATTAATTCTCGGTGTTATAATAGGCACTTTTGTATATTGGTTAGTACAATATATTTATAAAAATCACGTTGAACCTAAAATATTAAAAAAGGTAAAAAATGGCAAATAAAAAATTTAATTTTGAAGAAAAAATGGCTCAGCTGAAAGAAATTACAGAAAAGCTAAAAAATGATAATGAAAACATAGACAATTTACTTATAGATTATGAAAAAGGAATAAAAATAGCAAATGAATGTCAAGAATATCTACAAAAAGTAGAAAACAAAATTATTGACATCTCAAAATCTTATTCTGAAAATGAAAAATTAGAAAATAACGAATGAGTAAATTATTATATAGGATATATCTATAAGTTTTGTAATTTAATAAAAAAACGGATATAAAATTTATATCCGTTTTTTAGTTTTTTATATTAACTATATTATTTTAAAATTTATTTTATAAATTAATTATAATATAGAATCAATTTTATCTGTAATTTTATCTTTTGGGACAAGACCAATTATACGATCTATTTCTTTCCCATCTTTAAAGAAAATTACACAGGGAATAGAACGTATTCCATACTCAATAGAAATATTAGGTGAATTATCTACATTTAATTTCCCAACTTTACATTTTCCTGCATATTCCTTAGTTATTTCATTTATTGCAGGTGTTAATGCCTTACAAGGACCACACCATTCTGCCCAAAAATCTATTACAACTGGGATGGGTGATTGTAAAACTTCTATTTCAAAATTTTCATCAGTTATTAATAATGGTTCAGCCATTTTATACTCCAAAAATTATTTATTATTATATTATATTATATTATATTATATTATATTATATTATATTATATTATATTATATTTGTATAATATAATTTACTTTATAAAACAACAATAGTTAGATATTATTATTCTAGAATAATATCAGATATCAATTTACAAGTAAAAAGATTATTAACTACATCAATATTTAGTAATGTATTTTTTATATACAAAGCTTTACTTTGAAATACAATTCCTAAATAATTAATAGAAAAATAGTTTTCATTTTTATAGGTTCCGGTAGCAATTAATTTATTATTATATGAAGCCATAAATTGTTGAACTAATGGATCATTAATAGTAGCATTAAATTCAGTTTTAGTTGTATAAGAAACTACATTTAAAGTAGTATCATTTAATTTAAAAGTCTTAGAACCATTATTAATTAATGTTATTTTTAAATTAACATCTATATTGATTTTAACACCAGGCGATATTGTACTTATAAATGTAGAAGCATCTACTTTATAATTAATTAAAGTATCAAGACAAAGTTTCTGAGAAGCTACACTTTCATCTAAAATAGGTATATTTGGCGTAATAAAATTAAAATCAGTTTCACTTATATTGAAATTTAAATCTAAATCTGATAATATTTTATTACTTGAAAGTAATAATTTAGTACTAAAAAGAGTTTCGTTTGTTTCAGCATTATTAAATCCATAACTATATACATTATTATTTAATGATATAAAATTACGAAATAAAATAATAGGTAGTCCAATAGGAATATCAACTCCTGTTAATTTATCTACTCCAGATTGCTCAAAAACTACAACTCTATTATCTTTTGCAAAATATTTTTTTGCGGAGTCATCTACTACATCATCATTATTTTTACATCCTGTAAAAAATAAAATACAACAAGTTAATAACATAGTACTAAATGCAGTAAATATTAGTTTAAATGTTTTTCTTTGTTTCATAACATTACCATTTATTAATTATACGTTTTTTTAAAATATTCTTTATTATTTATTATCTATTAACTATACATAGAATTTAAAAATTCTTCATTATCTTTTTTCCCCTTCATTTTATCTATTAAAAATTCTATTGATTCAATAGTAGAAGGAAATTCACCTAATACTTTACGTAATATCCATAACTTATTAAGTTCATCAGCTTTTAACAATAATTCTTCTCGTCTTGTTCCTGATTTATTAACATCAATAGCAGGGAATATTCGTCTTTCAGCAAGTTTTCTATCAAGTATAAGTTCCATATTACCCGTACCTTTAAATTCTTCAAAAATAACATCATCCATACGACTACCTGTATCTATAAGAGCAGTAGCAATAATAGTAAGCGACCCACCTTCTTCTATATTACGTGCTGCACCTAAAAAACGTTTAGGGCGATGTAAAGCATTAGCATCAACGCCGCCGGAAAGAACTTTCCCAGACGTAGGAATAACAGTATTATTTGCTCTAGCTAAACGTGTAATAGAGTCTAATAAAATAACAACATCAAATTTTGCTTCCACAAGACGTTTTGCTTTCTCTATCACCATTTCAGCAAGTTGAACATGTCTTTCTGGTGGTTCATCAAAAGTTGAAGCAACAACTTCAGCTTTTACATTACGAGCCATATCTGTAACTTCTTCTGGCCGTTCATCTATTAGCAGAACTATTAATTTTACCTCTGGATGATTAAGAGAGATAGCATTTGCTATTTGTTGTAACAAAACTGTCTTTCCGGATTTTGGAGGTGAAACAATTAAACCACGTTGTCCTTTACCAATAGGACTCAAAAGATTAACTATTCTTGTTGAATAACTACTTGAATTAGTTTCCAAGTTAAAACGTTCATTAGGAAAAATAGGAGTTAAATTATCAAAAAGAACTCTATCTCTTATTGTATTAGCATCACAATAATTAACAGAATCGACTTTTAATAAAGCATAATAACGTTCACCATCTTTTGGTTGTCTTACTTGACCACTAACTGTATCCCCAGTTCGTAGTAAAAATTTTTTTATTTGTGAAGGAGAAACATAAATATCAGCTGACGATTGAAAATAATTATAGTCACTAGATCGCAAAAAGCCAAATCCATCAGGCATTATTTCAAGAACTCCATCATTTTTTATAATACTCTCTGGCTTATTTTCATCTGTTTGAGAACATGCTTCTACTATTTTTAATATTAATTCTTGTTTGCGTAAATCAGAAAAACTATGAATATTTAAACTTTTTGCTATTGTTATTAATTCACTTATTTTTTTCCCTTTTAAATCATTAAAATTAATTATATCTGATTTATCTATATTTTGTGATACAGACAAATTAGACTCATTATTTCGTTCTGAAATAGTATCTTCTTTATTTTCTCCATTTTGAATAATAGTTCTGCTACGAGAACGTAATGTACGAGAATGTTCTCTTTCTACTGCCATATATTAATTTTGATTAAGTTATTTATTTAAAAAAATATTATTTTATGAGCTTATATTGAAAAGTCTTTATATTGAAATGAAATAAAAATTATAGAATAATTATAACTATATAATTTATATTATTAATTTATTATTATTCTATTTTTTTAACTATATTTTTTAATTCTGACATTGTAAATAATGGTATTAATTCTATTCCTATTTTTTCCAATGTTTCTTTAGCTCCATTTTCGCGATCTATAACACAAAAAGCTTTTTCTACAATTGCACCTTTGTCACGGATATCTTTAGTAGAAAGAACAATTTGACCGCCTGAAGTTACGACATCTTCAACTATTAAAACTTTTTTACCTTGAATATCTAAACCTTCTATTGTAAGAGCAGTACCATATTCTTTAGCTTTTTTACGAACAAAAACAACGGGGATATTTCGCATTAAACTAATTGCAGTAGCAATTGGAATACCGCCTACTTCTAAACCCGCAAGCACTTCCGTTCCGATAGGAATAAGTTTACTTAAACTTTCTCCTATATGTATCAATAATTGTGGTCTGGATTCAAATTGATATTTATCAAAGTATTCATTGCTAGTAATACCTGAACGTAATTTAAATTCACCCGTAATATGAGATACATTAAATATTGATTTTGCTAGTTCTTCTCGTGTCATACAATAGTAATTTACTAAATATAAAAATAGACTTAAAAATATTTATTGTTTTTTATTTTTTCAAATATACAAAAAATATTCATGATTTATATAATTTATTAGAAAAAATATTTATCTTTTAATTGCAAAATATTTTTATTAAAACATATAAATTTTCAAACAAGTTTTATAAAAAGAAATACCTTAATAAATTTATTATTATTAATATATTTTATTTTATCATAATTTCTTTTTTTTAGATGATACCTTTTTTTTAATCTTCTCCCAAATTAATTTTGGATAATCATTGCTAACATATTTATAATTACTAGATAATAAAGAATTAAAATTACTATGTTTCATTTCATTTTCAATTTTACTATCAGAAGTACTAACTTTACCACCATTATTTCCAACAACATCTACATTATTATTTATTTCTTTATCAGTATAAAATTTAAGGAAATAACTATTTTCTAAATTGCCATAATTCATTCCTATTATACCACCAATCATATATCCTTTTATTTTTCCAATAGAATAACAATTATAAATATCTGAATTAGTACTGTTCCATCCAACTATACCTCCACAATAACTATTTTCCGAATTACTTGATAGATCTGCCAGATTATAACAGTCTATTATGCTACCTTTTTCACTCCTCCCAGAAATACCTCCAACATAAACATCCCCATAAGTACCTTTTGCATAGATATTTACATTATTATAACACTTACTAATAGTTCCTTTATTAAAAGCAACTATACCTGCTGCATAAATATTAGATAAGTTATAACTAATATTAAAGTCACCTGAAACAGATAAATTATAAATATTACCTTCACTTACTGCAAAAACTGCATAATATGTTTCTTGCACAAAAGAAACTTGTGAAAATCGAATATCAAATCCATTCCCGTCATAATTACCACAAAAAGCTTTTTCTTTTGTACCTATCTGTAAATAATTTGAAGTAATTACTATATTATTAGTTTGCTTAAAATATTTATTTTTTGTAACAAAATATTTCTCATTATTACAAACTTTTGACAATTGATTTAGATCTGATAAATTTTTGATTAAAAAAGGATCAGATTCGGTTCCTTTGCCATATAAATTAAAAACACTATCAATTAATCGACCTGCTTTTATTTTTTTAGAACTCCGTTTTTTCTTTTGGGCATAACATTCAACATCACACAAAGAAAAAATGATTAAAAGAAAAGAAAAAAAAATTATAAATTTCTTCATAACAATATCCTTATATATAAAAATATACTATTCTTATAGTTTTATTTACAAAACGATTATATATAATATAATATAATATAATATAATATAATATAATATAATATAATATAATATA